>NZ_JBICVG010000006.1:152672-199078 GCF_043198875.1 Streptomyces sp. NPDC048718
AGCCCTGGGGTCCCTGCGTTCCGACGCCGATGTCGCCCTGGACCCCTTGGAAGCCCTGGGGTCCCTGCGTTCCGACGCCGATGTCGCCCTGGACCCCTTGGAAGCCCTGGGGTCCCTGCGTTCCGACGCCGATGTCGCCCTGGACCCCTTGGAAGCCCTGGGGTCCCTGCGTTCCGACGCCGATGTCGCCCTGGACCCCCTGGAAGCCCTGGGGTCCCTGAGCGCCGGTGTCGCCTTGGAAGCCCTGCGGGCCCTCGCCGCCCGGCCCGCCCGGGTCTCCCTGGAAGCCCTGCGGTCCCTGCGTACCGGTGCCGATGTCCCCCTGGAACCCTTGGAAGCCCTGGGGCCCCTGAGCGCCGGTGTCGCCCTGGAAGCCCTGCGGTCCCTGCGTCCCCGGCACTCCGTCGCCGCCCGGCCCCTGCGGGCCGATGTCCCCTTGGAAGCCCTGCGGTCCCTGCGTACCGATGCCGATGTCCCCCTGGAACCCTTGGAAGCCCTGGGGCCCCTGAGCGCCGGTGTCGCCTTGGAAACCCTGGAAGCCCTGCGGTCCCTGCGTCCCCGGCACTCCGTCGCCGCCCGGTCCCTGCGGGCCGATGTCGCCCTGGAACCCCTGGGGTCCCTGTGCGCCGGTGTCGCCCTGGGCGCCCTGCGCTCCGGGGTAGCCGGTCGCGCCCTGCACGCCCTGAGGCCCCTGCGCGCCTGTACCGTCGCCGCCTGGTCCCTGCGGGCCGGTGTCGCCCTGGAAGCCCTGGAAGCCCTGGAACCCCTGGGCGCCCTGCGGGCCCGTGTCGCCCGGGATACCCATGTCGCCCTGAGGGCCCTGCGGGCCGGTGTCGCCCTGAGGGCCCTGGGGCCCCTGGGTTCCGGAGCCGCTTCCGTAGTCGTCGCCATCGCCGCCCCGGTCTCCGTGACCGCCCTTCATCACGGCGATGGGCGTCATCACGGCGACGGGCGGCCGGCCCGCGTCGCGCGGGACGCTCACGGCGCCGTTCGGGCCGGGGGTGGCCGCGCTGCCGGCGGTGCCCGACGACCGGTGGATCGCGTGGGCGACGGCCACTGTGCTGGGGACGACGTTCAAGGCCACGGCAAGAACGCCCGCCGAGACCACCGTGGCGGATCTCAGGCGCGCGATTCGGGTCGTTCTAGGGCTCACTGAGCACCTTCCTCACGAAAAGTGGTGGGATCACACCCACGAGCGCACACGCTGGGTGCACTCGCCCCGCCCGTGAGTCACTATTCCACCGCCCGGTATCGGTTGAATGCGGTGATTTGCCGTTATCGATGGAGATCACCCGCCCGCCGACTCCGCGAGCGCCGTGCGCCGGGGGTCCGACACCCCGGTCCTTCCCGCTCCCGCCCCCTTCCCCGCCGCGCCTCCGGCCCGCTCGGGGGCGCCCCGGCCGGCCCGGGAGCTGAGCCGGTGGGGTATAGGGATGCGGCCGGTTGGGTGAATATGCGGAACACGGGCTACCATCGCCTCATCGAGGGGGGTTCGGGCAGGTATGCCCGGACCCCCTTCTTCGCGTGTGCGCGCGCCCGTCCGTACCCGCCCGTATGTCCACTCACCCGCATGGCCGCACCCTCAAGTGCCCGAGTGCCCACCCGCCCGAGTGCCCGATCAGAGATGAGAACGACCGCATGTCCTCGCGGATCAAATCCCCGAGCCGGCTGATCGCCGAGTCCGGAGCCGACCTCGAAGGTCACGGCCTCAAGCGCACCATGGGGCTGTTCCAGCTGGTGAGCTTCGGTATCGGCGCCATCGTCGGCACCGGCATCTTCGTCGGGCTGTCCGACAGCGTCGCCGAAGCGGGCCCCGCCGTCGTGGTCTCCTTCGTGCTCGCCGCGATCACCTGCGTCTTCACGGCCTTCTCCTTCGCCGAGCTCGGCAGCGCGATCCCGGTGTCCGGCTCCTCGTACTCCTTCGCGTACGCGAGCCTCGGCGAGCGGATCGCCTTCCTCGTCGGCTGGTGTCTGCTGCTGGAGTACGGCGTCTCGGTCTCCGCCGTCGCGGTCGGCTGGAGCCAGTACCTGAACGAGCTGCTCGACAGCCTCGTCGGCGTGCACCTGCCCGCCGCGCTGTCCGCCGGGCCCGCCGACGGCGGTGTGGTCAACCTGCCCGCCGTGATCGTCATCCTGCTCGCGGCCGTGCTCCTCGTGCGCGGGGTACGGGAGAGCGCCCGGGCGACCGCCGCCATGGCCATTCTCAAGATCGTCATCCTGCTGTTCTTCTGCGCGATCGGCTATACCGCCTTCCAGGCCGGCCATCTCTCCCCGTTCACTGGCAGCGGCTTCTCCGGGATCACCGCCGGCGCCTCCCTCGCCTTCTTCTCCTTCATCGGCTTCGACGCCATCACCACCGCCGGCGAGGAGGTGAAGAACCCGCGGCGCAACATCCCGCTCGCGATCCTCATCTGCATCGGCGCCGTCACCCTGCTC
Source organism: Streptomyces sp. NPDC048718 (assembly GCF_043198875.1). Taxonomy (NCBI): domain Bacteria; kingdom Bacillati; phylum Actinomycetota; class Actinomycetes; order Kitasatosporales; family Streptomycetaceae; genus Streptomyces; species Streptomyces sp. NPDC048718. The sequence continues at coordinate 155,109 of NZ_JBICVG010000006.1, forward strand.
TACTGCGCCGTCGCGCTCGCCGCGATCGGGGCGCTCGGCGCGGACGCCGTCGCCGGCCAGCCCGCCGCGCTCTCGCTCGTCGTCAACCAGGTGACCGACTCGACGGTCGGCGGCGGGATCATCGCCTTCGGCGCGGTCGTCGCCATCGCGTCCGTCGTCCTCGCCGTGATGTACGGGCAGACCCGGATCCTCATGTCGATGTCCCGCGACGGCCTGGTGCCCCGGGTCTTCGAGCGCGTCTCGCCCCGGACCCATACGCCGGTGGCCAACACCTGGATCGTGGCGACCGTCTTCGCGATCCCCGCGGCGTTCGCGACGCTCGGCATGGTCGTCAATCTGACCACCATCGGCACCCTCGCCGTCATGGCCGTGGTGAACATCGCCGTGATCACCCTGCGCCGCCGCAACCCTGAGCTCCGGCGCTCCTTCCGGGTCCCGCTCTACCCGCTCAGTCCGATTCTCGGCGTCGGTTTCTGTCTGTACCTCATGTGGGGGACCGGCTGGCAGACCTGGCTCCAGTTCGCCGGCTTCCTCGTCGTCGGCGCGCTCGTCTACGCGGGATACGGGCGCCGTCACTCGCGCCTCGCCGCCGAGCCGGAGGCCGAGGAGCGGTCGGTGGCGCGGTCGGCGGAGTGACCTTGAGAGGCCGGGGGACGGTTCCCCCGGCCTCTCGGGCTTCTCCGGCCTTTCAGGCTTCTCCGGCTCGCCGGGGCTCGGCGCGGTGAATCGACCGTGCGGGCCGGGTCCGCGACTCAGTGCGGGGGTTGGCCGGCCGGGGTATGGGCGGCGCCGGCGTGGCCTGGGGCGGTGCGGCCGGTGTCGGCGTGTCCCGCGACGGTACGGCCGGCAGCGGCACGGCCGGGAGAGTGAACCAGACCGCCTTGCCGTGGGCGGTGGGGCGGTGTCCGCAGTCGCTGCTCAGCGCGCGGATGAGGAGCATGCCCCGGCCGTGCTCCTGCCACGGATCGACGGGGACGGCCGGATCCGGGCAGCGCAGCTCGCCGGGGGCCGCCGGACGGTCGTCGTGGACCTCGATCTGACAGCCGCCCGGTGCCGGGAGCAGTTCGACGACGAGCTCGATCGGGTTGTCGCCCGGGGTGTGCTCGACGGCGTTGGCGACCAGTTCGGCGGTGAGGAGCTCGGCGGTGTCGCGGTCGGCGGCGGCCTGCTCCGGGCCCTCGATCTCGGTGAGGGCGGTACGGACGAGGGCGCGGGCGATCGGCACGGCGGCCGTGGTGTGCGGCAGCTCGGCGCGCCATGCGGGTGGGCCGGAGACTTCGAACACGGGGGCGGCTCCCGTTCGGGTCGGATGCGGATCGGATGCGGGCCGGATGCGGGGGACATCCGGGTTTCCACCTTACGAAGTCATAAATCCGGACAGGGGAGCGGGCCGCGCCTCCGCGGCGACGGGGCCGCGCCGGGAGGGGGGCGGGTGGCCCGGGTTTCTCGCGGCCTTCGGTGTGGCGCGGGGCGAGGCGTGGCGGTGCGGGGCGCGCGTATCGCGTACTCGTGACGACAGTCACATACAAGTGATACGCTCCCGGTGTCGTGTGGACGATGCGCCCGTACGCGCACGCAATCAGGGAGGTTCTCCCGGACATGAGCCCCTTCACCGGCTCCGCGCCCCGCACCGAACGCTGGCGGCATCTGCGCCTCACCCTGGATGACGGGGTCGCCACGATCACCCTCGACCGCCCCCAGAAGCTGAACGCGCTCACCTTCGGCGCCTACGCCGACCTGCGCGACCTGCTCGCCGAGCTCTCCCGCGAACGCGCCGTCCGCGCCCTCGTGCTCGGCGGCGAGGGACGCGGCTTCTGCTCCGGCGGCGACGTCGACGAGATCATCGGCGCCACCCTCGCCATGGACACCGCCCAGCTCCTCGACTTCAACCGGATGACCGGGCAGACCGTACGGGCGCTGCGCGAGTGCCCGTTCCCGGTGATCGCCGCCGTGCACGGGGTGGCCGCCGGTGCCGGGGCGGTCCTCGCCCTCGCCGCGGACTTCCGGGTCGCCGACCCCACCGCCCGGTTCGCCTTCCTGTTCACCCGCGTCGGGCTCTCCGGCGGCGACATGGGCGCCGCGTATCTGCTGCCCCGGGTGGTCGGCCTCGGCCACGCGACCCGGCTGCTGATGCTGGGCGACCCGGTCGGTGCCGTCGAGGCCGAGCGGATCGGCCTGATCAGCGAGCTGACCGAGGCCGGGGAGGCCGGCAGCCGCGCCGCGACCCTGGCGCGCCGGCTCGCCGAGGGCCCGGCGCTCGCGTACGCCCAGACCAAGGCGCTCCTCACAGCCGAGCTCGACATGCCGCTGGCGGCCTCCGTCGAAATGGACGCGGCGACCCAGGCCCTGCTCATGCACGGGGAGGACTACGCGGAGTTCCACGCGGCCTTCACCGAGAAGCGCCCGGCGAAGTGGCGGGGCCGATGATCCCGGACCCGGACGGCCACGCCCCCGCCCCGAGCCGCGCACCCGCCCGGGACCCTGGCGGCGGACCTGTCCGGGACCTTGGTGGCGGCCCCGCCTCCGACGGCGGGCGGTCGCCCGCCACCGGCCCCGTCCCGGCCTCCGCGCCCGGCCCCGTCCCGGCCTCCGCGCCCGGCCCCGCCCCGGCCTCCGCGCCCGGCCCCGCCCCGGCCCCCGCCCCTGGCCTCCTCGGCGGACGCGCCGACCCACCGCCACCGGCCTCCACCGACACCCCTCCCCCCGACCCCGGCCCCGGCCCCGCGCCGGACGGCCCCAGCGCGATACGCCGGCCCTCCGGCCCCGCACCCCACGCGTTCGCCCCCGCCCGGCCGCCCGAGGCGCTCACCCCCCGCCCCCTCCGGGTCGCCGTCATCGGCGGCGGCCCCGGCGGCCTGTACGCCGCCGCCCTCCTCAAACGGGGCGACCCGCGCCGCGAGGTCACCGTCTGGGAACGCAACGCGCCCACCGACACCTTCGGCTTCGGTGTCGTCCTCTCCGACGAGACCCTCGGCGGCATCGAGAGCGCCGACCCGGTCGTCCACGCCGCGCTGCGCCGCGAACTCGTCCACTGGGACGACGTCGAGATCGTCCACCGCGGCCACCGCCTCACCTCCACCGGCCACGGCTTCGCCGCCCTCGGCCGCCGCCGGCTCCTGGAGCTGCTGCACACGCGCTGCACCGACCTCGGCGTACGACTCCGTTTCCGTACCGAGGCGCCGACCGCCGACGCCCTCACCGCGCAGGGATACGGCCTCGTCGTCGCCGCCGACGGTGTGCACAGCCGCACCCGCGAGGAGCACGCCGATGTCTTCCGGCCCACCCTCACCACCCACCGCTGCCGCTACATCTGGCTCGCCGCCGACTTCGCCCTCGACGCCTTCCGGTTCGAGATCGCCGAGACCGAGTACGGCGTGATGCAGCTGCACGCCTACCCCTACGCGCTCGGATCCGAGCCCTCCTCCACCGTCATCGTCGAGATGCGCGAGGAGGTGTGGCGGGCCGCCGGATTCGACGAACTCGGCGAGGAGGAGTCCACCGCCCGCTGCGCCAAGATCTTCGCCGACGCGCTCCAGGGCCGGACGCTGCGTTCCAACAAGTCCGCCTGGACCGCGTTCCGCACGGTCGTCAACGCCCGCTGGTCGCACGGCTCCACCGTCCTGCTCGGCGACGCCGCCCACACCGCGCACTTCTCCATCGGCTCCGGCACCAAACTGGCCGTCGAGGACGCCGTCGCTCTGGCCGCCCATGTCGACCGGGAGCCCACCCTCGCCCGCGCGCTCGCTGCGTACGAGGCCGAACGCCGCCCGGTCGTCGAGTCCACCCAGCGGGCCGCCGCCGCGAGTCTGCGCTGGTTCGAGGAACTGGCCGGCCAACTCGACCGCCCGCCCCACCAGTTCGCCTTCAACCTGCTGACCCGGAGCCGCCGCGTCACCCACGACAACCTGCGGCTGCGCGATCCCGCCTTCACGGCCGCCGTCGAGGAGGAGTTCGGCTGCCCGCCCGGCACCCCGCCGATGTTCACCCCGTTCCGGCTCGGCGGACTGACCCTGCGCAACCGGGTCGTCGTCTCACCCATGGACCAGTACGTCGCCGAGAACGGCCTCCCCGGCGACTTCCACCTCGTCCACCTCGGCGCCCGCGCCCTCGGCGGCGCGGGACTCGTCATGACCGAGATGGTCTGCGTCAGCGAACAGGGCCGGATCACCCCCGGCTGCACCGGTCTGTGGAACGACGAACAGGCCGCCGCCTGGGCCCGGGTCACCCGCTTCGTGCACACCGAGGCCCCCGGGACCGCGATCGGCGTCCAGCTCGGCCACTCCGGCCGCAAGGGCTCCACCCGCCGTATGTGGGACGGCATCGACACGCCCCTCCCGCACGGCAACTGGCCCCTCGTGGCCGCCTCCGCGCTGCCGTACCGGCCCGGCGTCAACCAGACCCCGCAAGCCCTCGACCACGCCGGACTCACCGCCGTCCGCGAGGAGTTCGCCGCCGCCGCGCGCCGCGCCGCTCAGGCGGACTTCGATTTGCTCGAACTCCACTGCGCCCACGGCTACTTGCTTTCCGGCTTCCTCTCCCCGCTCACCAACCACCGCACCGACGCCTACGGCGGCGACCTGGCCGGCCGGCTCCGCTTCCCGCTCGAAGTCTTCGACGCCGTACGGGAGGTGTGGCCGGCGGACCGGCCGCTGACCGTCCGTATCTCCGCCACCGACTGGGCCGAGGGCGGCACCACCGCCGAAGACGCCGTGGAGATCGCCCGCGCCTTCACCGCCCACGGCGCCGCCGCCATCGACGTCTCCACCGGCCAGGTCGTCGCCGACGAACGCCCCGAGTTCGGCCGCTCGTACCAGACCCCGTACGCCGACCGGATCCGTGCCGCCCTCGGCGTACCCGTGATCGCGGTCGGCGCGATCTCCTCCTGGGACGACGTGAACTCCCTGCTCCTGGCCGGCCGCGCCGACCTCTGCGCCCTGGCCCGGCCCCACCTCTACGACCCGCAGTGGACCCTGCACGCCGCCGTCGAGCAGGGCTACGAGGGACCGGCCGCGCCCTGGCCCGCCCCGTACCGGGCCGGCAACCGGCGCCCGCCGACCGGCCGGAAGGATCCCTGAGGGGGCCGCCCGGGAACGGCTCCTCGGGTGCCGGGGTGCCGGGGTGCCGAAGCACGGCCGGGCCGTCCGCCGGGCCGGCGGATGAGGGCCGGCGGACGGGGCAGTCAGCCGAGCCCGCGCACGAACTCCCCGCCGCGCGCGGACAGCAGCTCGTGCAGCCGGGCGAAGACCTCCGCCGAGCGGGTGCCCGGCCAGTCCTCCGGCAGGAGCGCGAGAGGAAGGACCGGGTCGGCGTAGGGGAGCCGGCGCCAGGAGTCGAGCGCGAGCAGATACGCGCGGTACGCGTCCTCCGCCGTGCCCGGCGCGGCCGCCCATGCCCGCAGCACCGGCTCGTGCGCGGCCAGGAACTCCTCGTGCAGCGCCGCGATCGACGGCAGGTCCCACCAGCGGGCCACCGCCTCCGCCGTCGGCGCGTAGCCCAGGTGAGCGCCCTGGAACAGGTCCACGTACCCGGACAGTTCCAGCCGCTCCAGCGTGTGGCGGGTCTCCTCGTGCAGCCGGGCCGGCGCGATCCAGACCCCGGGGGCGGCCGTGCCGAAGCCCAGCCGGGCCAGCCGGGAACGCAGCAGATGGCGCTTGTGGCGTTCCGCCTCCGGCACCGAGAACACGGCGAGCACCCAGCCGTCGGACAGCCGGGGCTCTTCGGTCGCGTAGATCCGGCGGTCGCCGTCGACGAGCATCATCCGGGCGTCGTCCGACAGCGCGTACCCGGCGGCGCCGCCCGCCGTCCGGCGCGGCAGCAGCAGCCCGCGCCGCTTCAGCCGCGACACCGACGAGCGTACGGACGGCGCGTCCACGCCGAGCACGCCGAGGAGCCTGATCAGCTCGGCCACCGCGAGCGGCGCGCCGTCCGGCGACCGGCCGTACGCGCCGTACAGGGAGACGATCAGGGAACGGGGGGTGTGCTGCTCGGCCACGTGATCACTTTAGGGCTTGTCCGGACCGGGCTTCTCGTCGCCGGCCTTCCCTTCCCGGCCGCCGCCCATGCCGCCTTCGTGGCTCCCGCCGCCCCGGCCATCCCCGGGGCCCCCACCGCGCTCGCCGCTCTCGTCGCTCCGGAGCCGGAAGCGCTGGAGCTTGCCGGTGGCCGTGCGCGGCAGCGTGTCCAGGAAGACGAACTCACGCGGCGTCTTGTAAGGGACGAGCCTTGCGCGTACGAAGGCGCGCAGCGCCGCCGCCGTGGCGCTGTCGTGCGGCACCCCGTCCCGTACCACCGTGTACGCGACCGTGATCTGGCCGCGCAGGGGATCGGGCCGGCCGATCACCGCCGCCTCGACGACGTCGGGATGGGCGAGCAGCGCCTCCTCCACCTGCGGGCCGGGGATGTTGTACCCGGCCGAGATGATCATGTCGTCGGCGCGGGCGAGGTAGCGGAAGCGGCCGTCCGGCTCGCGGACGTAGGTGTCGCCGGTGATGTTCCAGCCCCCGCGTACGTACTCCGTCTGCCGGGGATCGGCGAGATAGCGGCAGCCGACCGGGCCGCGCACCGCGAGCAACCCGGGCTCGCCGTCCGGCAGTTCCCTGCCGTCGCGGCCGACGATCCGCGCCTGCCAGCCGGGGACCGGCCGGCCGGTGGTGCCGGGGCGTATGTCGTCGTCGGCGGCGGACAGGAAGATGTGCATCAGCTCGGTCGCGCCGATGCCGTCGATCAGTTTCAGACCGGTGTGCTCGTACCAGGCCCGCCAGGTCGACTCGGGCAGGTGCTCGCCCGCCGAGACGCAGCGGCGCAGGGAGCCGAGGTCGTGGGTGTGAGCCGGCTCCGGGGGTGGGGTCCGGTTGTCGCGGGCCTGATCGCCCTGTTCGCCGGCAGTCCGGCCGTCGGGGACCTGGCCGTGGCCCGGGGCGGTCAGTTCGGACAGCATCACGCGGTACGCGGTCGGTGCCGTGAAGAGGACGGACACCCGGTGCCGGGCGATGGCGGCGAGCAGTTGCTGCGGGCCCGCCTGTTCGAGCAGGACCGCGCACGCGCCGGCCCGCAGCGGGAAGACGACGAGCCCGCCGAGTCCGAAGGTGAAGCCGAGGGGCGGGGAGCCGGCGAAGACGTCGTCCGGCTCCGGGCGCAGGACGTGCGCGGAGAAGGTGTCGGCGACGGCGAGCACGTCGCGGTGGAAGTGCATGCAGCCCTTCGGCCGCCCGGTGCTGCCGGAGGTGAAGGCGATCAGGGCCACGTCGTCGGCGGCGGTCGGCACCGCCTCGTACCGCTTCGGCTTGCCGTGGGCGAGGGTGAGCAGATCGTCCGGGCCGTCCCCGCCGAACGGGGTGATCCGCAGCCCCGGCACCCGGGCGGCGGTCAGTTCGTCGAGGAAGCGGGCGTCGCACAGGGCGTACTGGCAGCGGGCGATCTCGCACATCACGGCCAGTTCGCGGGACCGCTGCTGCGCGAGCACGGTGACGGCGATCGCGCCCGTCTTCATCACGGCGAGCCAGCAGGCGGCGAGCCAGGGGGTGGTGGGGCCGCGCAGCAGAATCCGGTTGCCGGGGCGGACGCCCAGGTCGGAGGTGAGGACATGGGCGATCCGGTCGACCCGGTCGCGCAGTTCGCCGTACGTCCAGACCGTGCCCTCGGCGTCGAGGAACGCCGGGCGGTCGCCGCCGAAGCGCTCCACCGTACGGTCCAGGAGTTCGGCCCCGCAGTTGAGCCGGTCCGGATAGGCGAGGCCGGGGAGGTCGAAGAGCAGGCGCGGCCACTGCCCGGCGGGCGGCAGATGATCGCGGGCGAAGGTGTCCTGATGGGCCGAGGGCGTCAGCTCCATTACGTCCGTTCCCCCTGTGTCGTCGGTCGGTGGGATCGTCGTGGTGCGGTGGCTGCCGTGGTGCGCGGGCGCTGGTGGCGCGGGGCGGGCTGGTGCGCGTGCCGGGCTGGGCTGGGCGCACGGGTCGGGCTGGTGCGGGGGCCAGGCGGGAGCGGCTGGTGGCGGGGCGCGGCGGGGTGGCGACGGTGGTGAGCCGGCCGGGGTGGCGACCGCGCGGGGGCGGTCGTGGCGGCGCTGAACGTGATGACGGCAGCCGTGCTGACAGCCGTGCCGGCTGCCGTACCGATTGCCGTGCCGGTCGTGGTGGGCGTCGTGGGCGCGTCCCGGTCTTTCGTGGCCGGGCACGGGGGATGACCGCATCCGGTGCGTGTGACCGCGCGCGTGGCCGATTCGGCAGTCGAGGTGGGGTCGGCTGCCGCCCTAGGAGCGTATCGTGATGGTGACGACAGTCAACGGTTCGCGATACAGCCAGGGAAAGGGCGCCCATGGCCGCATTCTCGCTCGATCCGGAACAGATCACCTGGTGCGCGGAGCTGCGCCGGCTCGCGGCGGAGCAGCTGCGTCCGCTCGCCGACAAGGGGGAACCGGGGCGGGTCAACCGCCCCCTTGTCGTCGCCTTGGGCGAGCTGGGCCTGCTCGCCCGCCTGTTCGAATCCAGTGCGCTCGACCTGTGTCTGATGCGGGAATCCCTGGCCCAGGCCTGTACGGAGGCCGAGACGGCGCTCGCCCTCCAGGGGCTCGGCGCCCACCCCGTCGCCGCCTTCGGCACGGACGAGCAGCGGGCCCGCTGGCTGCCCGAGGTCGTCGCCGGTCGCGCCGTCGCCGCGTTCGCCCTGTCGGAGCCGGGCGCCGGCTCCGACGCCGCCGCGCTGGCGCTGGAGGCCGTACCGGACCCGGAGAGCGGGGGCTGGCGGCTGTACGGGGAGAAGACCTGGATCTCGAACGCGCCCGAGGCCGACCTCGTCACCGTCTTCGCCCGGACGGGCGAGGCTGAGCCCGGCGCGGGCGGGGACGCGGGCGGCGGCCGTGCGGCCGGATCCCGGGGCGTCACGGCCTTCCTCGTCCCCGGCGACCGGGCGGGGCTCGGCGGCGAGGCGCTGGACATGCTGGCCCCGCACGCGCTCGGCACCTTCGTCTTCGACGGGGTGCCGGTCGGCCCCGGCGATGTGCTCGGGACGCCGGGGGAGGGGTTCCGAGTCGCGATGCGTACGCTCAACCTGTTCCGGCCGAGCGTCGGCGCCTTCGCCGTCGGCATGGCGCGGGCCGCCCTCGACGCCACCCTCGATCACACCGCCGCCCGCCCCGCCTTCGGCGGCGTCCTCGCCGACCTCCAGGCGGTCGCCCACCAGGTCGCCGAGATGGCGACCCGCACGGAGGCCGCCCGGCTGCTCGTGTACGCGGCGGCCGAGGCGTATGACCAAGGCGATCCGGACGTGCCGCGCCGCGCCGCCATGGCGAAGCTGCTCGCCACCGAGACTGCCCAGTACGTCGTCGACGCCGCCGTCCAACTGCACGGCGCCCGTGCCCTGCAACGCGGTCACCTGCTGGAACACCTCTACCGGGAGGTGCGGGCGCCCCGTATCTACGAAGGCGCCACCGAGGTCCAGCGCACCATCATCGCCAAGGAGCTGTACCGGCGGCACGCGCCCGGCGCGGCCCGCGAGGACCGGGCCGCGCCCGGGCCCCAGGCCGCCCCGGCTGCCCCTGAGGACCGGCCCGAGCGTCGGCCCGAGCGCAGGGACGCCGTACTGGAGCAGCCGCAGCCGCAGCCGCAGCCGCAGCCGCAGCACACGCCCGCCGCGCCCGGAGGTGTCGCATGACCCTGCACCGCCACAACCCCGTCGAACTCTCCCCGCCGGCCGGCTTCAGCCATGCTGTCACCGCCACCGGAAACCGGCTGGTGTTCCTCGCCGGCCAGACCAGCCTCGACCGCGACGGCAAGATCAGCGGTGAGACCCTGCCCGAGCAGTTCGAGGCCGCCCTGGTCAATCTGCTCACCGCGCTCCGTCACGCCGGAGGCTCGCCGGCCGACCTGGCCCGGGTCACCGTCTACGCCACGGACGTCGCCGAGTATCGGCGACACGCACCTGAACTCGGCCGTATCTGGCGGAAGTTGGCAGGCCGCGACTATCCGGCGATGGCCGTGATCGGCGTCGTACGGCTATGGGACGATTCTGCGCGAGTCGAGCTCGACGGGTTCGCCGTCGTGGACGGATGAACAGAGCGGGTGAACGAAACGGATGGGGGTCGGGTGCCATGCCCGAGATCGAACTGAGTGCGGGGACCATCGCGTACGAGGACACCGGAGGTCCCGGACCGGTCCTGGTCCTGCTCCACGGGCTCGTCCACGACGCGACGGTCTGGCGCACGGTCGCCGCCGAACTCGCCCCGGACCACCGGGTGATCGCGCCCACTCTTCCTTACGGCTCCCACCGCAAGGCGATGCGCGCGGACGTCCCGCTCTCGCCCGACACCGTCATCGACCTGATCGCCGAGTTCCTCGACCGGCTCGACCTGCGCGAGGTCACGCTCGTCGAGAGCGACTGCGGCCGGGCCCAGACCGTAGCCGTCCGTCACCCCGAGCGGCTCGCCCGGCTGGTCCTGATCTCCTGCGAGGCCTTCGACAACTACCCGCCCGGCGCCCCCGGCAAGATGATCGCGCTGGCCTGCCGGGTCCCCGGCGGCATCACCCTCATGTCCCGGGCCCTGGGTCTGAATGCGCTGCGCCGCCTCCCCGTCGGCATCGGCGCGCTCACCCGGCGGCCCGTGCCGGACGAAGTCGTCGACGGCTGGCTGCGACCGCTGCGCACCGACCCGGCGGTCCGTGCCGACTTCCGCCGCTACAACCTCGCCGTACGCAAGGACGAACTGCTGAAGGCGGCCGACGGGCTGGGCTCCTTCGACCGGCCCGCGCTCGTCGTCTGGGCCGCCGACGACCTGATGATGCCTCGCGAGCACGGGCGCCGGCTGGCCGCGCTGCTGCCGAAGGGGCGGTACGTCGAGATCGCCGACAGCCGCACGCTGATCGCCGAGGATCAGCCGGAGCGACTGGCGGACGAACTGCGGGCGTTCGTCGCGGAGAGCTGAGCGCGGACGAGCGGCCGGGGTTCGGGTGCCGCCCGCTGGGTGCCGCCCGACGGGCGCCGGAGCCCGGCCGGCAGATCCCGGACGACGGGGCGGGGAATGGTGGGGGTGAAGGCTCCGGAGCCGCTCAGGGGGCGGCTCCGGAACCTGCCAAGCCCCACCCCCACCCCCCTGCGGCCCCTCCGCCGAGGAGATCGACTGGTGGGCCTCCGGGGCCGGGCTTAGGGTCGATGGGTGGACCGACCGGCCCACGGGTCTCGTAGGTGAGGCACGATGCGCGATGACTTCCCCGAAGCCGCCGCCTTCCCGGCGGACCGCCGACGCGCCACCCGGTGAACGAAGCGGTCACGGCAAGGGCATCGCCCTGTTCGTGATCGCGTCCTGCCAGTTGATGGTCGTCCTCGACATCACCATCGTGAACATCGCGCTCCCGCACATTCAGAGCGCCCTCGGTTTCTCCACCACCAATCTCTCGTGGGTGGTGAACGCCTACACGCTGACCTTCGGCGGTCTGCTGCTGCTCGGTGGCCGGACCGGCGACATCCTGGGGCGCCGCAGGGTCTTCATCTTCGGCGTCCTGCTCTTCGGACTCGCCTCGCTGCTCGGCGGACTCGCCCATGAATCCTGGCAGTTGCTGGCCGCGCGCTCGCTCCAGGGCATCGGCGGCGCGATCGCTTCGCCGACCGCGCTGTCCCTGGTCACCACCACCTTCGACGAAGGTCCCGAACGCAACCGCGCCTTCGGCGTGTTCGCGGGCGTCTCGGCGGCCGGCGGCGCGATCGGACTCCTGGCGGGCGGGATCCTCGTCGAATGGCTCGACTGGCGCTGGGTGTTCTTCGTCAATGTGCCGATCTCGCTCCTCATCGCCTTCCTGGCGCCGCGCCACGTCAAGGACTCCCCGCGTCACCCCGGCCACTTCGACATCGCGGGCGCGCTCACCGCGACTCTCGGCATGGTGTCCCTGGTGTACGGCTTCATCCGCGCCGCGCAGGAGGGCTGGCGGGATCCGTACACCCTGGGCTCGTTCGCCCTCGCCGTGGTGCTGCTGACGTCCTTCGTGCTGATCGAACGGCGGTCCCGGCAGCCGATTACCCCGCTGCACATGTTCGCCGACCGCAACCGGTCCGGCACCTACGGCATCATGCTGTGCCTGTCGGCGTCGATCTTCGGGATGTTCTTCTTCCTGACCCTTTTCGTGCAGGACGTCCTGGAGTTCAGCCCGCTGCGTGCCGGACTCGCCTTCCTCCCGGTGAGCGTGGTGATCGCGATTCTCGCCGGCGTCACCTCTCGCCTGCTGCCCCGCTTCGGGCCGAAGCTGTTCATGGTGGCCGGCTCGGTCTGCCTGGCGACCGGACTGTCCTGGCTGACCCAGGTGGAGGTCCACTCCACGTATCTCGGCAGCATCTTCGGGCCGATGCTGGTCCTGGGCTCCGGCATGGGCATGATGTTCGTCTCGTTGACCCTGACGGCCCTGTCCAACGTCGCCCCGCAGGAGGCGGGCGCCGCGTCCGGTCTGCTCAACACGATGCAGCAGGTGGGCGGTTCCCTCGGTCTGTCGATCCTCGTCACGGTCTTCGGCACGGTCAGCCGCAGCGAGGCGGAGAAGCAGGTGCCCGCCTTCCTCCAGCACGCCGGGATCCTGGCGAAGACGGAGTTCGCGCGTACTCGCCAACTCCCCAAACCCTGGAGCGACGAGGTCCTCACCAGCGGGGTCACCGCCGGCTTCATCGTGGCCGCCGCCTTCGCCGTGGTCGCCCTGACCATCGCCCTCCTTGCCATCAAGGTCCGCCCCTCGGACCTCGAACGCCTCAAGGGCGGGGGGAGGACAGGACCGGACTGACGGCAGGCAACACGACGGCCAGGGCCGCACAGCCCTCCGGTCAGGAAGGCGGTGCGACCCCGGCCCGGCCCTTCTGCCTACCGGTCAGGGGCCTGGAGGGCAGCGTCTCTCAGCTGTCCTCTTCCTCCGGTTCCGGGTCAACGGTGTACAGGGGCAGTTCGTCGATTCCCAGGAAGCGCATCAACCCGGTGGTCGGAACCCGGTACGAGGCGCCGACGCGGAGCACCGGGCAGGGGAAGTCTCCCCGCTGATTCAGCCGGTACGCGGTCGCGACACAGACTCCGAGAGCGCGGGCCGCGGTCCGCATGTCGACCGCGACGGGCAGCTCGAAGAGTTCAGTGAAGCCGAGCCGGTTGTCGTGCCGATGACTCACGGCCGCCTCGCCATGGGACGAATCGGCAGGGTGCCGACCCGGTGCCGCGAGCGCCGCTTCCGGGGACAGCCCCTCGGGCGGCCGCATGCCTCGGTCCCGGCATGGGCGAAAGCGTCCGCGCGAAGGTGCTCGGGGCGCGCGCGGAAGCGCAAGGAGGCACTCAGACCGTCCGGCCGGTCCGGACGATCGATCACCACGTCGAGTCCCGGCCACTCCACGGAGTTGTCCGACGGTTCGCTCTCCGGCACGAGGGCACGCCCTTGCTCGATGTGCTCCACAAAAGCGGAGGGACGCTCTCGCAGACCGGCCCGGGCGAAGCTCCAGGCGCGGGTGCGTGCGGCCTTGAGCAGGGGTTCGGCGGAGAGGCCGTGCGTGTCGTCCGTGTCGTCCGACACGGCCAACTCTTCGAAGAACGCCAAGGACATCTCGGCCTCCACGTCCGAGCGGTCGACACGCAGGCGCCCGCAGATCCGGTGGACCGTCCCGGTCAGCCTCGGCAGGGCCAGCCAGAGCGCGAGGAGCTTTTCCGTGCCGTCCGTTGTCCGGTCGGTGCGGGCGGCGGCGAGCACCGCCTCCCAGATCGCGGTGGAGTGCTCCGGGACGGCGGCCGGCCCGTAGAGGGCGTCGTGTGCCTCACCGGCGGTGAGGCACACCGAACCCGCCGCGATCGTGTCCGTGCCGAGGGTGACCAGTGTCGACTCCTGGACGCGTGGGTCGTCGAAGTGCTGCCTCACCGAGGCGAACACACCAGAAGGAGGAGGGTAAGTCATGAAATGTCCGATCATGAAGCCGAGAGGGATCTCGAATGCCGGAGTGAGGGGGTGGAGCGCGCGCGGGGGTGGGGTGAGGCCGTCATAGCGCCTCTAGATTCCGGACAAATCGGGAATCAGTCCCAGGGGCCCCAAATTTCTACTCACGTGCACAGCTTTGGACCTGCTCGCCGAACGCCGGACGCGTTCGTCCTGAGCGCGTGAGGGGGTGCCGAAGAGCCGGGGAGGGGGCGCCCGCCTTGGACAGGCGCCCGCTCCCCGGAACTCAGGCCGAGTCGGAGGACGGGGTCTCCGAGGTTTCGGGCTGCCGGATCGCCGTGGGCGTCTGGCCGACCGAGTCGTTCGTCTGCCGCCGACGGCTCGGGGGGAAGCCGGGCGACTTCCGGAGGCGGCTCAGCCGGTGGCTGCGCTGGCGGTTGTTCATGGGTGTGGTGGTCCTTCCTGTCGATAACCGAGCCGGGGTCTCGCCTTGTGGTGAGCGGCTGGAGCCATCGTGCCCAAGCGGTATCGAGCCGTGCAGAGACAAAAATGAGCGAAAAATGAGTTCCGGGGGACACGGAAGGGCGCCTGCGTGTGAAGTGGACGATGGCTGCCCCGGAACAAGGCGGGTTCGGGTGGTGAGGCTGATTGCTGATTTCTGTCGTGTGCTGGACGGGAGAGAGATGGACGGACGGGTGCTGGGCCCGGTCAGTGTCGAGCGGACCGGTGGTAAGCGGGCCGCCGGGACGACGAAGGTGGCGGCCCTGTTCGCGTTGCTGGTCACCTCACCGGGATACCGGTGCAGCCGAGAGAAGATCGTCGAGGCCCTATGGGAAGGGAAGGACGGCAAGGAGAATCAACTGGCCGGAGTCATCAAGGAGCTCCGGAAGATTCTGGGTGACGAGGCCGTTCCGCACAGCGGGAAATCGGGCATGTGTACGCTTCGGCTTTCGGCTGAGAGCGTCGACTACCTTCGATTCCTTGAAGGGTGGCGCCAGGCTCTCCCGCTTCCGTATCCCGAGAGGTTCGAGCGGATCCGTGCCGCCCTGGAGGAATACACGGGTGACGAACCCCTCCAAGGGCTTCGCGGCAGCGCCTTTCGCGAACGACGGGAGCGGCTGCGCGCGGAACGGATCGAGGCTGTGTGCGACCTGCTGGATGCCGCGTGGATGGCCAGAGAGGCAAAGAGGCTGCGAGAGGAATCGGAGAAGTGGCACAAGCTACTCCCCGGACATCAGAAGATCTTCCGGTATTACCTGCTCGCGCATTATGCGGACATGCGTTCCGAGGCGTTCGACCGGCTCATCAGCCGATGGCAGAAGCGCTATGGGAATCCGGAGCCCGAACTCCAGGACGTCATCGACCGGCTGCGCGGGGCGCCGTCCCGGCCGGAGGGCACCGTGCTCCCGCCGATCCCGGCTCAGTTGCCCGGTGGCGAACTGTGTCCCATCGGGCGGGAGGACCTGGTCCGCGACCTCGCCGACTTCGTGCGCGAGGAGCAGAACGCGGGCCGGACGGCGTTCGTCCAGCTGAGCGGCATGGCCGGGGTGGGGAAGACCGTGACGGGCCTCCACCTCGCGTGGCAGCTGAGCGAACGCTTCCCGGACGGCGTCTTCTATCAGGAACTGAACGGGTTCACGGGCGACGATGTGCAGCCTGCCGAGCCGGAGCAGGTCCTGGACGGATTCCTGGCCAACCTTCCGCCCTATTTCACGGTGACGGGACTGCGGAACAAGAGCACGGCGCTGCGCAGCGCGCTGGCCCACCGCTCGGTTCTCATCGTGCTGGACGACGCGCGCGACACCGAGCAGGTGCTGCCCCTGCTCCCGGGGCCCGGCACCTGCGCTGTGATCATCACCAGCCGGGACGAGCTGGGCGGGCTGCGCGCTCAGAGAAATGCGAGGGTGCGCTCGTACAAGGTGGGGCCGTTGCGGGAAGAGGACGCCCTGAAGGTGCTCCAGGAGAGGGTGGCCGAGAAGGACCGGTCGAAGCGTGCGGGGGAGTTCGCCGAACTGGCCCGTCTCTGCGGGTACCTGCCACTGGCGCTCGCCATCGTGGCACGGCAGCTGGAGGGCAGGCCGCCGCGGAGTCTGGCGCGGGAGATGAAGGAGGAACGGGCCCGGCTGGAGGCGCTGCATATGCCGGAGCATCAGATGTCGGTTCTCGTGGCCTTCGGTTGTTCCGTCCGTGGGCTGAGCGCTGAAGCGAGGCTGCTCTTGTGGCAGTTGGCCCTTCACCCTGGCCCCAGCATCGGGTGGGAAGCCGTGATGGACATCGGCGTCGCGAGCGAGGGCGCGCGCACGGACCGTGCGCTGACGGAACTCGTGGAGGCGAACCTGGTGGAGTTCCAGTCCGACCGCTATCGCCTGCACGATCTGGTGCGGGCATTCGCCCGCCAGCACCTGCGTCCGGATTCCTCCCAGCAGGCCGCGGCCATCGAGCGACGGACTTTGCAGCAGGTGTTGGAGCACCAGGTGCACAACGTCCGAGCCTGCGACCGGATGCTCGATGGCCAGCGCACTCTGCGCATCGGCGAGCCGGGCGAGGTCAGGGTGATCGAACCGGGGAACCTGGAGGACGCGATGGAGGTGCTGGACAAGGAGTACGAAACGGTCCAACACTGCATCACGCTGGCGAGCGACCACGACATGGACCGGTATACGTGGCTGCTGCCGATGGCCTTGGTCAATTACCAATGGCGCCGCCGTCGTCTCCGCGACGCGCTGAACAATCTCGGGGAGGCGCGCGAGGCCGCCGAGAGAATCGCCAGTCCTGTCGAGCGCGCCATGGTGTACAGGATGCTGGCGGGCACCCGATGGCGCCTCGGGAACTTCGGGCAGGCCGCCGGCGACCTGCTGCGGGCGGTCCATCTCAGTGAGCAGGATGACAGCGCGGACGGCCGGTGGAGCCTCGCCCGCTCGCTCTACGCGCTCGGGATCACCTTGCGGAAGCAGGGCGAGGTGGCCGCCGCGGAGACGGCACTCCGCCGCGCGCTTGAGCTGTTCCAGGGGGAGGCGGTGTCGGACCCGGTGGGCGAGGCGGAATCGTTGAACGCGCTCGGAGCGCTCCTGAACGACCGTGGTGAGCACGACAGGGCGCTCCCCTGGTGCACGCGGGCCCTTGAGGTGATCGGGCGGACGGAAGAACACCGTGTCCGGGCCGATGTGTCGTTCACGCTGGCGAAGGTGAGACTGGCCCGCGCCGAGCGAGACGAGGGCATGGCGCTGTTCCATGAGGCGGCTGGGATCTATCGCGAGCAGGAGCACTGGTCGGACGAAGACAAGGTGCGGTGCCTGCTCGCGGACGCTCTGATCTCCGCCGGGCGCACTCAAGAGGCAGTGGAGGAACTGGAAAGGGCATTCGTGCTGCGCGAGCGGATGGGGGGCGAGGGCACACTGGAGATCAGGGAGCGTCTGGAAGGGTTGAGGTGACACCCGGGTCCGAGGGACGTGGCGTTACAGCCGGGGCGGGCGGGCGCGGTAGTACTCCGTCGTATCCGGGGTCAGGGGCTTGAGCGGTCGCCGGGATCCCACCGGGGGCAGATGCCGACGGATCCCGTCGAAGACTTCGAGAACGTCGGCCGGACGGTCCTCGGGGTTCAGCTCGATCATGTGCAGCGCGAGGTCCTTGAACTCCGGGGGAATCGCAGCGAGTCGATCGGGCGGAAGTACCGGACGCTCTTTGAGCGGCCGCTCGTAAAGGCCACCGTAAGGGAGGCTCATGACCGTCATTTCCAGCAGGACGCACCCGAGAGCGAAGATGTCCGCCTGTCTGGTCAGACCCTTCGGGCTGGCATCGCACTGCTCGGGCGAGGCATAGCCCAGCGTGCCGTGCGCATACTGAGTTTGCTCGCCCTTGCGAACCGAGTACCCCATGTCGATGAGACGAAGCCGCCCATCTGGCTCCACCAGCACATTCTCGGGCTTCACATCGCAGTGCACCAGGCCCTTTTCATGTACCTCGTACAGAATTTCGCACAGCTGGCCGATGACCGAGGCCACGACTCCAAGGTCTTTGACCGGGCGTCTGGCTGACAGGCAATCGCGGAGCTGCCGGCCTTCGAGAAACTCCATGACAAGGCACCTGCGGCCGTCGTACGATCCGATCGCCATGACTTCGGGAATTCCCTCGATTCCTGTCAGGGCGCGCAAGTGGGAGCCCTCTTCGGACAGGGTTCTCGCGGCACTGTAGAAGTCTGCGCTCGGGCCGAACTGGCGGGGCTTCTGAGTCTTCAAGGCCACCCTTTCTCCGCTGAGTCGATGGCGGGCGGAGAAGATGTCGCCTTGGCCGCCGTCGCCGATGGGGCCCAGGACTTCGTAATGCTCTTCGATGTCGTCGATATTGACGATGCCGACGATGTCGTCGATCTCGCACATGTTCGACTCCGTATCCCGAGGCGAAGAGATGCCTCGTATCCGAATGGAGGAGTGAAGGATGTCGCAGACCTGGTTGCCCCCTGACGGGGTGGTCCGCAAGTCCCAGCAAATCACAGTCAAAGCCGGAATGTTCAAGAAAAGCACATTCCGCTGCCCGGCCGCCGACGCTCTCCAAGCGCGTGGCTACGTTCCCGTGCGGCCGGCGCCGCGACCTCGCGAGCGGCTGGAACACTTCGCCCTCGCCCCGTTCATGGATGCCTGCGACGCACGCGCGCGGAGTTCCGGCACCACGGCGGCCGTCTCGAACCGGTCGCGGGTGCACGACGGTCTCCGGTCGTGGGCGGAGCACGGCCTGGCGGCGTACGAAGCGGCCTTCCCCGCGGACCCGCTCCGTCCTCTGCACGAGGTAAAGGAGCGGTGGGCCTATCGGTACCGGCCGCCCTCCCCGGTCGCGCGGGACGTGGACGAGTTCCGCTTCACCGTGTGGGGGCGCTGTCTGGCCTCCGCCGACGGGACACATCGTGAACTCCGCCTGCCTGTGCACCGGCTCGGTCGCGCCCTTCCGGCCGACGGGTTCGTGGCCGCTGCGGCCCTCGTGCTGGCCGAGGGCACCCCGGGCCCGCGGCCGGAGCACGTCAGGATCGTGGAGTTCGCGCTTCTCGACGGCCGTACGCGCGAACTCTTCGCCGGAGACCGGGAACAGGCGCTCGCCCTCTACCGCGCCCATGGCCGCGCCGCGTTGAGCGAGATCCTGGACGGCGGGGAGTACCGGCCCGGCGCCACGTGCGGCGGGTGCGCGTATGTACGTGTCTGTCCGGCGCTGCGCGCCGCTCCCGGACTGCTGGGTGTGCGGGCGACAGGCCGGCCGCGCCGCACCTGGTCGGTGACCAATGGACGCAACTATCAGGCCTGCCCGGCCCGTGACCACCTGCGGCGCCTGCGGCTGCCCGTCGAGGACTCCATCGAGCGGGACGCGGCGGCCGAGCGGGGCCGGGCCGTCCACGCCTATCTCGCCGGCCGCCATGGGCACGGCGCCCCTCGGCCGTGCACGATCGACGTCCCCGAACAGTGGGTGCCGGACAGCTTCCACCTGCCCGATCACGAGCGCGTGATCGGTGCCCGCCTGCTGCGCCGGCATGCCGCGGTCTGCCCGATGCGGTGCGTCACGGACGGCTCGGACGTGCGGACCGAACCCCGCGTCGTCCGGCACGACACCACGGCCGATGTCGTGGTGATCGCGGCCCCCGACCTGCTCTACCGGGACGGTGGCTCCTGGGTGTGGCGTGAGACCAAGACATCGGCATCCGACTTCCGGCCGCACGGCACCCTGCTGGAACGCTATCCGCAACTCGCCCTGGCGGTCCTGCTCGTCGGACGTGGCGACCTCGGCGGCTCACCGGCCCGCGCGCGGGTGGAACTCGAGGTACTGCGCCCCGGCGGCGCGGACTTGGAGATCGTCGACGCCTTCGCCCCCGCCAACCGGGCACTGGCGGAACAGATCATGCGGACCATGGTGGCCGATTGGCACGGTGACGATCACTACGCGCCCGCGCCCGGGCGCTCCTGCGAGCGATGTGAAGTGGCCCGCTGGTGCTCGGCGTCGGCCGGCACCGAGGCATCCGCGTGAGGGCGGGGCCGCGCCCCGGCGCGCGGGCGGATGGCGGCGCGGGGAGGGGCGGCACCGGGAGCACTGGCGCGGGCCTCGAACTGTTCGGTGACGTCGCCCGCGCGGTGGCGGCACTGGCCGAGGTGGGGAGTCTGCGCTCATTCGCCTTGCCCTACCCGGTCCAGGCCCAGCGGGCACTGGACCGGGTGGTGATGCGCTGCCTCGGTATTGGAGAGAGCCCGCCCCGAAGCCTGCCGGAACTGTGGGAGTGGTGCCGGAGGAGGACGGCGGCCGATCCGCTCTTCGATGTCCCGGCCTCTCTCGTCACCCCGGACGCGACGTTGGTGCACCCCGTCGGTCTGATGCCCACCCGGACGTGTCTCGAAGCAGCGTCCCAGGGGCCGTCCGGAGGGGTGCCGGAGGAGGCTCGCGCTCTCCTGGCCGAACTGGAGAGGCGGTGTGGTTCGGTCGAGCGCTTCCGGCGGTGCCGACGGTTCCTCGCGCGCCGTCCCGTGGTGCGTCAGGAGGACCGCCGGACGCGCGGCTGGAGCACGTCCGTCTGGAGCGAGGTCAAGGATCTCTACCAGCCGCTTCCCGAGTCCCTGATCACCGGCGGGGTCTTCCTGCGATGCCCGTCCTGTGGTCTTCCCGCGTCGACGAGCTTTCGCGAGGCGCCGCCTTCAGGGCGTTCCCGCGCCGGCGAGGAGGTCTGGTGCGAAGGCGAGGACTGCCCGCGTGACGACGAGCTGGAACTGATCCGTGACCCGGCCCGCGCCCTGGTCCTGCGGCGTTCCTTGCGTGTCTGCCTCGCACTCCCATATCGAACCGAGGAGGCGGCGCTGGCCGAACTCGACCGCGCGGGGGTCGGCTATGAGGCCGTGCCGGGGGCCTTGTCCGCCTATCGGGTGCGCCACGCCGGGGCTGCCACCTGCGAGGTGCGCGTGTACGACCGGACACAGCCGGGCCTGCTCGCCGCCCGGCTCTCCGACGGCCCGCCGCTCGCGGAGCGCACCGTCGTCGTCGTGCCCCGGCGGCTGACCGAGCGTGAGGGATACCGCGACCGCTTCCTTGCCGCCTTGCCGCCCCTCCTCAGGGAACGGCTGGTGCTGACCACTCCGGCAGAGCTTGTTGATCACCTCAGGGCACCGCGCGCCACCGCCGACGCCCCGGGGCCACGGCACGGGGGAGTCCCCGTGCCGACCACAGGAGAGGAGAACGACGATACGTAGCATCGAACCGCCCTTGCAGGACGTGTTCCGGGACCTCCGGACGGTCCTCACGGCTGCGCACAAGCCCGCGCTCGAAGCGTTCTGCCAGGTGGAACTCGGCCTGTATCTGCAGCAGAAGCTGCTGCCCGGTGTTCCGGCCGGCAGTGCCTGGGTGCTGTTCAGCGGGTACGGTTTCGCGTCGGCGTACGGGGTGACGTTGCCTCCCGACGCGACCAGGACACTGCGTGTCGCCCGCTACTCGCTGTGGACGCTCCGAAGGGGGCGGGCCTGGCGCGAGGCACTCCTGCGCTACCAGAAGTCCGACGCCAACGCGCGCGCCTACGACGTTCCGGACACCGAAGCACCGGCCATGCGCCGGGTGATCTCCGTGGCCGAGGACCGTTTCGACGCGTACGACCGACTGCTCAAGGTCGCACCGCCCCTGGCGGGCAAGCGCATGCCGGTCGCGGGCCAGGGACCGCACGCCTTCCCGGTCAGCCGCTCACTGGCGGTGGTCGACCTGCCGGCCGTGCCGCACGCTCCCCTTGTCGCCCACGACATGGACCTGGCCCCGGCCGGCGGGGGCGACCCGCTGGTCTTCACCAGGGAGGATCTGGAGCGCACCGCGGCGGACATGGACGCCCGGCACGCCCGGTACCTCCGTGAGACCCGGAACGGGGAGGGAAAGCCGCCCCGCTGGGTGGAACGGCTGGACGCCTTCGAGCTGTCGGTCAAGACGGACGACGGCTTCCACACCATCCGCGACTTCACCTTCACGGTCGACAGCATCCAGCACCTGCTCGGCATCGTGGGCGCGGGCAAGAGCACCCTGCGCGACATCATCGCGGTGCACCTCGCGAAGGAGAACAAGCGCACCACCATCGTCGTCTCCGACGTGGCGGAAGTACTCAAACTGGTTGAGCTCTACAACCTCTACACCGACGGCGCCGCCGCTCCCGTGCTTGGTCTGTCCGGCCGGGAGCGGCACGCTCAGCGGCTGCACCGCCGGCTCGCGGGGCGCGGCGAACACCGGTTGCTCGCTCACGACGACCCCGCCTTCGCCTACCTCGGTACGTCCTGTGCCATGAACGTCCATCGGCAGGAAGCCCAGCCGAGCGCCGAGCCGCTCGCCTTCGGGGAGGCCCCTTGTGCCCGCCTCAGGCCACCGACGGACCCGAGGTACCTCACCTCCCGCGGACGGACGGATCCGTGGCGGAAGCAGCGGGCGAGCTGCCCGTACTGGTCCACCTGCCCCCGGCACCACGGGGCACGTGCCCTGGTCGACGCACGGATCTGGGTCACCACACCTCCCGGGCTGATCGACGCCTCGCCGCCCCTTCCGCAGAACGGCGAGCGGATCCGCTACCTCGAACTCGCCTGCCGGCGCAGTGATCTGGTGATCATCGACGAGGTCGACCGTGTACAGGTACAACTCGATCAGGCCTTCGCGCCCGCGGCACTTCTCGCCGGTGACCAGGAGGGCCTGATCGACGGGCTTGTCCAGCACAAGATCAGAGAACTCGCGGAGAGCGGGCGTACTCAGCTCTCCGAGCGGGACGTGGCGACATTCTCCGCCGCGCTCAACACGGCGACCGCCGCGACGGACCGGCTGTACGCGATGCTGGTGGCCGACTACGACCTGCGGCGCTGGGTCCGTACCGGTTACTTCAGCGCCTGGACCTTGCAGCTCGGTCTGCTCGACGAACGCCATCCGCTGCCCGAGGGGAGCGGGCCGGAACACGAGAACCACGCGCCCAGGCAGACGCTGAGCAAGCTCCTCGACGCGTTCCGCGACAACCCGTTCGGCGATCGGATCCGGCGGACGGACGAGGACTTCGGCGATCTGACCGCACTGCTCAACGAACTTCTCCACACGGGCAGTCCGGAGAGCACCCGGCGGCATCTGATGCGGGTCACGGACCAGGTCTTCGGACTCACCCCGGCCTATATGGCACTTCGGCACAAGACATACGAGGAGCAGTACGCCGAATGGAAACGCAAGGAAGAGGAACGCAAGAAGCGGAAGAAAGCCGGTGAGACGAACAGGCCGAGTGTGCCCCCGAAGTCCCCGGATGTGTGGCGGGAAGAGATGGGCACACGCTTCGAGTTCACACTGCTTCTGAGCGCCTTGGAACCCCGTCTCGCCATGATCAACGCCATGTGGCCCCGAGTCGACGCCGCCCTGAGCCTGGGCTACAACCAGATGTACCGGCGGCCACTCGACTACGCTCCGATGGTGCCCGAGGCACCGATGGGCAATGTGCTGGGTTTCCAGTTCAGGGTTCCCGGCGAGGACAAGGGCGGTGTCCGCAGCGGGAAACTGACCTTCTTCCGATGCAGCGGTGTAGGCCGTGAACTCCTGCGCGCCATGCCCCACCTCGCGACCGTGGACGGCCGCCCCGGCGCCCACGTCCTGCTCATGTCCGGAAGCAGCTGGGCCGGCACATCCAGCCGGTACCACGTCGACGTTCCCGTCGGTGTGATCATCCAGCCGTCGCCCGAGGTGATGGAGCGCATCGCCGAAGACAGCCGGATGCGCTTCGAGTTCATCGACGACGGCGACGAGAAGCTGCGCATGTCCGGCACGGATCCCGAGGACCGTCCCGAGAAGCTGCGCCGGATCGCGAGGTACCTGGGCCAGGGAGAGTGGGAAGTCCCCACCGGTGGGCCGCTGGAACGGGAACTGCTGTCCCTGCCCAAGGGGCGTGATCACATCCTCTTGCTCGTCGGAAGTTATGCCGAGGCCCGCGTGGTCGCCGACACCCTGCACAACCTTCATCCCGGCTGGCACGACAAGGTGCTCTGTCTCGTCTCGGACGACGAGGAGATCGACGCGGAGGACGAAGTACCCTCCGCGCACCGTGCCCGGACGCTGCGACGGGGAGACGTGGAGCACCTGAAGGACCTGCAGGCGGACATTCTTGTGGCGCCCCTGCTGGCCGTGGAGCGAGGCCACAACATCCTCAACGACGAAGCCACCGCCGCCATCGGCACGGTCTACTTCCTGGCCAGGCCGCATCCGCACCCCGAAGACCTGTCCCTGGCCGTCCACGCGATCAACGACTGGATCGTCCGTGCCCTCGCCGGCGGTGACTTCGACTCCTGGGTGCGCAAGGGCGACACCATCGAGGAGGGGGCGGAGGCCGTTCGCGCCGAGGCTCGATCGCGCTGGTACGAGGTGCTCCAGCGCTCCATGGCCTGGAGCCGTCTCGGCGACGAACGGGAGCGTGTCACCTGGGACATGCTGGTCCTGATGTGGCAGGTGATCGGGCGCCTGGTGCGCGGCGGAGTGCCTGCCCGTGTGGTCTTCGTCGACGCGGCTTTCGCGCCGAACCGGGCAGCGGCGCCACCGAGCCCCGACACTCCCCGGTCCAGCCTGCTGCACAGCGTGCTCGACGTGCTGAACCCGTACTTCGAGGGCGACACGAAGAAGCCCGAGGAGCAGTTCATCGCCCGAGCCCTGTACGAGCCGCTGCGGCGCATGCTCGCCCGGCTGCTGGCCGAGCCCCTTCCTTCCGCAGGCCCCCAGGGGCCCCGCCCCACCCACTAGGAGACAATCGTGTACCACACCATTCGCTCCATGGCCTACGAGCCCGACCCGATGCACGGTCCGTGGCGGGAGAGCCTGCATGTCCTGCGGCTGGGCGAGGAACTGCACGCGGAACTCACCCGGATCCGTGCGGAGAGCGACAACGGAGCCCGTCGGCCCGACCAGCTTCCCGTGCGCCAGCTCGACTCCCTCCTCCGGGCGGCGGCACCAGGCGTCATCGCGACCGGGCGCAAAGCCGGAACCGACGGCCGGCTGCCCTGGCTCTACGCGCGGAAGACCGTGCCACGGGACGTGCTCGCCCCCTTGATCGGCACCTGGGCGGCGCGCCTGGTCCCGGAGAGCGATGACGACGACGGAGCGGGGCCCGACCTGGAAGAGCGGCTCTGGACGGAGGACCCCGCCGCCGGGGTACGGCTTCCGGACTGGGAGACCGAGCACATCGACCTCTTGGAGACGTCGACGTCGGCGGGCGGGACCGCCGAACCCGCGGTACGGCTCTACAGCCTGTTGCCGGAGTGGATCGCGTTCCGGCTGGCGGCACGCCCGTTCCGCACGGGGGGCGCCACCCTCCATTTCCGTGTCGAGAGTTCGGGGGACGGAGCGCGCCTCGTCTCCTGGCCGCCCCTGCGCTACGAGCGGGGCAAGCGGACCTGGTACTACTCGGCATGCCTGAACATCACCGTGCACACGGTGCCATTCGCCTCCCGGTTCCGTGTCCACGTGGCCACGCAGGTGCGCCGATGGGCCACGGCGACGGAAACACGTCCTCATCAGCTCAGCGGGGCGACGGTCCTCCTGGACGCTCCACTGCCCTGGCCCGGGCAGTCGGACCAGGACAAGCGGCTGACGGTCAACACCCTCGGCTACGACCGCGGCCGCCAGGAGCTGGTCTGGCGCCGTCGCAGCCCCGTACTGCTGCTGCCCGACCTGGACATCGTGCGCCGCTACCCCGACCCCGCGGAGCTCTTCGCCCATCCGGAGCGCTGGCTCCACGGCCGCGAGGACGTGGCGGCCGGCATCGTCTACCACCCGTCGCTCGGCCCGCACGCGGTCGGATCAGGGCTGATGCCCCGGGAACGGGCGGAACTGGACGCCTGGGTGGCGGAAGGGCTCCATCCGATGCTGCGCCGGGTTCCCGACCTCACCAGGGTGACCCGGCGCAATACCCCTTCTCTGCTTCCCCGGTCGGGCGCCGGAGCCGAGCCGGAGGCCCGGGAGGCGCGGATGGTGCCGCAGCGTCGCGCGGCGCTGGCCCAGGCCCTGAACGGTCGGCCGCTGCAGGTCGAGATCTTCTGGCGGACGGAGGAGACCCGGACCGCGCTCCTCGCGGCACTGCCGAAGCTCGTCGGCCTCGGCCCCGCGGAGACAGCGCGAACCGACACCGACGAGATCCGGCGATGGCGAGCGGACGGGATCGAGCTGTGCGTGCGCGCGCGGCCCGCCGGCTCTCTGGCCGCCGCGCTGCCGGTGCCGCGGGATCGCAAGCGGCCGAGGGCCGTCCGGCTTGCCGAAGCGGTCGAGGGACGGTGCGGCCTGGTGGCGGAGCGGATGTCGCCGCTGTGCGACGCTGTCGGCGCGGTGATCGCGGAGACCGCCGGCAAGGATGCTTTCGCCGAGGCGCCGGACTCCGATCCCAAGCACGCGCTGCGGATCGCCTGGGCGAGGCAGGGGCGGATCAGTCAGTTCGTCAACTCGGCAGGAGGAGTCGGCGCCGGCACTGGCGCCGAGGACGACGCCGAGTCCGGCACCACGCTGGAGCATCGTGCGCGCTGGGTCTGGCTGGACTTGTTCCGGCAGCTGGGTGCCATCAGTTCGCCCGCACACAGGGTGGGGGCCGGCATCCCCGGTGACCTCCAGTACGCGGCGCTCTGGCTCGTCCGGCACACCAGGAAGGGGCCCACGCGCCGACCTGTCCGTCGTCTTGTCGCGGTACGCGTCCGCCCCGGGGAGGGGCCCGGCGTCATCGAAGGGTGGGACGCCGAACGCGCCACATGGGTGCCGTATCGCGAACTGCTGCTGTTGCTCTCCGGGCAGACGGAGCCGGCAGCAGAAGCCGGGGAGCCCGGCGGCCGCAAGGGAAACGGGCTCTCGCGACAAGTACGCGGGTCCGCCGATCGCGCGGGTGCGGCTCAACGCGCGCAGCGGGAGACCGAGAGCCAGATCCGCACCCTGCTCTTCCAACTGCGCGACCAGCCGACGCTTCTGCTGGTGGACGCGGGCAATCTGCGGCAGTGCTGGCCGAGACTCCGCAACGGTTCGTTGGTGCCGGACATGCTCGGATTCGGGGCAGAGGCCGACCAGCGTCTGACCGCCTACGGAACCGACCTACGCATGGTGTGCGTGCGTGACACGAACGGGAGGGGAGAAGTCCCGGAGTGGTACGCCCACGACGGGCAAGGTGAGATCGGCTTCGCCGAGGGAGTGTGGGGCACATCGGAGCGCGAGGGGCGTGTCTTCGCCAGTACGGCCGCGAAGCCGCACACGGCGGCGAAACTGCCCAAGGGACTCATGAAGCTGGTGCCGACAGCCGAGGGCCGGACGGCACCGGCCAAGACCGCCTGGAATCCCGGGCAGCTTGAGGTCACCGTGCTCGGGTGTCTGTCGGAGAAGGCGCTGGCTGACTCGGGCCGCGAAGGTGACGTGCCCGACCAGCCGGCGGAGTGGGCAACGCTGACGCATCAGCTGCGCTATCACGACGATTACCCGCCGCTTGCCCGCCCCCTCCCCCTGCATGTGGCACGTCTCGCCGGTGAGTACGTGCTCCCGCTGGCGGAGGTGGGAGAACGTCAGGGAACAACCGCCGGCCAAGACACACAAGAATGAGACGTCGGGGGCGGCGAGAGGCCCGCGGGCGGTAAGGGGGCTCCTCCGCCTGCACGCGACGCGCACGCGCAGGTGGAAGAGACCCCCTCGGGGGCCTGATGTCAGATCTTTCCTGGGATCTTGGCGCCGGCACTGCCCCGGTGGGGCGTTTTGCTATGGGGTTATTCGTACGCGTCTGCCCTGCTCCGTGGCCGTGAGTGTTCAGCTTGGCCGTCGAGATCGGCAAGGCTGGGGAATTCCGGCGGATCTCTCCGGACAGATGTGTGGAGGCCGGCCGAACCGGTCGCCGGGACGAGCCCGCGCAGAGGCCCTGGCCAGAGCAATGCGGATTGTCATTTATGCTTCAAGGCGGCCACGGGGCAGTGGCTCGTCGCTTGCGTGGCAACCGCGGAACCGGCGGGCAGTCCTGCCGGTCGGGGAGCGCGCGCGTCGGGGCCTTGGTCCGGAGGGGACCGTACGCCGCTGATCACGCAGATCCCGGGGAACCGACGTCACGCCGACACGTCTCCCAGCGGTGCGGGGAACCCGGCCCACCCGCCCGTGATTCAGAAGACCCCAGGGAGAAGTGAGGTATGCCAGTGATCTGTGTCGGTGGCATGATCGGAATCGGCAAGACCAGTGTGGCCGAGGTGCTCGCCAAGGCGCTGGGCAGCGAGGTCTTCTACGAGAGCGTGGAAGACAACCCGATCCTTCCGCTCTTCTACACGGCGAGCCCTGAGGAGATCCAGGCCAAGCGCTACCCGTTCCTCCTTCAGCTCTACTTCCTGCAGACGCGGTTCGCCGCGATCAAGGACGCGTACAAGGAGGGCAACAACGTCCTCGACCGGTCCATATACGAGGACTGGTACTTCGCCAAGGTCAACCACGACCTGGGGCGGATCAGCTCCCTTGAGATGCAGGTGTACGAGGGTCTGCTCGACGAGATGATGCGCGAGATCGACGGCCTGCCGTACCGCAAGGCACCCGACCTCATGGTCTACCTCAAGGCGGACTTCGACACGGTGATGCACCGTATCGGGCTGCGCGGCCGTGACTTCGAGCAGGACGAGAGCCTCGTCGAGTACTACCGGACGCTCTGGTCCGGCTACGACGACTGGGTGCACAAGCACTACTCGGCCAGCGAAGTCCTCGTCATCGACATGAACTGCACCGACGTGGTGAACAACCCCGAGGACGCGGTCCGGGTGGCCCAGGAGGTCAGGGACGCCCTGGCCGCCGGCGGTTGCAGGGTCTGAGGCAGTCCCGTACGGAGGCCGTCCCGGACGGACGACCGTACGGACGACCTCCCCTTCGGGCCCCTCGGTCCCGACCCCTTGTCCGACCCCCTTCCGGGGCCCGCTTCGGCGCGGCCCCGGAAGGGGGTCGGTGCGTTCGGGGAGGGGGAGGGGCAGGGTCGAGGTCGGTCGGGTCAGATGTCCCGGAAGATCTCGATCTGCGCGCCCACCGAGTTGAGGCGCTCCGCGAGGTCCTCGTAACCGCGGTTGATGACATAGACGTTGCGCAGCACCGAGGTGCCCTCGGCGGCCATCATCGCCAGGAGGACGACCACGGCCGGGCGCAGGGCCGGCGGGCACATCATCTCGGCGGCGCGCCAGCGGGTCGGGCCCTCGACCAGGACGCGGTGGGGGTCCAGGAGCTGGAGGCGGCCACCGAGGCGGTTGAGGTCGGTGAGGTAGATCGCGCGGTTGTCGTAGACCCAGTCGTGGATCAGCGTTTTGCCCTGCGCCGTGGCCGCGATGGCCGCGAAGAAGGGGACGTTGTCGATGTTGAGGCCCGGGAACGGCATCGGGTGGATCTTGTCGATCGGCGCCTCCAGCTTGGAGGGGCGGACCGTCAGGTCGACCAGCCGGGTGCGGCCGTTGTCGGCGGCGTACTCGGCGGAACGGTCGTGGTCGAGCCCCATCTCCTCCAGGACCGCCAGCTCGATCTCCATGAACTCGATCGGCACCCGGCGGATCGTCAGCTCCGACTCGGTGACGACGGCCGCGGCCAGCAGGCTCATCGCCTCGACCGGGTCCTCGGAGGGGGAGTAGTCGACGTCGACGTCGATCTGGGGGACGCCGTGGACGGTGAGCGTGGTGGTGCCGACGCCGTCGACCCGTACGCCCAGGGCCTCCAGGAAGAAGCACAGGTCCTGGACCATGTAGTTGGAGGAGGCGTTGCGGATGACGGTGACGCCGTCGTTGCGGGCGGCGGCGAGCAGGGCGTTCTCGGTCACCGTGTCGCCGCGC
This sequence comes from Streptomyces sp. NPDC048718, assembly GCF_043198875.1. Taxonomy (NCBI): domain Bacteria; kingdom Bacillati; phylum Actinomycetota; class Actinomycetes; order Kitasatosporales; family Streptomycetaceae; genus Streptomyces; species Streptomyces sp. NPDC048718. Next base: position 184,777 of record NZ_JBICVG010000006.1, read on the forward strand.
TCGGTCAGGACGATCGGGCGGTCGGGGGAGACGCCCTGCTCGATCTCGGCGTGGTAGAGGCCCTCGGTGGCGGTGATGTCGAGACCGAAGCGGCGCAGCGCGATCATGTGCGGCTCGATCGTGCGGGTGCCGAGGTCGCAGCCGCCGGCGTACGGCAGCTTGAAGCGGTCCATGCGGTGCAGCAGCGGACCGAGGAACATGATGATGGAGCGGGTGCGGATGGCCGCCTCCGCGTCGATCGACTCCATGTCGAGCTCGGCGGGCGGCACGATCTCCAGGTCGACGCCGTCGTTGATCCAGCGGGTGCGGACGCCGATGGAGTTGAGGACTTCGAGGAGGCGGAAGACTTCTTCGATGCGGGCGACCCGGCGCAGCACCGTGCGGCCCTTGTTCAGCAGCGTGGCGCACAGCAGCGCGACACAGGCGTTCTTGCTGGTCTTGACGTCGATGGCGCCGGAGAGCCGACGGCGGCCCACGACGCGCAGATGCATCGGGCCGGCGTAACCGAGAGCGACGATCTCGCTGTCGAGAGCCTCGCCGATACGGGCGATCATCTCAAGGCTGATGTTCTGGTTGCCGCGCTCGATCCGATTGACAGCGCTCTGGCTGGTGCCGAGGGCTTCGGCGAGCTGCGTCTGGGTCCAGCCGCGGTGCTGACGGGCGTCACGGATGAGCTTGCCGATGCGCTCGAGGTAGTCGTCTGTCATGGCTTCACGGTATCTCAGATATGAGATGGTGCGAGCGGTGGGGTGGGCTATCAGGGTGACGGAGTGTGGGCAATGGGGTGACGCGGTTCATAAAGCGGCAGTTCAGTGCCGCTCGGCAGGCGCACGGCGGCCACCAGCCCCCAGCCCTGATCGGTGACGGGCCGTGAGATGTCCGCGCCCCGGTCCTCCAGGGTGCGCAGGACCTGTGCGACGTCCTCGCACATCAGATAGATCTCGTGCCAGGGGTCGCCGTCGGTGGGATGCACCGCGATCTCGGCCGGCGGCAGCCGGAAGATGAGCCAGCCGCGCCCCGCGTCGACGTGGTCGAAGCCGACGACGTCCTTGAGGAAGTCGCGGTCCGCCTCCGCGTCCCGGGTGTAGATGACCATGTGCGCGCCGCTGAACATGCCTCGATCGTCACCTCGCGGGCGGTTCACGGCAATCGCGCCGCTTCCGTACGGAGTAGTGCGGAGTGGTAAGGGGTACGGGGCGGGGTGCGGCCGGTGGCGGGATGTGCGGCGGGAGGCGTACGGCCAAGGCGCGTGCGGGTCCGTCTCGGCGGCCCCTCGTGTCACCCGCCGTCGTCGCCTCGTCCGCCTCCCGCAGTCGCATTCGCGAGGAAGCGCCTGAGCACGAGGGCGACGAGGACAGCAAGGGCAACGAGGAGGATGAGGAGCCGGACGAGGCGTACTTCGACTGCGCGGGAGGCTTCGTCGACGAGGACACCGTCATCGCCGGGACGGTCGAGAGCGACGAGGAGCACGGTGACCTCCGGCACTGGCTCATCGGCGCGGACCGTATGGCATATGCCGAAGTGGTCGACTACCCCTTCCCCGTAGAGGTCCCGCCCACCGCCCTGGGCGACGGCACCTGGTACACGACCTCCTCGGCCCACAACGCGCTGCACCTCTGGTCCCTCTGACGCGCGTTCCGGCCGACGGGCTCCCGGCACTCTCCCCGCCGGCTCCCGGTGCCCCGTCCGCCAGGCCGATCGGGCATATGGCTGACACCGAGCCTCCAGGGGTGTGTCAGGGGTGCATGCCCGAGCAGCGGCGGTCGTTATGCGGCTTTGATGTCCTTTGATGTCCTGCGACTGCCGTCCGGGACACCGCCGATCAAAGGAGCGAGACGGGATGCTGCGCCGTTTGTGGGGACTGGCGGGGGTCGCGGGACTGGCCGCGGCCCTGTTGCTGCCATGGCAGCAACAGGCATATGCCGCGGCCGGTGATCCCTTCCCCGAAGGCCCCGGCCTGGTCTTCGTCGCCCAGGGCACGGCACCCGGCCAGCCGACCACCCTCTACGAAGCGGTCCAGGGTGTCGGCGAGGTCCACTTCGTCTCCCAGGGCACCGCCGGCTTCGGCTACAACGCCATGGGCTTCCGCGTCACGGACCGCTACCTCTACGCCATCAACAACAACGACGGCGTCGCCCGCATCGGCCAAGGTGGCGTCGCCACCAACACCGGACAGGCCGGCCTGCCTTCCAGCGGCACCTTCAGCTACAACCAGGGCACCTTCGGCGACGGGCCCACCGCGGACACCCTCTACGTCCGCCTGTCCGAGACCGACAACAGCCTGTACGCCGTCGACGTCCCCACCCACACGTCGCACAGGATCGCGCTCTCCTCCAACGTCCCGAACCTGTCGGACATCGTCTGGAAGGACGGCTACATCTGGGGCGTGTACGGCGAGGGCCACCAGCTCTACCGGATCGACCCCACCACCGGCGCCGTCCTGTCCGTCCCCCTGACCGGGATCCCGGCGAACCCGTACGGCGCCCAATGGGTCTACGGCAACGGCAACATCGGCATCTCCAACAACGTCACCGGCACCGTCTACCAGCTCCGCATCAACAACCCGACGTCCGCCACCCCCACGGTCACCATCCTCTCCTCGACCAGAGGTCCGGCGAACAGTCAGAACGACGGAGCGTCCGTCCCAGGCGAGCCCGCCGACCTCGTGATCGCCAAGGACGGACCGTCGACCTGGTCGCCGGGCGACACGATCACGTACACCCTGCGCATCCACAACAACGGGCCCGGTGACTCCTCCGGCTACATCGTCACGGACACCCTGCCGGACAACCTGCTCAACCCGCAGACCACGACCCCCGGCTGCGCCATCGTCACGGACAACGGCCGGAGCCTCGTGCAGTGCACCGGTGCCGCGCTCGCCGACGGCGCCGACGCCCCGGTGATCACCATCACCGGCACCGCCCCGGCCACCCCCGGCACCGACTGCGTCACCGACGGGATCAGCAACACGTCCCACGTCACCGGCAACGAGTCCGACCCTGTGCCGGACAACAACGCCGCCGACTCCACGGCCTGCCCGGCGGGCACGCCCACGCCGTCCTTCACCGTGAGCAAGACCGCGTCCGTCGGACCCGACGGATTCGTGGGCTCCGGCGACCGGGTGACGTACACGGTCACCGTCACCAACACCGGCACGGTGGACTACACCACCGCGGACCCCGCGACCTTCACGGACGACCTGAGCGACGTCACCGACGACGCCGAGGTCGACCCGAACTCCCTGACCGGCGGTGCTCAGCTCGTCGACGGCGGCATCTCCTGGTCCGGCCCGCTGGCCGCCGGCGCCACCCACACCGTGACATACACGGTCGAGGTCAACGACCCCGACCAGGGTGACCACGTGCTGCGCAACGCCGTGGCCCCCGGCCCCACCGGCAGCTGCACCAGCGCCGCCGACTGCACGTCCACGATCCCCGTCGCCGCCTTCACGGTGGCGAAGAGCGTGGACGCCACAACCGCCGCCCCCGGCGACGTCCTCCACTACACGGTGACCGTCACCAACACCGGAGCGGTCGACTTCGGCGGCAGCGGCACCCCGCACGCGCCCCCGGCGCACATCGTGGACGCCCTCGCGAGCGATCTCGTCCTCGCCGACTACAACGGGGACGCCAGCAATGGCGGCACCCTCCAGGGCAGCAACCTCGTCTGGGACCTGGACCTGCCCATCGGCGCCACCGAGACGTTGACGTACTCGCTCACCGTCCACGACACCATCACGGCCACCACCGTGATCAGCAACACCGTGACCCCGGGGCAGTACGGCAGCTGCGCCACCCCGGACGTGTGCGGCACCGAGACCACCGTCCAGACGCACGGGTTCACCGTGCGCAAGACCGTGTCGCCGAGCACGGCGCAGCCGGGGGAGCGGGTCACGTACACGGTGGCCGTACGGAACATCGGCACCACCCCGTTCACGGACGCCGACCCGGCCTCGTTCACCGACGACCTTTCGGGTGTACTGGACGACGCGACGTACAACAACGACGCGACAGGCGGGGCCACGGTCACCGGCACCACGCTGAACTGGTCGGGCCCGCTGGCCGTCGGCGAGACCGTCACCATCACCTACAGCGTGACCGTCGACGACCCGGACACCGGTGACCAGCTCCTGCACAACGCCGTGACCCCCGGCGCGGAAGGCGCCTGCACCTCGGCGGCCGCCTGTACCACCGACGTCCCCGTCACCATCCAGCCGGCGCTGTCGCTGACGAAGCAGGCGGACTCGGCGGGGCCGTTCCAGGTCGGTGACACGGTCACGTACACCTACACGGTCACCAACACCGGGAACACCACGCTCAATGGCATCACCGTCACCGACGACCGGGTCTCCCCGGTCACCTGTGACGCGACGAGCCTCGCCGTCGAGGCGAGCACGACCTGCCACGGCACGTACACGATCACGTCCGACGCGCTGACCGACTGCCACCAGGACGTCAGAGCGCCGAAGGCGCGCAAGGGCGGCGACGACGGCAACGGTGGCAACGGTGGCGGCGGGCAGGAGACCTGCTCCGTCACCAACACCGCGACCGCGGCGGGCACCGACCCCGAGGGCGAGACCGTCATCAGCGCCCCGGCCCAGGCCGTCATCACCGTGATCAGGGAGGTCAAGCCGCCGTGCGAGTACGGCGAGTGCCACGAGTACGGTGACGGTGGCTACGACCACGCCGAGTCCTCCTCCAAGGGTGCGTCCGAGGGCGCGTCCAAGGAGGCGGCCGGCCGTCACCACGCCTGACACCTGACACCTGACACCCGACGCCTGACGTATGAGGGTCCGCCTCGGGTACGGCCGGAGCGCCCGCGTCCCCTTCCAGGGGCGCGGGCGCTCCGGCTGTCGGTGCCCGGCTCGCGGCGCCCGGTGCGCGCGGGCGTACGCCGTCGCCCCCGCTACCGTGGCCCGGAACCAGCCGACTCGCGTGGGGAGCACAGGATGAGCGAACCGATCCGGTGGGGCAGCAAGGACCCCGGCCCCTTCTTTCATGGCACGAAGGCCGATCTCGCCGTCGGAGATCTGCTGGAGCCGGGGTACGGCTCCAACTACGGCAAGGGCGACAGGGCGAACTTCGTCTACCTGACCGCCACGCTGGAAGCCGCCGTCTGGGGAGCGGAACTGGCCGCCGGGGCGGACGAGGACCAGCGCGTCTATCTCGTCGAACCCACCGGATTCTTCGAGGACGACCCGAATCTGACGGACAAGAAGTTCCCCGGCAACCCGACCCGGTCCTACCGCACCCGGTTGCCGCTGCGTGTCGTCACGGAGGTCCGCCACTGGCAGGGGCACCCGCCGGAGGTCCTCCAGCAGATGCGGGACAGGCTGGCGGAGCTCAAGGCCCAGGGCGTCGAGGCCATCAACGAGTGAGCGGGTGACAAGAGCGGGTGATCCGCCGGATCCCGCGATCCGGCAGCGGCCGCTCCCCGCCGCAGTACCGCCGCCACACCGCTGCCGCGCCACCGAAGCGCGCGGAAAATGCCGTGCGGGCGGGTTCCGTGCCGTCGCACGATGAGCGCATGGACGACACGACTCTGGTGACCCGTTTCCTCGACGACGGCTTCGTGAAGCTGGAGGGTGCCGTCGCGCCGCGCGTCGCCGCGGACTGCGCGCGGCTGCTCTGGCGGGAGACGGGGTGCGACCCGGACGATCCGGCGACGTGGACGCGGCCCGTGCACTGGGTGCCCGGCATGGGGCAGGGGCCGTTCGCCGCCGCGCCCAACTCCCCGGCCCTGCATCACGCGTACGACCTGCTCGTCGGAGCGGGACGCTGGGAGCCGCGTTACTCGCTCGGCACGTTCCCGCTGCGGTTCCCGCACGAGGAGGAGCCGGAGGACGCGGGCTGGCACATCGAAGGGAGCTATCTCCCGGAAGGCGAGAGCTGGTACTTCACCAACCTGCGCTCCCGGGGCCGGGCGCTGCTGATGCTGTTCCTGTTCAGCGAGGTCGGCGAGGAGGACGCCCCGACCCGGATCCGGGTCGGCTCGCACCTCGATGCACCCCGGGTGCTGGAGCGGTACGGGGACGACGGGGCGAGCGGGCTGACGCTCGCGCCCGAACTGGTGGCGGCGTCCGACCACCGGCCGCTCGCCCTCGCCACCGGGTCCCCGGGTGATGTCTTCCTGTGCCATCCATTCCTGGTGCACGCGGCGCAGCCGCACCACGGGACCCGGCCCCGTTTCCTGGCCCAGCCGCCCTTGATGCCGGCCGCGCCGTACGAACTGGAGCGGGCCGACGGCGCGTACTCGCCCGTGGAGATCGCGATCCGCCGGGGTCTGGGACAGGACACCCCTGCCCCCACCCCCGCCCCCACCCTCAGGGGCTGACGGGGCGCCGGGGGAGCGGGGAGGAGTAGACGACGCTGGTCGTGACGGAGCCCAGGCCGCCGATGCGGCCCGCGATCTCCTCCAGGTGACGCATGGACCGTGCGGCGACCTTGATGACGAAGCAGTCGTCGCCGGTCACATGGTGGGCTTCCAGGATCTCGGGCATCGCCTCGACCAGGTCGTGGAAGGGCTTGTAGTTGCCGTTCGGGTAGCGCAGCCGGACGAACGCCATGATCGTCAGCCCGACCTTCTCCGGGGCGACGACCGCCGCGTAGCCGCTGATGATCCCCGCCTCCTCCAGCCGGCGCACCCGCTCGGTGACGGCGCTCGGCGACATGGAGACGGCGCGCGCGAGGTCGGCGAAACTGGCCCGGCCGTCGTGCTGGAGGACTTCGAGAATGCGCCAGTCGGTGGCGTCAGGGGAAAACGCGGTCATGGTCGAGAAGTAGCACGGATTCCCCCGCCGGGACAGTCGCAGGCCGTGGATGACACCTTCAGCGCGCTGGTCACGCCCCGTAGTTTCGAGGTCGTAGAGAAGCAGCTCGCCGGGTCCGCGCCCCGGCCGCCACGAAAGGCCCTGCCTGATGACCACGACCGCCCCGACCCTCGCCTCGACATCCGTCCTGCGGGTCGCCCCCGCGTCGCCCGCCGAGGCCGCCGCCCACTTCCGTGCCTCGCTGGCCCATTACACCGACGTGTCGGACGTCGCCGCCGCCCTCGCGGCCGGCGGCGACCCGGGATTCGTCCTGCTCGACTCGCGTTCCACCGAGTCCTGGGACCAGGGGCACATTCCCGGCGCGGTCCACCTGCCCACCGCGCTCATCCCCGAGCGGGCCGCCGGGCTGCTCGACCCGGCGGTGCCCGTCGTCACTTACTGCTGGGGGCCCGGCTGCAACGGCGCCTCGCGCGCGGCCCTCGCCCTGGCCGAGCTCGGCTACCGGGTCAAGGAGATGCTCGGCGGATTCGAGTACTGGGCGCGCGAGGGCTTCGCGTACGAGAGCCGGCAGGGTGCGGAGCGGCGCGCCGCCGACCCCCTGACCGCCCCGGTCACGGGCGCCTGCGGCTGCTGATCCGGCGCCGAACCGGACGGGACGCCCTGCCGCCGCCGGACCTGCGGCGGCCCCCCGTCTTTGTGAGCAACTCCGTTTGTTTCATTGACATTTCATGGAGAAGTCCTAGCGTTGGGAGCGCTCCCACAGCCAACAACTGGAAGGAGTTCCCTCATGCGTCAACAGAGTCCGTCGACCGGGTGTGCGCGGTCGTCCCTCCGCCGGCCCCTCCAGGTACTCGTCATGCTGTTCGCCGTGGTCGCCGGCGCACTGACCTGGTCGGCCCCCGCCCAGGCGCACGGCACCATCGTCGAACCCGCCTCCCGCGCGTACAAGTGCTGGGAGAGGTGGGGCAGCGACCACATGAATCCGGCCATGCAGACCGAGGACCCCATGTGCTGGCAGGCGTTCCAGGCCAACCCCGACACCATGTGGAACTGGATGAGCGCGCTCCGTGACGGCCTCGGCGGCCAGTTCCAGGCGAAGACCCCCGACGGGACGCTCTGCAGCAACAACCTGTCGAGGAACGCCAGCCTGGACAAGCCTGGGCAGTGGAAGACCACCACCGTCGGCAACAACTTCTCGGTCCACCTGCGCGACCAGGCGTCCCACGGTGCCGACTACTTCAAGGTCTATGTGAGCAAGCAGGGCTACGACCCCAAGACGCAGACGCTGGGCTGGGGCAACCTCGACTTCATCACGCAGACCGGCCGCTACGCCCCCGCGGGGGACATCACGTTCCCCGTCCAGACGTCCGGCTACAGCGGACACCACACCCTGTTCGTGATCTGGCAGGCCTCGCACCTCGACCAGGCGTACATGTGGTGCAGTGACGTGAACTTCGGCTGAGCCGGGGAGCGCCGCCACCGGCGCCCGGCCGACCAGGCTCCGTCTGGGCAGGGGACTCGATGAGGCACCCTGGCCTGGCGGAGCCTCCCGCGTTCCCGGGCGAGTTCATCCGCGCATGGGTTTACAGGCCACCGTCGTCCGGAGCCTCGGACGTCGCTTCCGGGAACGCGGCGACCGCGGCCCGCGCCGCGGCGTCTTCGAGGCCGTCGGCCGGGGCGGAGCCGGTGCCGCCGGGCACGGACACGGACACGGGCACCGACGCGGATGCGGATACGAGCGCAAGCACGAGTCCGCCGGTCGGAGGCGGCGGATGGCGGAGCGACCGACCCCCAGGGTGTCCGCCGTCGACCCGCGTGCGTGCCGCACCTCGATACCAGTCATCGGGACACGGCAGCCCCTGGTGATCGCGGGCGGGCTATCTTCGGGCTTCCGGCCGGGGCGCAAGGCCGGGGCGTCCGGTCCGGGCTTTGTGTCCGGGCTCCGGGCGCGGGCTCCGGGCGCGGGCTCCGGGCGCGGGCTCACGCCTCGGAGGCGCGGATCCGATGTCTCGGAGGCGCGGATCCGATGTCTCGGAGGCGCGGACCCGATGTCTCGGAAAGACTGGGACCGCCCCGGCGCCGCCGGAGCGGGTCGCGTCCTGCCGCGCATGACCGACCGGCGGTGATGTACTAGAGTTATCTCGACATCGAGATATCTGCCGAGGCGCACCGCTGCCGCCAGTCGGTAAGGGTTACCTTGCTTAGCCCTACCTTAGTGGGTCGACGACGAGTACGTGGCGGCAGGATGTGGTGGAACGCGCACATATATGAAGGAGACTGTCGTGTCGGCGAACAGCTTCGACGCCCGCAGCACGCTCAGCGTGGGCGACGAGTCGTACGAGATCTTCCGGCTGGACAAGGTGGAGGGCTCCGAGCGCCTTCCCTACAGCCTGAAGGTTCTCCTGGAGAACCTGCTCCGCACCGAGGACGGCGCGAACATCACCGCCGACCACATCCGGGCCCTCGGGAACTGGGACTCCCAGGCCCAGCCGAGCCAGGAGATCCAGTTCACGCCGGCGCGCGTGATCATGCAGGACTTCACCGGCGTCCCCTGCGTCGTCGACCTCGCCACCATGCGCGAGGCCGTCAAGGCGCTCGGCGGCGACCCGGCGAAGGTCAACCCGCTCGCCCCGGCCGAGCTGGTCATCGACCACTCCGTCATCGCCGACAAGTTCGGCACCAGCGACGCCTTCCAGCAGAACGTCGAGCTGGAGTACGGCCGCAACAAGGAGCGCTACCAGTTCCTGCGCTGGGGCCAGACCGCCTTCGACGAGTTCAAGGTCGTCCCCCCGGGCACCGGCATCGTCCACCAGGTCAACATCGAGAAGCTGGCCCGCGTCGTCATGGTCCGTGACGGCAAGGCCTACCCCGACACCCTGGTCGGCACCGACTCCCACACCACCATGGTCAACGGCCTCGGTGTGCTCGGCTGGGGCGTCGGCGGCATCGAGGCCGAGGCCGCGATGCTCGGCCAGCCGGTCTCCATGCTGATCCCGCGCGTCGTCGGCTTCAAGCTGACCGGTCAGCTCAAGCCCGGCACCACCGCCACCGACCTGGTGCTCACCATCACCGAGATGCTGCGCAAGCACGGTGTCGTCGGCAAGTTCGTCGAGTTCTACGGCGAGGGTGTGGCGGCCACGAGCCTCGCCAACCGCGCCACCATCGGCAACATGTCGCCGGAGTTCGGTTCCACCGCCGCGATCTTCCCGATCGACGACGAGACCCTGAACTACCTGCGTCTGACCGGCCGCAGCGCCCAGCAGGTCGCGCTCGTCGAGGCGTACGCCAAGGAGCAGGGTCTCTGGCTGGACCCGCAGGCCGAGCCGGACTTCTCCGAGAAGCTGGAGCTCGACCTCTCCACGGTCGTCCCGTCGATCGCCGGCCCGAAGCGTCCGCAGGACCGTATCGTCCTCGCCAACGCCTCGGAGCAGTTCAAGACCGACGTCATGAACTACGTCTCCACCGCCGACGAGGCCGGCGAGGAGTCCTTCCCCGCCTCCGACGCCCCGGCCGCGTCCAACGGCGTCCCGTCGAACCCGGTCACCGTGACCGCCCCCGACGGCAGCACCTACACGATCGACCACGGCGCCGTCACCGTCGCCGCGATCACCTCGTGCACCAACACCTCGAACCCGTACGTCATGGTCGCCGCGGCCCTCGTCGCGAAGAAGGCCGTGGAGAAGGGCCTGACCCGCAAGCCGTGGGTCAAGACCACCCTCGCCCCGGGCTCGAAGGTCGTCACCGACTACTTCGACAAGGCGGGCCTGACCCCGTACCTCGACAAGGTCGGCTTCAACCTCGTCGGCTACGGCTGCACCACCTGCATCGGCAACTCCGGCCCGCTGCCGGAGGAGGTCTCCAAGGCCGTCAACGACCACGACCTCGCGGTCACCTCGGTGCTCTCCGGCAACCGTAACTTCGAGGGCCGGATCAACCCCGACGTCAAGATGAACTACCTGGCCTCCCCGCCGCTGGTCGTCGCGTACGCCATCGCGGGCTCCATGAAGGTGGACATCACCAAGGACGCCCTGGGTGTCGACCAGGACGGCAAGCCGGTCTACCTGAACGACATCTGGCCGACCGAGGCCGAGGTCAACGAGGTCGTCGCCAGCGCCATCGGCGAGGACATGTTCAACAAGTCCTACCAGGACGTGTTCGCGGGCGACGCCCAGTGGCAGGCGCTGTCGATCCCGACCGGCGACACCTTCGAGTGGGACGCCGAGTCGACCTACGTCCGCAAGCCCCCGTACTTCGAGGGCATGACGATGGAGACCACCCCGGTCACCGACATCGCCGGTGCCCGCGTCCTGGCCAAGCTGGGCGACTCGGTCACCACCGACCACATCTCCCCGGCCGGTGCCATCAAGGCCGACACCCCGGCCGGCAAGTACCTCACCGAGCACGGTGTGGAGCGTCGTGACTTCAACTCCTACGGCTCGCGCCGAGGCAACCACGAGGTCATGATCCGCGGTACGTTCGCCAACATCCGCCTGCGCAACCAGATCGCGCCGGGCACCGAGGGCGGCTTCACCCGCGACTTCACCCAGGACGGCGCCCCGGTGTCGTTCATCTACGACGCCTCGCAGAACTACCAGGCCGCCGGCATCCCGCTGGTCATCCTGGGCGGCAAGGAGTACGGCTCCGGCTCGTCCCGCGACTGGGCGGCCAAGGGCACGGCCCTCCTCGGCGTCAAGGCCGTCATCACCGAGTCGTACGAGCGCATCCACCGCTCGAACCTCATCGGCATGGGCGTCCTGCCGCTGCAGTTCCCGGCCGGCCAGTCGGCCGACTCGCTGGGCCTGACCGGCGAGGAGACCTTCTCCATCACCGGCGTGACCGAGCTGAACGAGGGCACCACCCCGAGCACGGTCAAGGTCACCACCGACACCGGTGTGGAGTTCGACGCGGTCGTCCGCATCGACACCCCCGGTGAGGCGGACTACTACCGCAACGGCGGCATCATGCAGTACGTGCTGCGCCACCTTGCCGGTTCCTGATCCGAACTGAACGAGCGCCCCGCCCCTGTATCTCGTACGGGGGCGGGGCGCTCGCGTTTGGCGGGGCGGATGGCGCGCCTGCGACCGTGATCGCGGGCGCTCTGTTCGACGGAGCGGAGCCGCGCGTCCCGCGACGATGAAGGACCTCGCACCTGGTACCGGGTGCGGGGTCCTTCTGTCCTTGCGAGCGGGTGGAGAGCGAGCGCCGCCAGGACGGTACTGAGAATCCTTCGGTCGCACGCCCGGGGATGGAACCGGAGCGGCCCGGTCTCCACCGGAAGGGCGGGGGCCGGGCCGCCGGTCGCGTGCCGGTCGGTCGAGCTGGGTGATGCCCGGCAGTTCGCCGGTGGCCGCGGTGTTCGCCGCGGGCAGCGCCTGCCGGTAGAGGCGCACGTCGCTCACCGCGCCGTTGGCGTACTCGCCGTAGACGGACTGGTAGAGCCGGCGGCCGGGGTCGGGGTCGGGGTCAGTCCGCCGGTGACCGCGCCGAGCTTGAACTCCCTGATCCGGGGGTCGGTCGCGGCGGCCTGGGCGTGGACGATCAGGACATCGCTGAAGCCGCAGCGGGCACGGAGAGGGCCAGAGCGGACGCCGCCACCAGAATTTTTTGACAGGGCTTCAGATGCCTTTGTCTTCCGGGACTTCGGCCGGAACGATAAAGCATTCGCTGAATTCCTCGCAAGATCGAGCGAGGTGGAATCAAGGATTCCCCCATGCGCCGACGGCGGCGCTGCCGTGATGCGGCCCAACAGGCCCTGCGGTTTGTCCGATTGACTGCTCGTTTGCCCTGGGTGAACAGGTGTACTTCGCATATCAAGGTGGCCAGATTTATTCGAACTCGGGGTCGACGCGCCGTATTGATCAAACCTCGTGCACATCAATAGCCTCCGCCGGTCACACATCTGATGTGGCCAAGAGCAACGGTGGCCACGGGGCCGCCCAAGGGTGGGGGACGCACGGTGAAAGCGCGACATCGATGGTTCGCGAGCAGGAGATATCGGATATGGGGCGGTGGAACCGTTTTCGGGGGGTCACTTCTGGCCATCCTCGCCCTGCTCCTGCCGGTGACCGTCCCGCAGGGACTCGATCCGCAGCTGCTGGCCCTGGGCCAGAGCGACGACTGGGAAGCCCGCGGTGGCCAGGCGGGGGACTACCACTTCCGCGGTGAGGTCTGGAATCCGAAGAAGGTCTCCGAGACCGCCGGGGTGGGCGGGCACGACCTGTCCGGGAACCTCGCAGGCCCCCGGCCGGGCCACCCGGCCGGCTACCGGCCGGTCAAGCGCTACCAGCCCGGCCGGCCATCCTGGCCGAAGGGCGGTTCGGCGACCGTCGGCCTGACGGACGGCCCGCGGACCGCCGGGCACCGGCCGGTCAAGGCGGGCACGCTGCCCGTCTGGGTCGCCCCGGCCGAGCCCGCGGCCGAGCCCGCGGCCGGCACCAAGGCCCCACACGCCGTCCCCGACGACGGGCAGCACGACCACCACGACCGTCACGACGACCACCACGACCTCTTCGGGTGGCGGTGGCGGCGGTGACGACTGTGACGGGTTCTGGGGGGCCGCCGGTGCCGCGGGAGCGTTCGTGGCCACCTGCGGTGCGGTGATGGGCGACTGCGGCCCCGGCCCGGGCGGTGAGGGCGTATCGGAAGCGGCCAAGGAGGACGCCGGAGCAGCGGCCAAGGCCAAGAGCGCCAAGCCCTCGGCGGAAGCCGGCAAGGAAGGCCCCAAGGGCGCGGCCTCGGAGGCCGGAGCGGGCCAAGGAGGCGGCCGAGTCCGGAGCCGGCGGAAACGCGGCGGCCCCCAAGAAGGGCATCGAGTGGCAGGTCATCCCCTGGCCGGAAGGGGAGAACTGGACGCCTCCTGGCTCCTGACCCGCACCGACAGCCCGCAGGGGCCGGACGTGTCCGCCTGGAGGGAACCCGCTTGGCGCGGAAGTCCCGCGCAGGCGAGGATGCGTCATCATGGGAGCGGACATACACGGGTTCATCGAGTGTCGTATCACGTACGGCACCATCGATGAGGAGGCCGCGGACTGGCAGCCCGCCATCGATCTGGCGCTGTTGTACGGCGGACGGAGCTACGACGCCTTCGGCTGCCTGTTCGGTGTCCGCAACCGCGCCGGCTTCCGGCCCCTCGCCCAGGAGCGGGGGCTCCCGCCCGACGTGAGCGCCGAGGTCCGGAGCTACTACGAGGACGATCCGGACCTCTACCACAGCGCGTCCTGGATCGGCTGGGAGGAGCTGGCCGCCGTGGACTGGGACGAGCCGGCAGCCGTCGAGCGCATGACGCGCCGGCAGGCGGTAAAGGACGACCCCGAGTGGGCCCCGGTCTGGGCGACGATGAAGACCCTCGCCGACGTCCACGGCCCCCGGTGCGTCCGACTCGTCGCCTGGTTCGACAACTGAGCCGGCCGGCACCCGTATGGGGGGGGGGGGGGGGGGGGGGGGGGGGGGGGGGGGGCGCCCCCCCCCCGCCCCCCCCCCCGCGCGCCCCCCCCCCCCCCCCCCCCCCGCCGCGGGGCGAGAACGACCCGCACC
>NZ_JBICVG010000006.1:199088-499493 GCF_043198875.1 Streptomyces sp. NPDC048718
CCCCGCCCCCCCCCCCGCCGCCCCGCCCCCCCCGCCGCCCGCCCCGCCCCCCGCCCCCCCCGCCCCCGCCCGGCCCGCCCGCCCGCCCCCCCCCCCCCCCCCCCCCCCCCCCCCCCCCCCCCCCATTCCCGCGGCCGTAGGTTCACACCGTGATCCGGACCGTGGTGCTCGACGTCGGCGAAACGCCCACCCGCGACGACCGCTCCTGGGCGGCCTGGGCCGACTGGCTCGAGGTGCCCAGGCACACGCTCTCCGCGCTGGTCGGGGCCGTGGTCGTCGACGGCCGCGACAACGCCGACGCGGGAGCCCCGAAGAAGGGCGGCACACCTCAGAACGCGGCCGACCCGGGCACCGGCGAGGACGCCGGCGCCCGCCTCGGCCGCCTCGCTGATCGTCGGCCACGCCCTCACCACCCCGGACGGTCGCACGCTCCGCGTGCTCAAGGTCCACTGGGCCCCGGGCAAGGCCACGCGTTACAACCTGACCGACAACCAGCTGCACACGTTCTATGTGCGGGCTGGTACGACGCCGGTTCTGGTGCAGAATAATTGCAAGAATCCTGTGTCACCCGCGTTCGAGGGCGATCCGTATCACCGGGATGTGGGGGACAAGCGGATCGCTGCCGAATGGCAGGCATGGGCCAAGCTTCCGAAGGAAGTTCACAACATGGTGAACGGAATTGAAAGCGGTCGGGTCGTCCAGCGTTACAACATCAAAGAAAAACAGCCCGACTGGTTCAGAGTGAATGGGAACGAAAGCGGCGATTGGTTCGCTGTGGCCATCTTCTTACTGGTGTGAGCTCGCCCGCGACCCTGACTCGCGTGCTCGTGCGAAGTGATGGGGTTGTCGGGTACGTGCTCGGTCATGACTACAACAATGCGATCGAGTACCCCTACGCCAACTTTCTCGACCGGTACGTGCCGATGCCGGATAAATCCCGAGACGAATGAAATGGGGCTGAAGGTGTCTCTTGCCGCAGCGGGTCTCCTGGTGCTGGAGGAGTGTGGCGACTTGGAAGGGCTCGTTCCCCCACTCGTCACCGGTCAGGCACCCAGCTGTCCTCCTGAGGACGGCCGGATAGAGTCCCTGATCGACATCGGGGACCCGCTGTTGCTCGAAAAGGCGAACGCGGACTGGTATCGAATGTCAGTCGAAGCAGGTCTTTTTACCGAGGCCGATCGCCGGTTCCTGGTTGCGCTCACCCCTGAGGAGGATGGTCCTTCGCGGTGGGTCTGCGTGGAATTGCAGGACTCCTGGGACGTCATGGGGAGAGGTGCTTCAGGTCCGCTCGGAAGCGGGTACTGTCGCCCTGAGTTTCGTATGCTCTCGCTTGATGGATCAGTTCTTTCCTGCGGTACCACCTGGGAGTCCGCGATCAGCACCTTCGTACTGAAGGGGCCCGGTAACTCGCAAGTCCTTCGCGAGTTCGCCGAATGGATGGCGACAGGGGAAATCGGACACCAGGCTGAGAGCGCTGCGGCACGTCGCTGGCTTGACAGCCTTTAGTTTCGTGGGTTGGTTTTGATTTTCGTTGAAGAATTCGTCTTCACGGCTATCGAGAGCGCCCAAATGAGCCAGAAGCCCCGACGGAAATCCACTCCGGTGGGGCTTCTGGCCGTCTTGACGGCAAGAGGGGCGAAGCGTCATGAAAGCTGGCGGGTCTTTGTGATCGACCACTTCGTCGAGACGTCGCCATGGCGCGTCGTCTGTGTGGTCCGCCGCATGGACGGGCTGGTCAGGCTCGGCGACGCGCTCGGCGCGGAGCGCTCGGCCGAGGCGTGGTCGGCGCGTGTGGAGATGATGCGCCACGCGCCGCGCACGACCAGCCGACTGGATCCGCCCGCCTCGGCGATGGTCGAAAACG
This sequence comes from Streptomyces sp. NPDC048718, assembly GCF_043198875.1. Taxonomy (NCBI): domain Bacteria; kingdom Bacillati; phylum Actinomycetota; class Actinomycetes; order Kitasatosporales; family Streptomycetaceae; genus Streptomyces; species Streptomyces sp. NPDC048718. The sequence goes on from NZ_JBICVG010000006.1 coordinate 200,953, forward strand.
TGGGTCTACGGCTGATCGGCCGGCGGTCGGTGGCGCACGGCCGCCGACTGCCGTCTGACCGCCGACCACCGGTCGGCAGTGGCAACACCAGGGCCCTCTCCCGCTGAAGGGAGGGGGTCCTTCCGCATGTCCGGAAACAAGTGCGGGTGCGGAGGGGCGGGAGAGTTTCAGGAGCGGGGAAAGCAGGCAAGTATCCAGGAATGTCAAGATCGTTGGCGGAACGCCACGCACGTGATCCGGCCGATTCGGCGCGCATACCGGCCAGTTGGCGAACAGAGGTCTCAACTCGGAGAAGACTGCCGGGTAAACACCGCATCGATCTTGCTCCGGCGAAGGGAAGTGGACTATACCTGTCGGCGTCCCGCCCGTCGTTCCGAGCAGTCGGCGACGGCCCGACGCCTGCATGACCCAGCTGCAATTGACCGCGGTGGCGGGGCCCTTCGCCTGAGGCGAACTCGGTACGGGCGACCGGTACACCGCCTGAGTCCTGAATGAAGGCGAGGACTTGAGCATGGGATCCACCTCCGCCCAGAACGACACCCCGAACAGCACCCCGAGCGGCACCCCCGACCAGGGTGGCGTCGGCCGCCGTGATCTGATCAAGCGCTCCGCCGCACTCGGTCTGATCTCCGTGCCCGCCATGGGCTTCCTGTCCGCGTGCGCCTCCGGCGGCGGCGGTGACGAGAAGTCGGACAAGCCCAAGGGCGAGAAGACCAAGGACAACCCGTTCGGCGTGGCCAAGGGCGGAAAGCTCGACGTCGTCGTCTTCAAGGGCGGATACGGCGACGACTACGCCAAGGCGTGGGAGGCGAGCTTCCAGAAGAAGTGGGGCGTCACCGCGTCCCACACCGGCACCCAGGAGATCACCGGCAAGCTCCAGCCCCGCTTCAACGCGGGCAACCCGCCGGACATCATCGACGACTCCGGCGCCCAGAAGATCAAGATCGACGTTCTGAACAAGAACGGCCAGCTGCTCGACCTCGCCGCGGTCCTCGACGCCCCGTCGATCGACGACCCGAGCAAGAAGGTCCGCGACACCCTGATCCCCGGCACCCTCGACGCGGGCGTCCTGGAGGGCAAGACCGTCGCCCTCAACTACATCTACACGGTGTGGGGCCTGTGGTACTCCGGCAAGCTCTTCAAGGAGAAGGGCTGGAGCGAGCCCAAGACCTGGGACGACTTCCTGGCCATCTGCAAGGACGCCACCAAGCAGGGCATCGGAGGCCTCGCCCACCAGGGCAAGTACCCGTACTACATCAACGTCGCCATCATGGACCTGATCGCCAAGAAGGGCGGTCTGGACGCCATGAAGGCGATCGACAACCTCGACCCCAAGGCGTTCGTCGGCTCCGACGCCGCCAAGGCGGCCGTCGAGGCGGTGTACGAGGTGGTCGAGAAGGGCTACCTGATGCCCGGCACCAACGGCCTGACCCACACCGAGTCGCAGACCCGCTGGAACCAGTACAAGGCCGCCTTCATCACCAGCGGTTCCTGGCTGGAGAACGAGCAGCTGAAGCAGACCCCGGACGACTTCGACATGAAGTTCATGCCGATGCCGCTGCTGCCGGGCAGCGCGATGCCGTACGAGGCGATCCGGGCCGGCTCCGGCGAGCCGTTCATCATCCCCTCCAAGGCCGCGAACCTGCCCGAGGCGCAGGAGTTCATGCGGATGATGCTCTCCAAGGAGTGGTCGTCGCTCTTCGCCAAGGAGGCGAACTCGCTCACCATCCTCGCCGACGGCGTGGACCCGAACGTCAAGCTCCGCCCGGGCACCCAGTCCACCGTCGAGGCGTCCAAGAAGGCCGGGACCAACACGTTCCGCTTCCTGTACACCGAGTGGTACAGCGAGATGGACACCGAGATCCAGAACGCCTCCAACGAGCTGATGGCCAAGCGCATCCAGCCCGCCGAGTGGCTGAAGCGCGCCCAGGCGGCCGTCGACAAGGCCGCCAAGACCCCGGCCGCCAAGAAGAACCACCGCGACTGACGACGCGGTCACGCGGTCACGCGGCAAGTGACAGCGGCCGTCGCGCCCTTGGGCCGTAGCGCCCGCGGGCCGACGGCCGTCCGGCTCACGGTCGTCCGGTCGGCTCACGGCCGTACGTCCGGCAGTCGGTCGTACGACCGTCACTCCGGTCGTACGAGTCGCCGTCGCGCCGCCACCCGGTCACGCCGCCCGGCCCGCGCACGGCCGTCCGGCCGCCACCCGGTCGTACGAGCGGCCGCCGCGCGGTCGCGCGGTCACCCCCCACTCGGGAACACCAGGACAGGAACGCCATGCGCAAAGGGCAGTACACGTTCGTCACGGGATTCCTCCTCATCCCCGTGGCCCTCTATCTGGTCTTCGTCATCTGGCCGTACATCCAGACGTTCGGCTACTCGCTGACCGACTGGCAGGGACAGTCGCAGGACTTCTCCTTCGTCGGTCTCGACAACTACGTCGCGCTCGCCAAGGACGACGTCTTCCTGGGCGCGGTCTGGCACAACATCCTGTATCTGGTGTTCGTCCCGGTGATCACCATCCTGCTCGCGCTCTTCTTCGCGTTCATGCTGAACGCGGGCGGGCGCGGCCGGGCGGGCGGGGTCGCGGGCGTCGCCGGGTCGAAGTTCTACAAGATCGTCTACTTCTTCCCGCAGGTTCTCTCCCTCGCGATCCTCGCGGTGCTCTTCGGCGCCGTGTACCGCAGCGACTCCGGCGGCATGCTCAACGGCCTGCTGATCAAGATCGGCCTGGTCGACGCGGAACAGCCCGTCGAGTGGCTGAACGAGCCGAACTACGTCCTGTGGGCCCTGCTCGCGGTCGTCGTCTGGCACGGCGTCGGCTTCTACCTCGTCCTGTTCTCCGCCGCCATGCAGTCCATCCCGAGGGACATCTACGAGGCCGCGCTCATCGACGGCGCCGGCCGCGCCCAGTCCTTCTTCCGCATCACGCTGCCGCTGCTGTGGGACTCCGTCCAGACCGCCTGGGTCTACCTCGGCATCGTCGCGATGGACATGTTCATCCTGGTCTCCACCATGACCGCGCCCGGCGGCGAGTTCGGCGGCGGCCCGGACCACCACAGCGAGGTCATGTCGACCGTGATGATGCGGAACTTCCTCATCTTCGGCAAGAGCGGCTACGCCTGCGCCATGGGCGTCGTCATGCTGCTGCTCACCCTGATCCTGTCCGTCGTCACGCTGCGCGCCACCCGCCGCGAGCGCCTCGAGTTCTGAGCGGGAGAACCGACGATGACCGCACACCACGACAAGTCCGACCGGACTCCGGCCACAGGGCCGGCCGACGGAACCACCACCGGACCGAGCGCCGGACCGACCTCCCACACGGCCCCCGCCCAGGGTGGCGGCACGGGCATCCCCCGGCAGCGCGGGACCGGCCGGGGCAGCGGCGGCCCCGGGCCCGGCGGCGGCCCGGCCCGCGAGGGCACCGTCCTCAACGTCTTCTCGCACGGCTTCCTCGCCCTGTGGGCGCTGCTGATCGTGCTGCCGCTGATCTGGCTGGTACTGAGCTCCTTCAAGACCGACGGACAGATCGCCGGATCGGCCTTCGGCTGGCCGTCGAACTGGTCCCTGGACGTCTTCGGCCGCGCCTGGGACAAGGGCATCGGCGACTACTTCCTGAACACCGTGATCGTCCTGGTGTTCTCGGTGCCGCTGACGATGCTGTTCGGTTCCATGGCCGCGTACGTACTCGCGCGCTACCGGTTCGCGGGCAACCGGATCATCTACTACTTCTTCGTCGCCGGCGCGATGTTCCCGGTCTTCCTGGCCCTCGTCCCGCTCTTCTTCATGGTGAAGATGCTCGGGATGCTCAACACCTACCAGGGCCTGATCCTGGTGTACGTCGCGTACTCGCTGCCGTTCACCGTCTTCTTCATGCACGCGTTCTTCCGGACGCTGCCGACGGCCGTCTTCGAGGCCGCGATCCTGGACGGGGCCTCGCACTCCCGGGCCTTCTTCCAGGTGATGCTGCCGATGGCCAAGCCGGGCCTGATCAGCGTGGGCATCTTCAACACGCTGGGGCAGTGGAACCAGTTCCTGCTGCCGACCGTGCTCATGCAGCCACAGAAGGGCGGCGACCCGGAGCGGTACGTGCTCACTCAGGGTCTCATCCAGCTCCAGCAGCAACAGGGGTACGAGACGGACCTGCCCGTACTGTTCGCAGGTGTGACCATCGCCATGATCCCGATGCTGGTGGTCTACCTCTCCTTCCAGCGGCAGGTCCAGGCGGGTCTGACCTCCGCCACCCTCAAGTAGCAGCCGGCACAAGGCCGTCACCCGATCGCCGCAGCGTGGGCGGGTGACGGACGGGCGCGTACACGGTCCGGCTCCGGGTCATCGACCCCGGGGTCGGACCTTTTGCTTCCGCATGCGGCCACCGTCGAGGACTTGACGACGACGAGCCCGACAGCGGAGCTTGGAGTTCACAACTTGTACGCGACGTAGGGTGGAGTTGAGTCGATGGAGACTCCGGGTTCGCAGTCCTCTCTGCACCGGGCCAATCTGGAACGGGTCGTCCGAGCCGTCCGTATGGCGGGATCGCTCACCCAGGCGGAGATCGCCCGGGCGACGGGTCTGTCCGCAGCCACGGTCTCCAACATCGTGCGGGAGCTGAAGGACGGCGGGACCGTCGAGGTCACCCCGACCTCCGCCGGCGGCCGCCGGGCCCGCAGCGTCTCGCTCAGCGGCGACGCGGGCGTGGTCGTGGGGGTCGATTTCGGCCATACGCACCTGCGCGTCGCGATCGGCAACCTGGCCCACCAGGTGCTCGCCGAGAAGACCGAGCCGCTGGATGTGGACGCCTCCTCCGCGGAAGGCTTCGACCGGGCGGAAAGCCTGGTCAAGGGGCTGATCGAGGCGACCGGGATCCGCCGGGACAAGCTCGTCGGCGTCGGCCTCGGTGTGCCCGGCCCCATCGACGTCTCCTCGGGGACCCTCGGCTCGACGTCCATCCTGCCGGGCTGGAGCGGGATCAGCCCCGCCGATGAGCTCTCGAAGCGGCTGGGCGTCCCCGTGCACGTCGACAACGATGCCAACCTGGGCGCGCTCGGCGAGCTGGTCTGGGGCAGCGGCCGGGGTGTCTCGGACCTCGCGTACATCAAGGTCGCCGGCGGGGTCGGCGCCGGTCTGGTGATCGACGGCCGGGTCTACCGGGGGCCGGGCGGCACGGCCGGCGAGATCGGGCACATCACCCTCGACGAGTCGGGCCCCGTGTGCCGCTGCGGCAACCGCGGCTGTCTGGAAACCTTCGCCGCGGCCCGCTACGTCCTGCCACTGCTCCAGCCCACCCACGGCCCCGATCTGACCATGGAACGGGTCGTCCAGCTGGCCCGCGAGGGCGACCCCGGCTGCCGCCGGGTGATCGCCGACGTCGGGCGGCACATCGGCAGCGCCGTGGCCAGCCTCTGCAATCTGCTGAACCCGAGCCGGGTGATCCTCGGCGGCGATCTCGCGGAGGCGGGCGAGCTGGTGCTCGCGCCGATCCGGGACTCCGTCGCGCGCTACGCGATCCCCAGCGCCGCTCGCCGGCTCGTCCTCGCCCCGGGAGCCCTGGGCGGCCGGGCCGAGGTGCTCGGCGCGCTCGCGCTCGTCCTGAGCGAGACGGGTGACTCGACGCTCCTGGAGAACGCGCTGGGCACACCGTGAGCGCAGCCGGAGCCGGGACGCCCACCGTCGGCACGCCTACCGCCGGGACGCCGGCAGCCGGGATGCCCGCCATCGGGACGCCGGCCGTCGGTTGATCGTCGGGGTGACCACGGGAGTGACTCCTGGGGCGGCGGCCGGGGCGACCGCCGGAGCGGCTCCCGTGGTGACCGCCGGGGCGGGGAGTGGAACGGGGTCGCGGATGCCTTCACTTAGATAACGGATGGCACCGTTGTCATCTCGTTAAGGATTTACTCCTTGACGCCGACTCTGGGGCCGAGTTGACTGCCAGCCACCTCGGCCGCGACGTCGCGGCCTCGTCAGGGAGGCAACCCCACATGAACGCAATGACGCGTCGCGTCGTCATCGGCACGGCCGCACTGTCGATGGCCCTCTCCCTCTCCGCCTGTGGCAAGGCCGGCGACAGCGGCTCGGACGACGCGGGCGGCGACGGCAAGACCATCGGCCTGCTCCTTCCGGAGAACAAGACCACGCGTTACGAGACCTTCGACCGTCCGATCATCGAGGCGAAGATCAAGTCTCTGTGCTCGGACTGCGTGGTCAAGTACAACAACGCGGCCCAGGACACCGAGACGCAGAAGAAGCAGTTCGACGCGCTCGTCACCCAGGGCGTGAAGGTGATCATCCTGGACGCGGTCGACTACAAGGCGACCAAGCCCTGGATCCAGCAGGCGGAGAAGAAGGGCGTGAAGGTCGTCGCGTACGACCGCCTCACCGAGGGCCCGATCGCCGCCTACGTCTCTTACGACAACGAGAAGATCGGCCGCCTCCAGGGCGAGGGCCTGGTGAAGGCGCTGGGCGACAAGGCCAAGGATGCCAACGTTGTCATGATCAACGGCTCGCCCACCGACCCCAACGCCCCGCTGTTCAAGAAGGGCGCCCACAGCGTCCTCGACAGCGGCGTGAAGAAGATCGTCTACGAGCAGGACATCCCGGACTGGTCCCCGGACGAGGCGGCCAAGAAGATGGGTGCCGCCATCGACTCGCTGGGCAAGGGCGGCTTCCAGGGCGTCTACTCGGCCAACGACGGCATGGCCGGCGGCGCCATCACCGCCCTCGCCAAGGGGGGCATCAAGGTCCCGATCGGCGGTCAGGACGCTGAACTCGCCGGTCTGCAGCGCATCCTGAAGGGCGACCAGTCCTTCACGATCTACAAGCAGATCAAGCCCGAGGCCGAGACCACCGCGGAGATCGCGGTCAAGATCCTCAAGGGCGAGAAGGTGGACGACCTCACCCCGCTCAAGGTCACCAGCCTCACCGGCGAGTTCAAGGGCATCCCGGCGAAGCTGTACGACGCGCAGATCGTGACCAAGGAGAACATCGCCTCCACGGTCATCGCCGACAACGTCTACAAGGCGGCCGACATCTGCACCGCCGAGTACAAGGCGGCCTGCGAGGCGGCGGGCATCAAGTAGCCCCGGCCCGGCGGCCGGCCGGACGAACCCGGCCGGCCGCCGCCGCACGAGTGACGCGAGTGACGCGAGCCGTACGAGTCGTGCAAGCCGTGCGAGCTGTACGGGTCGTACGAGCCGCACGAGTTCAACGGCCGCGCGGGTCGTACGAGCGCTACGAGCTGTAGGCCCGCGCGGTCCGTACGAGACGTACAAGCTCAACGCCCTTGCGGTTCAAGCGAGTTGTTCGAGTCGTAAGAGCCGTACGAGTCGCGCGAGTTGTACGCGCCGTACGGGTCGTACGCTTCGCGGAACGGCACGAGCGGCACACCGGACCGGTCCGGCGCACCCGCCCCGATTCCACGCCCCGCAAGCGGGGGCGGGGCGCCGGACTTTTCTCCGCTCGCGCGTCACACCCCGCCGTTCTCCCTGCCCCCCACGCCCCGCCCGTCCGGGCGGGCGAAGGAGATGATTCACGTGTCCGCTGCCGCGCCCGTGCTGGCGTTGCGCGGGGTCTCCAAGCGGTTCGGCGCCGTACAGGTGCTGACCGATGTCGACCTGGAGATCCATGCCGGAGAGGTCGTCGCCCTGGTGGGCGACAACGGAGCCGGCAAGTCGACCCTCGTCAAGACGATCTCGGGTGTTCACCCGATCGACGACGGCACCATCGAATGGGACGGCCGTCCCGTCCAGATCACCAAGCCGCACGACGCCCAGAACCTCGGCGTCGCCACCGTCTACCAGGACCTGGCGCTCTGCGACAACCTCGACGTCGTCGCCAATCTCTTCCTCGGCAGCGAACTGGGCACCGGCCCGGTCCTCGACGAGATCGCCATGGAACAGCGGGCCCGGGAACTGCTCGACACCCTGTCGATCCGGATCCCGTCCGTCCGTATCCCCGTCGCGGCGCTCTCCGGCGGTCAGCGTCAGGTCGTGGCCATCGCCCGCGCCCTGATCGGCGACCCCAAGATCGTCATCCTGGACGAGCCGACCGCCGCCCTCGGCGTCGAGCAGACCGCCCAGGTGCTCGACCTCGTGGAGCGGCTGCGCGAGCGCGGCCACGGCGTCATCCTCATCAGCCACAACATGGCCGACGTCCGCGCCGTCGCGGACCGGGTCGCGGTGCTCCGCCTCGGCCGCAACAACGGCGTCTTCCCGGTCGCCGGGACCAGCCACGAAGAGATCATCGCCGCCATCACCGGTGCCACGGACAACGCCGTGACCCGCAGGCAGGCCCGTACGGCCGTGAAGGAGGACGCCCGATGAGCGACCTCGCCAAGACCCCCGCCGACGGCACGCCCGAGGCCGCGGCCACACCGGACGCCCCCAGGCCGTCCGCCACCGTCCCGGCCCAGGCCGGCGCCCCGGCTCCGACCCCCGCCCCGGCTCCGACCCCCGCCCCGGCTCCGGCCGCTCCGGCCGTCGACCCCCGCCTCCTCGTCCGCGAGGAGGGCTTCAAGGGGTACTGGGCCGAGTTCACCCGCAAGATCCGGGGCGGCGAGCTCGGCTCGCTCCCGGTGATCCTCGGCCTGATCGTCATCGCGATCGTCTTCCAGCTCCAGAACGAGAACTTCCTCTCCGCCGGCTCCGTCGCCAACGTCGCCGTCTACGCCTCCGGCCTCGGCATCATGGCCGTCGGCATCGTCTTCGTCCTCGTCCTCGGCGAGATCGACCTCTCCCTGGGCTCGGTCGCCGGCGTCGGCGCCGCCGTCTGGGCCGGCCTCCAGGTCAGCAACGGTGTGAACGAGTGGCTGTCGCTCGCGCTCGCCATCCTCAGCGGCACCGTCATCGGCGTGCTGCACGGCTTCTTCTTCGCCAAGCTCGGCGTGCCGGCCTTCGTTGTCACCCTGGCCGGCTTCCTCGGCTGGATGGGCCTTCAGGAGTGGCTGATGGGCGGCGAGGGCTCCATCAACGCGCCGTCCGGCAGCGTGGTGGAGAACCTCACCGGCTACTTCTTCGCCGACAAGATCGCCGCCTACGGTCTCGCGCTGGTCGCCATCGCCCTCCACATCCTGACCCAGCTGCGCGAGCGGAGCCGCCGTCGCTCGGCCCGGCTGCCCGCCCGCCCGATGGCCGAGATCCTGCTGCGCAGCGGTCTCTTCGCGGTCCTGGTCCTGGTCGCGGCGTACGTCATGAACGAGCCCGCCGGCGCCCGCGGCCTGCCGCTCGCCCTCGTGCTCTTCCTGGCCGTCCTGGTGGGCGCCGACTTCGTCGCCCGCCGTACCGTCTTCGGCCGCAAGGTCTTCGCGGTCGGCGGCAACGCCGAGGCGGCCCGCCGCGCCGGCATCAACGTGGACCGCGTCCGTATCGCCGTCTTCGCGATCTCCGGCACCCTCGCCGCCTTCGGCGGGCTCTTCATCGCGAGCCTGTCCGGTGGTGCCACCAAGAGCCTCGGCGGCGGCAACACCCTGATGCTGGTCATCGCCGCGGCCGTGATCGGCGGCACCAGCCTCTTCGGCGGCCGGGGCAAGGTCTGGTCCGCGCTGCTCGGCATGATCGTGATCCAGTCGATTCAGCAGGGCCTGAACATGATCGGGATGTCCAATTCGATCCAGAACATGATCACCGGCGCGGTGCTGCTCGCCGCCGTCGTGATCGACTCGCTCTCCCGCCGTACGCAGAAGACGGCCGGCCGCGCTTGATCCGCCCCTGACTCGCGGCCACTCTTGTCCGGGTACGCCCGGAAAATCACCCATAGCGGTGTGACACATTTCTCGGCGGTTTCGTCGAGATCGTCACACTCCGCCCGGCGCCCGAACCGGCGCCGGGCGCTGCTGCGTCCGGATGAGTGCGGGGGCCGGCCGGACCAGTGTGCTGTCGGCCATCCGGATGGTGGCGATCCGCCAACCCGATGCCCGCGGGTCAGGGCGGAACATTAGACTCGACCAATCGGCAAGCTCGACCAGTTCAAACGCAAGGAGGCACGGGTGGCCCTGCTGACCCGTATCAGGGGACCGCGAGATCTGGACCGGCTCTCCTCGGAACAGCTGGAGCAGCTGGCCGGAGAGATCAGGACTTTCCTCGTGGACGCCGTCTCCAAGACCGGCGGGCACCTCGGTCCCAACCTGGGCGTGGTCGAGCTGACCATCGCCCTGCACCGCGTCTTCGACTCGCCCCGCGACCGCGTCCTGTGGGACACCGGTCATCAGAGCTACGTCCACAAGCTGCTCACCGGCCGCCAGGACTTCTCCAAGCTCAAGATGAAGGGCGGCCTGTCCGGCTACCCCTCGCAGGCCGAGTCCGAGCACGACGTCATCGAGAACTCGCACGCCTCGACGGTCCTCGGCTGGGCCGACGGCCTCGCCAAGGCCAACAAGATCCTGAAGAAGGACGACCACGTCGTCGCCGTCATCGGTGACGGCGCGCTGACCGGCGGCATGGCCTGGGAGGCGCTCAACAACATCGCCGACGCCAAGGACCGTCAGGTCGTCATCGTCGTCAACGACAACGAGCGTTCGTACGCGCCCACCATCGGCGGCCTCGCCAACCACCTGGCCACCCTGCGCACCACGGACGGCTACGAGCGTTTCCTCGCCCGCGGCAAGGACATCCTGGAGCGCACGCCGGTCGTCGGGAAGCCGCTCTACGAGACCCTGCACGGCGCGAAGAAGGGCCTGAAGGACTTCATCGCCCCGCAGGGCATGTTCGAGGACCTCGGCCTGAAGTACGTCGGCCCGATCGACGGCCACGACATGGAGGCCCTGGAGTCCGCGCTGACCCGCGCCAAGCGCTTCGGCGGCCCGGTCATCGTGCACTGCCTCACCGAGAAGGGCCGCGGCTACCAGCCCGCGCTCCAGGACGAGGCCGACCGCTTCCACGCCGTCGGCAAGATCCACCCGGACACCGGTCTGCCGATCTCCTCCTCCGGCGCCGACTGGACCAGTGTCTTCGGCGACGAGATGGTCGCGCTCGGCAAGGAGCGCGAGGACGTCGTCGCCATCACGGCGGCCATGCTCCAGCCGGTCGGTCTCGACAAGTTCGCGAAGGAATTCCCCGAGCGGGTGTTCGATGTCGGTATCGCCGAGCAGCACGCGGCGGTCTCCGCCGCCGGTCTCGCGACCGGTGGACTGCACCCGGTGTTCGCGGTCTACGCGACCTTCCTCAACCGCGCGTTCGACCAGGTCCTGATGGACGTGGCCCTGCACAAGTGCGGTGTCACCTTCGTCCTGGACCGGGCCGGCGTCACCGGCACCGACGGCGCCTCCCACAACGGTATGTGGGACATGTCGATCCTTCAGGTCGTCCCGGGGCTGCGGCTCGCCGCGCCGCGCGACGCCGACCAGGTCCGCGCGCAGCTGCGCGAGGCCGTCGAGGTCGACGACGCGCCCACCGTGGTCCGCTTCTCCAAGGGCGCGGTCGGTCCGGCCGTTCCGGCGGTGCGCCGGGTCGGCGGCATGGACGTGCTGCGCGAGGCCGGTACCGACCGGCCGGACGTCCTGCTCGTCTCGGTCGGCGCGCTCGCCCCGATGTGCCTGGAGATCGCCGGTCTCCTCGACCAGCAGGGCATCTCCACCACCGTGGTCGACCCGCGCTGGGTCAAGCCGGTCGACGAGGCCCTCGCCCCGCTGGCCGAGCAGCACCGGGTGGTCGTCACCGTCGAGGACAACAGCCGTGTCGGCGGTGTCGGCTCGGCCGTCTCGCAGGCGCTGCGCGACGCGGGTGTGGACGTACCGCTGCGCGACTTCGGCATCCCGCCGCGCTTCCTTGACCACGCCTCGCGCGGTGAGGTGCTGGCGGAGATCGGCCTGACGGCTCCGGACATCGCCCGGCAGGTCACCGGACTGGTCTCGCGGCTGGACGGCCGTTTCGAGCCCGGTACGGCGCGGGCGAACGGTGACGGGGCGGCCGAGGCCAAGGCGGCCAAGGAGAAGGTGGCGGAGCCGGTCCGGGACTGACCGGAGCCGGGCGCTGGGTGCTCGGAGGTCGGTGCTCGGAGCTCCGGCGAGGTGGCGGGGCGAGGGGCGGTCTGGGGCCGGCGAGACCTGACGGGGTGACGAAGTCGGCCCGGGGCAGGGAGCCGGCCCGGGTCTGACAGGTCCCGGCAAGGCCGGCGAGGCGATAGGCCTCGGCAAGATTGGCGAGGCGACGGGCCTCGGCGAAGTTGGCGGGGCCGGCCCGGAACTGACGGGTTCCCCTCCCAGGCCCTGACCCCCCTCGGCCCCTGGCCTTTCGCAGTCCGGGCCATGACCCGGCCCCGGGGCGGGAACCCGGGCCCTGGATCCCGGGTCCCCGACCCGTCGTCCATCCTGACGGGTCCACCCCTGCTTCACCCAGGGCCGGTCGGCACTCTTCAGGGAGAGCCGACCGGCCCTTCCCATGCCTGCCGTCCCTGGTGTGGGGAACCGGCGGCCGGTGCACCTTCCGGCGGAATCCACCCGTTCACTCATTCACCTGTTCGGGTGTTCGGGCGCCGCTGGGTGTCGAACTCGACGGCCACGGAAGACGCGCCCCGCAGCGCCGCGAGCCCCTGCTTGTCCGATCGCTGCTGGTGTCGGTCGGTACGGGGGGATGGCACCGGGCCGCCCTCCCTGGACCGACCAGCCAAACACCCCCCGGACGGACGCGCGCCGGTGACGCTCGGGTGGGTGATGGGGGGAGGGGCGCCGGGGTGCGGGGCCAAGGGCGCTGGTGTGGTCCGTGCGTCCCGTGGGTCCTGTGCGGCGGTCTCGTCCCGGAGTGCCGACCGGGCGGTCCGCGTGCATTCTGGCCTGAAGCACGGGCAGACGGCAGCGCCCCCAGGCAGGGAGGTACGACGTGAGCACGGATGAGAGGACTCGCGCGCGCACCGGCATATTCCGTACCAAATCGGTGGAACAGTCCATCCGTGACACCGAGGCGCCGGAACACGCGCTCAGGAAGTCCCTCTCCGCGTGGGACCTGACCGTCTTCGGTGTCGGCGTCATCATCGGTACCGGCATCTTCGTCCTCACCGGCAAGGTCGCCAAGGAGAACGCGGGTCCCGCCACCTCCATCGCCTTCGTCGTCGCCGGCATCGTCTGCGCGCTGGCCGCCCTGTGCTACGCCGAGTTCGCCTCGACGGTCCCCGTCGCCGGATCGGCGTACACCTTCGCGTACGCCTCCATCGGCGAACTGCCCGCCTGGATCATCGGCTGGGACCTCGTCCTCGAATTCGCTCTGGGCACGGCCGTCGTCGCCGTCGGCTGGTCCGGCTACGTCCAGTCGCTCATGGACAACATCGGCTGGCACCTGCCTCTCTTCCTGCAAGGCCCCGACGTGCCCGGCGGTACCTTCGACATCCTCGCTTTCGTCCTGGTCCTGGTGCTCACCGCCGTCCTCGTCCTCGGCATGGAACTGTCGGCGCGGATCACGACCGTCGTCGTCGCGATCAAGGTGGTGGTGGTCCTGATCGTGATCATCGCGGGGCTCTTCTTCATCGTCGGCGACAACTACAAGCCGTTCATCCCGCCCGCGACGGCCCCACCCGGCGGCGGCTCGGACTGGACCGCACCGCTGATCCAGCTGATCTCCGGCTACACCCCGACCAACTTCGGCGTCATGGGCATCTTCACCGCCGCCTCCGTGGTATTCTTCGCCTTCATCGGCTTCGACGTGGTCGCCACCGCCGCCGAGGAGACCAAGCTCCCGCAGCGCGACATGCCCCGGGGCATCCTCGGCTCGCTGCTCATCTGCACCTTCCTGTACGTGGCGGTCGCCCTGGTCGTCACCGGAATGCAGCACTACAGCCAACTGTCGGTCAACGCCCCGCTCGCCGACGCCTTCAAGGCCGTCGGTCACCCCTTCTACGCGGGTGTCATCAGCTTCGGTGCCGCGATCGGCCTGACGACGGTCTGTCTGATCCTGCTGCTCGGCCAGACCCGGGTGTTCTTCGCGATGAGCCGCGACGGACTGCTGCCGCGCTTCTTCTCCATCACGCACCCGCGCTACAAGACCCCGTACCGGCCGACCATCCTCCTCGGCGTGATCATCGCGATCGTCGCCGGCTTCACCAGCATCAACGAACTCGCGACCCTGGTGAACATCGGCACCCTCTTCGCCTTCGTGGTGGTGGCCGCGGGCGTCATCGTCCTCCGCCGCACCCGCCCGGACCTCCCCCGCTCCTTCCGCACCCCGTGGGTCCCCTACCTCCCGATCCTCTCGATCGCCGCCTCCCTGTGGCTGATGCTCAACCTCCCGGCCGAGACCTGGTTCCGCTTCGCGGTCTGGATGCTGATCGGCTTCGTCGTCTACTTCCTCTACGGGCGCAGGCACAGCCGCTTGAACGAGGAGGGTGCGGGCGGGGCGGGGCGGGCGGAGGGTGCTGGTGGGCCGGGGGCGCGGGGGCCGCGGGTCTGACTGGTCGGGCCGGGGGAGGGTTGGTGCGGCTGCGGGTTAGGGTGGGGGGCGTGCGGTCGGACGAGTGGCTACCTGCCGCTCGTTTGACGGCAAAGAGCGAGCAAAGCCAGTTTTAAGGTGCAGGTCAGAGTCTTCCCCGCGGGCGCGGGGGTGTTCCGATGAGCGACCTGGAAGTGCTCGACGCCGCGTAGTCTTCCCCGCGGGCGCGGGGGTGTTCCGCTGAAGGACGGCCAGAAGGTCCCCGGGCACACGTCTTCCCCGCAGGCGCGGGGGTGTTCCGAACCAGGGCCTGGCCGGCGCGATGGTCCTGCTGTCTTCCCCGCAGGCGCGGGGGTCTTCGTCCTCGGGCTGGCCGCTGACTTCCACCTGATGATCTGGTGGGCGCGCATCCCGGAGAGGGACCTCGTAGGGCATTGGCCATGACCCCAAGCAGTAGCCCCGGCCGGGGCGGTCCGAGGCTCAGTCGGCGAGGGCAGGCAGGAGCGTTCGCGCCCGGTCCATGAGTTCGTCGTCCGGCATGGAGAACCGTCCTACATGCAGACGGTTGTGCCCGTACACCTGTTCCTTGGGGGCTGTCGTGGCGTCGATCTCCAGCTCCCACTTCGTGTCGGCGAGATCCAGCGTGCCCACCTTCTTCACCAGGCGGGCGCTCCAGCCGGTGCACAGCGCCCATGAGGCGCAGGCCGCACGGTCGGCGTTCGTGGTCAGGTGCCTCGCCGCCACGTCGAGCAGCGAGACGTCCGGGACCTCGGGGACCGGGATGTACCCCATGACGGCTGTGTCACCGAAATGCCCGGTGGTCGTGTACGCGACCATGCCGTAGACATCGGGCCAGGTGTGCAGCAGAGGGAACAGGGTGACCCGTCCCGCGTCGGCAATGCTCCGCGCCATTCCTTCGCTCCTCACGGTGTCGGCTCCGCCCCGACCCTGTCAGAGCGGAGCCGACGGTCAGCACTTGTTCTCAGTTGTCGGAGCGGCCGGTCGAGGGGTTGCCCTCGGAGCCGTCCGAGCCGTCGCCGGTCTCGCCCTGGCTGTTCTCCTCGTCGCCGGAAACGACCGCCCAGCGGGTGATGTCCTCGTTCATGTTCCAGTCCCTTCATTCGATGGGTGGTGCATGACCTGGCCGTGCGGACAGTGATGGGATGCGGGCGCGGCTCCGGCCCGTGGCGGACGGCGCCCGTTCCCGCCCACCGGGTGGCCAGCGGGCGGGAGTTCAGAGGGGTGTGCCGAGCGCGATGCGGACGAGGGCTCCGAGGACGACCAGGACGTGCAACACCTGCCGTGCGGGCTCAGTCACGTCACGGCTCGTCGTCTCGGAGGTCTGCTCAGGCGGTGGTGGCCCGCGTGTTCATCGCCTCCTGCCCCCGGCGGAGCAGGGACGCGACCTCGTCCGGCCAGCACAGGTCGCCGGGCGAGTCCATCCCGACGGCCCAGTACGCGCGCCCGTCCGGCGTGGTGTGGCTGACGACCGGCACACCCAGGTACGCCCCCTGGCCGAGGCATTCCACGAGCGGGTATTCCTTCGGTTCCCACCAGCACCTGGTGGAGGCAGGCACGAGGAAGTAGTAGAGCCTGCTGCTGATGTCCATGACGACCGCGCCACCGTCGAGCCAGCCGCTCAGGAAGACGTCCGCTTCGGCGATGTCTTCGGTACCCGCCGCCGCGAAGACCAGCGCGCCGGGCACCCGCACCGCGGAGAGCACAGAGCCGCACGCCAGAACCGCGATTCCGTAATCCCTCCATTCGGCCCGAGCGGTCGTCTGGTCGGGGGCCGCGCTCAGGAGCCAGTGGGCCACGGCCGCCCGTCGCTCCACCCGGGTCACCACGGCGGTCGTCTCTACGATCCGGCGGCGCCCGTGTGTCTTGTCGGCGCTCTCGTGAAGTGGTGGGGCAAGAGTGGGACGGCAGCCGCAGGAGACAACCGTCCACTGCTGGTCGCAGTCGGGCCGCACGACCGTGCCGGCCGGAGTGAGTGTTCTGTCGGCGGCGCCGCAGTGCCAGCAGGCGTGTCCGTGGAGCCGGGCCGAGCTGATGTGGCCCTCGACGAGGATGGGTGTGGTCACCTCATTCACCTCCCTGTGGTGTGACAGGGAGATCGTGTGGCCTGGGAAGGGTCACAACTGCTACAAGCGGTAGCAGTTTTCAGACGGCGCCGATCCATTCGCAGAACCGTGTGACGTCCTCGCCTCCGCGAAAGTGGCGCCGCACGGCGCCTGCCACCTCGCGGGCCCATGGATGCTCGCGGGTGTGCTGAGGCGCCGTCGCCCGTGCGGACTTCAGGCTCTCGAACGCGTCACCCGAAAGCCCGGCCCAGTTCTGCGCGCGGGCCAGCTCGATGTAGAACCCGCTACGGCGTTCGGCCGGCAGAGAGTTCGGCGGCTTCCATTTCTCCGCCGCCCGCAGAGCGCGGTCGGTGTGCCGGGGACCGAGACCGACCGCGACGGATACTTCGTGGATACGGACGGAATCAGGCCCAAAGGAAGTGCCCAGGTACGTTCCCTCGCGACCGACTTGGACGGCGAGTCGACGGGCGTGACCGAGATGGAGATCGGCGGCGTCCGCGTTCTCGGCTCGTCCGGCGATGACCGCGGCTCGCATGTGGAGGGCACCGCGGGCAGCGGCTTTGAGCTGGGACGTCGGCGCAGGAGCGTTGTCCACGGCCTGCTCCAGTGCGGTGAGGCCGATGGCGTACGCCCGGGCCGCGAAGAACGTCTCCGTGCGCACGTAGGAGGCGGTGGCGGCGACCAGCGGGTCGGCAGAGCGATCGGCGGCCCAGCGCATCAGGTCGATGAGCCGGGCCGAGAGGTCGTGAGCGCCGTACTTGTACGCGATCGCGTCCGCTGTCCGGGCCGCTGACGCCAGCATGCGGGCTGCGGCCGTGTGCTCGCGTGCGGGGGCGGTGTGGATATGGCGGATCGCGTCGGCGAGGACGCTGGGGATCGTGGACGCGATGCGGCCGTACTGTGCGTTGAGCCTCCACTCCTCAGCCACGCCCACTGCGGTGGCCAGGGCATCCTCACGGCAGGTGGGAAGGCCTTGAGGGATCTCGTATCCGGCGATGGCCGCCGACAGAGCCGGCAGTGCGCCGTGCACGCGGCGCTCGGTGCCGTGGAATCCGGTGCGGAGCTGAGTGGCGTCGACTCCGAGGGCAGCCGCGAGTGCTTCAAGGGTGTCGTCGCTGGGGCGTCGGGCTCCGCGCTCGACAGCTCGAATTGTCGAGTAGGAGACCTGCGAGGCCTCGGCGAGACGGCGTTGGGTGAGGCGTCGGGCACGGCGGCGGGCGGCGATTCGTTCGCCCACCGCCTGCGGGGTGTCTGCGGACATGAGCCGAACGTACCCGCACCGTGACTGACAGGTACGAGAACGGCTACGCGTTCTCTCGCTCGACAATGCCGACGAGTTCGTGGAGCGTGTCGATGACCCAGTCCGCGGTCTCGGCGAGAGCCGGGTCCTCGGCCGACAGATGCCCCCACGGGCCGCGCCGCAGATGCGCCGTGCGAAAGCCGAGCGCCGCGGCGGCCAGGGTGTCGTTCGCCGGGTGGTCCCCGACGTACACGATCTCCTGCGGCAGCGCGCCTGCCGCGGCGCCTGTGACCCGGCCGAAGAACTCTGCTCCCGGCTTCGCGCATCCCCAGTCGCCGGAGGTGGCGATCAGATCCGCGGGAAGATCCAAAGCCCGCAGCATGGAACCGGCCTTGACGGTCTGGTTTCCGGCGATGACGACGCGGACGGCGAGCGCGCGGAGCGCGGCCAGGGCGGGTCGGACGTCGTCGTAGAGGTCGGTTTCATCCAGTAGTTCGCCGCAGCCGGCGTTCTCTCGGGCGGCGTACTCGGCCTCGATGTCGATGCCGGGCTTCAGAAGACGGAGGGCTTCGGCGTTGTCGCGGCCTTGAGCGACGACGGCCCCGACGAGTGCGGAGACGGTGTGTCGCGGGACGTCGAGCCAGTCGGCCCAGCGTGCCCAGTAGCGATCGTCGCGGACGAGGGTCTCACCGATGTCGAACACGATGCACTTGATCATGCCGCCGAGCGTACGGGCGGCGGTGCTGTCATGGCAGCGCCCGCGGCCCCACGCACCGCGCCCCCCACTCCCCCACCCTCCGGCGCAGCTCCCGGTCCGCCGTGACCACCACACACGGGCGGCCGGCCGCGGCCCGGGCCAGGTCCGTGATCAGGTCGTCGCCGCCGGCCGGGGCCTCCTCGACGCGGACGCCCGGGACCGAGGCGACGCCCCGGGCTCGGCCCTCCACCACGAGGACGATCTCGTACGGGCCCGGGTACGGGCCGTCCGCCGGGCCGCCGTGGGCCGCGAGGCGGTCGCGGAGCCGTTCGGCGGCTCCACGGCGGTCCTTCCACCAGCCGTCGGGCACGGAGCCCACCACGTTGGCGCCGTCCACGACCAGGAGAGGGAGAGTCATGCCCCCAGCATGACAGCGGTGGCGAAGGCGGAAATCACAGCGGGTCAGCCGCCGGTGGCCGGGGACTTCTTCGCCGACTCCGGGATGTCGGTGTCCTCGCGGATCGCCGTCCAGAGCTGGGAGGCGCTTGGCTCGTGGGCGACGACACGGTTCGGGTCCGTCTTGTCGTACGCGACCGGGAGCATGATCGTTTCCATGTTCGTCGGGTCGACGCCGTTCAGGCTGCGGGCGTAGTCGCCCAGCGAGGTCAGCGAGGCGAGGCCGGAATCGGTGGTGAGCGCCTCGGTCGCCGAGTTCGCGATCTTGTACGTCTTGGTGGGGCTGCCGAGCAGGTCCTGCCGCTTCACCTCGGCGAGCAGCGCCGTGAGGAACTTCTGCTGGTTGCCGATGCGCCCCAGGTCGCTGCCGTCCCCGATGCCGTAGCGGGTACGGGCGAAGGCAAGGGCCTGGGTGCCGTCCAAGTGCTGGGTTCCCGCGGCGAGTTCGAGGCCCGAGTGCTTGTCGCTGATGGCCTTGTCGACGTCGATGGTCACGCCGCCGATCACGTCGACCAGGTCCTTGAAGCCGGCGAAGTCGATCTCCATGTAGTGGTCGAGCCGGAGGCGGGACATCTTCTCGACGGTCTTGACGACGCACGCCGGACCGAACTGCGCGTAGACGGAGTTGAACATGACCCGGCGGGCTTCGGGAGCCTCGGACCCGTCGCGGCGCTTGCACTCCGGCCGGGTGATCAGGGTGTCGCGCGGGATGCTCACGGCGACGGCCCCCGACCGGCCCTCGGGTACGTGGATGACGAGCGCCGTGTCCGAACGCGCCCCGCTGACCGCCGCCTTGTCGAGCGCCGCGTTGTCCCCGGCGCGCGAGTCGGAGCCGAGCACCAGCAGGTTCTGACCGGTCGAGGGCACCTTCTCCGGCCGATTGACGCCGAGTTCCTTGTCCAGGTCGACGGCCTTGATGTTCGAGTCGAGGCTGGAGTAGAGCCAGTACAGCCAGCCTCCCGTGGCGAGGACGAGCACCAGCAGCGTCAGCAGGATGATGCGACCGGTCCGGCGTTTCTTGGGACGTCTGCCCGCGTTCCGCCGCTCGGCGCGCGTACGCGGCTCCATGACGTCGTGGCTCATCCTGCTCAAGTCCGTCGATTCCCTTGGTCTCATGCCCGTGAGCGGATCAGGTCGGATCGGACTGGATCAGATTCGATCGGACCGGACCGGATTGGAACGGGGCGGGTGTGCGGAGGGGGACCAGGGTGGGGCCGGTCCGCTCAAGTGGAGGGCTGGATCCGCACTATAGAGGGATTTTCGAATCTCATATGACTGATCGAGTGGTCCGGTTGTCCGGATACCGGCCCAACGCGTCGCAGGGGGAACAGTGCGCCACATCGGCCCTTCCGAACCGACAACCGAGGCATATGACAGCCCCGCCCCTCCCCGAGAGCCGGCAACCGCGGCATATGACGGATGCCCGCCCCTCACACCGTGAGGAACGGGCATCCGACTACTGCTGTACGACTACTGCTGTACGACCACTGCCGTACGACGCGCCTGCTTACGCGGGAACGCTCGCCACGCCCTGCGCCAGGAAACGCCGGCCGACGGCACGCTCGGAGACACCCTCGCGGTCCAGGTACGGCGTGATGCCGCCCAGGTGGAAGGGCCAGCCGGCACCCGTGATCAGGCACAGGTCGATGTCCTGCGCCTCGGCGACGACACCCTCGTCCAGCATCAGGCCGATCTCCTGCGCCACCGCGTCCAGGACGCGGTCGCGGACCTGCTCCTCCGTCAGGACGACATCGCCCTGCTTCAGGAGCGCGGCGACCTCGGGGTCCAGCTCCGGCTTGAAACCGTTCTCCGGCTTGTAGACGTAGAAGCCGCGCTTGCCGGCCTCGACGACCGCCTTCAGGTTCGGGGAGACCTTGAAGCGCTCCGGGAAGGCGCGGTTCAGCGTCTCGGAGACGTGCAGACCGATCGCCGGGCCGACCAGCTCCAGGAGGACCAGCGGGGACATCGGCAGACCCAGCGGCTCGACCGCCTTCTCCGCCACGGCCACCGGGGTGCCCTCGTCGATGACGTTCTGGATCTCGCCCATGAAGCGGGTCAGGATGCGGTTCACGACGAACGCCGGGGCGTCCTTCGTCAGGACCGCGGTCTTCTTCAGCTTCTTCGCCACACCGAAGGCGGTGGCGAGCGAGGCGTCGTCCGTCTGCTCGCCGCGCACGATCTCCAGGAGCGGGAGGATCGCGACCGGGTTGAAGAAGTGGAAGCCGACCACGCGCTCGGGGTGCTTCAGCTTCGACGCCATCTCGCTGACGGACAGCGAGGAGGTGTTGGTGGCGAGGATCGCGTGCGCCGGGGCGACCGCCTCGACCTCCGCGAACACCGTCTGCTTGACGGACATCTCCTCGAACACGGCCTCGATGATGAAGTCCGCGTCCGCGAAGCCCTCGGCCTTGTCGAGGACACCGGAGACCAGGCCCTTGAGACGGTTGGCCTTGTCCTGGTTGATCCGGCCCTTGCCGAGCAGCTTCTCGATCTCGGCGTGGACGTAACCGACGCCCTTGTCGACGCGCTCCTGGTCGATGTCGGTCAGGACGACCGGCACCTCGAGGCGGCGCAGGAAGAGCAGGGCCAGCTGGGAGGCCATCAGACCGGCGCCGACGACACCGACCTTGGTGACCGGGCGGGCCAGCGACTTGTCCGGCGCGCCGGCCGGGCGCTTGCCACGCTTCTGCACCAGGTTGAAGGCGTAGATGCCGGCGCGCAGCTCGCCGCCCATGATCAGGTCCGCGAGGGCCTGGTCCTCGGCGTCGAAGCCCTTCTGGAGGTCGCCGTCCTTCGCGGCCTCCATGATGGCGAGGGCGCGGTAGGCGGCCGGGGCCGCGCCGTGCACCTTGGAGTCGGCGATCGCACGGCCCTTGGCGATGGCCGCGTCCCAGCCCTCGCCGCGGTCGATCTCCGGGCGCTCCACGGTGATCTCGCCCTTGAGGACCTGAGCGGTCCACACGAGCGAGCGCTCCAGGAAGTCGGCGCCCTCGAAGATCGCGTCGGCGATGCCGAGCTCGAAGACCTGCTTGCCCTTGAGCTGGCGGTTCTGGTTCAGCGAGTTCTCGATGACGACCGAGACGGCCTTCTCCGCGCCGATCAGGTTCGGCAGGATCGTGCAGCCGCCCCAGCCGGGGACCAGACCGAGGAAGACCTCGGGCAGCGAGAAGGCCGGCAGGGCCTTGGAGACGGTGCGGTAGGAGCAGTGCAGACCGACCTCGACACCGCCGCCCATCGCCGCGCCGTTGTAGTACGCGAAGGTCGGGACGGCCAGCGCGGAGAGGCGCTTGAAGACGTCGTGACCGCCCTTGCCGATGGCCAGCGCGTCGGAGTGCTGCTTCAGCAGCTCGACACCCTTGAGGTCGGCGCCGACGGCGAAGATGAACGGCTTGCCGGTGATGCCGACGCCGACGATCTCCCCGTTCGCGGCCTCGGCCTCGACCTGGTCGATCGCCTTGGCCAGGTTGGCCAGGGACTGCGGACCGAAGGTGGTCGGCTTGGTGTGATCGAAGCCGTTGTCCAGCGTGATCAGCGCGAACCGGCCGCCCGCGGCGGAGCCGCTATCGGATGCTGTCGCCGGGAGTTCGAAGTGACGGACGTGGGCGGTCGTGACGACCTCGTCCGGGAAGAGCTCGGCGGCGCCCTTCAGAAGCTCGGCGGTGGTGCTCACTTGCTGCCTCCGGCGTCCTTGTGGTTCGGGTTCTCCCAGATGACCGTGGCGCCCATGCCGAAGCCGACGCACATGGTGGTGAGGCCGTAACGGACCTCGGGCTGCTCCTCGAACTGGCGGGCCAGCTGCGTCATCAGACGGACACCGGAGGAAGCGAGCGGGTGACCGTACGCGATCGCGCCACCGTACTGGTTGACGCGGGCGTCGTCGTCGGCGATGCCGTAGTTCTCCAGGAACGCGAGGACCTGGACCGCGAAGGCCTCGTTGATCTCGAAGAGACCGATGTCCGAGATGGACAGACCGGCCTGGGCCAGCGCCTTCTCGGTGGCCGGGATCGGGCCGTAGCCCATGACCTCGGGCTCGACGCCGGCGAAGGCGTACGAGACGAGGCGCATCTTCACCGGGAGACCGTTCTCGCGGGCGAAGTCCTCGGAGGCGATGATCGAGGCGGTGGCGCCGTCGTTGAGACCGGCCGCGTTGCCCGCGGTGACGTTGCCGTGGACGCGGAACGGCGTCTTCAGGCCCGCCAGGCTCTCCATCGTGGTGCCCGGACGCATCGGCTCGTCGGCCGTGACCAGACCGAAGCCCGTCTCGCCGGCCTCGGGGGAGGTGCGGCGGACCGAGATCGGCACCAGGTCCTGCTGGATCTTGCCGTCGGCGTACGCCTTGGCGGCCTTCTCCTGCGAGCGCACGGCGTAGGCGTCGGCGCGCTCCTTGGTGATGCTCGGGTAGCGGTCGTGCAGGTTCTCGGCGGTCATGCCCATGAACAGGGCGGACTCGTCGACGAGCTTCTCCGACACGAAACGCGGGTTCGGGTCGACGCCCTCGCCCATGGGGTGGCGGCCCATGTGCTCGACACCACCGGCGATGACGGCGTCGTACGCGCCGAAGGCGATCGAACCGGCCGTCGTCGTCACGGCGGTCAGCGCGCCGGCGCACATACGGTCGATCGAGTAGCCCGGCACGGACTGCGGCAGACCGGCCAGGATTCCGGCGGTACGGCCGAGCGTCAGGCCCTGGTCGCCGATCTGCGTGGTCGCGGCGATGGCGACCTCGTCGATCTTGGCGGGGTCGAGACCGGGGTTGCGGCGCAGCAGCTCCCGGATGGCCTTGACGACGAGGTCGTCGGCGCGGGTCTCGTGGTAGATGCCCTTCGGGCCCGCCTTGCCGAACGGGGTACGGACGCCGTCGACGAAGACGACGTCCCTGACGGTACGAGGCACGATGGCTCTCCTCCAGGTGCGGGATGGCACTACAGCTGCCGGGCGCGCGGCCCGGACGCGCACCTAAGCGCGCGCTTGCCCACCCCATGCTACTTACGAGTAACCAAGCTGCCCACCCCCGGGGCCGGGAGCGGTGAAGGTCACACTTTCCGGTACCTCCGGAAGAGGCCATTCCGGAGGTCCGGGCACGGCGTGGGTGCGGCGGAGACGCGGCGAAGGTACGGGGCGGACGCGCAGTGGGGTACGACGGAGGCCCCCGGCGCCGGAGCGTCAGGGGCCTCAGGAGTGCGCGGTCGGAGCCACGCGGCTGGACCTGCCGGTCAGGATCTGCCGGTCAAAACCTGCCGGTCAGGACTGGGCCGTCATCGCCGTCACCAGGAGCGGAGTCACCAGCTGGACCTGCCAGGCCCGCGCTCCGTACCCGCTCAGGGCCGCGGCGATCGCGTCCGGACCCACCAAGGACGGCGGCTCCCAGCAGACCCGGCGCACGGTGTCCGGCGTGATCAGGTTCTCGGCCGGCAGGTGCAGCTCCTCGGCGAGGGCCGAGACCGCCGCGCGGGCGGAAGAGAGCCGGGCCGCCGCGGCGGGGTCCTTGTCCGCCCAGGCGCGCGGCGGGGGCGGCCCCGCCAGGGCCTGGCCGGGCTGCGGAAGCTCCGACTCCGGCAGCGCCTTGGCCCGGTCCACGGCCGCCTGCCACTGCTCCAGCTGGCGCCGGCTCATCCGCTGCCCGAAGCCGGACAGCGAGGACAGCACGTTCACGTTGGGCGGCAGCGCGAGCGCCGCCTCGACGATCGCCGCGTCGCTCAGCACCTTGCCGGGGGAGACGTCACGCCGCTGCGCCACCCGGTCACGGGCCGTCCACAGCTCCCGTACGACCGCCATCTGGCGGCGCCGGCGCACCTTGTGCATGCCCGACGTGCGCCGCCACGGGTCCTTGCGGGGCGGCGCGGGCGGCGCCGAGGCGATGGCGGTGAACTCTTCGAGGGCCCAGCCGAGCTTGCCCTGCCGGTCCAGCTCCGCCTCCAGCCGGTCGCGCAGGTCGACGAGCAGCTCGACATCGAGCGCCGCGTAGCGCAGCCAGGGGTCGGGCAGCGGGCGCGTCGACCAGTCGACGGCCGAGTGGCCCTTCTCCAGGGCGTACCCGAGGACGGACTCGACCATCGCGCCGAGGCCGACCCGGGGGAAGCCGGCGAGCCGGCCGGCCAGCTCGGTGTCGAAGAGCCGGGAGGGGCGCATGCCTATGTCGCGCAGACACGGCAGGTCCTGGGACGCGGCGTGCAGGATCCATTCGGTGCCGGTCAGGGCCTTGCCGAGACCGGACAGATCGGGGCAGCCCACCGGGTCGATCAGGGCGGTGCCCGCGCCTTCCCGGCGGATCTGGACGAGATAGGCGCGCTGTCCGTAGCGATATCCCGAGGCGCGTTCGGCGTCGACGGCGACCGGCCCTCGGCCGGCGGCGAAGGCGGCGATCACGTCGTCCAGGGCGTCCTGGCTGGCGACGACGGGCGGCACACCCTCGCGGGGTTCGAGCAGGGGAGTCGGCAGCCCGTGCGCAGGGACTTCGGCGTCCGAGGGGGCGCCCTCGGTGGTTCGAGTTGTGGTGTCACTCGCGGTGTCTTGGGCGTCGGTCACCTGTCAAGGGTATCCGTCCGTGGCAAGCGCCCATCGAGGGAACGGTCCCGAACGGCCCGGGCCGACCGGGCAGAGGGAACGTTCCGTCGACGGGCGCTCGACGGTCTTCACCTGCTGTGACGCGCTGTGGAGCGGGGCTTCGCCCTCAGTGGATGATCCCGGTGCGCAGGGCGACGGCGACCATGCCGGCCCGGTCTCCGGTGCCCAGCTTGCGGGCGATCCGGGCCAGGTGGGACTTGACGGTGAGGGCCGACAGGCCCATCGAGACGCCGATCGCTTTGTTCGACTGGCCCTCGGCCACGAGCCGCAGCACCTCGACCTCACGGCCGGACAGCTCGCGGTAGCCGCCCGGGTGGCTCGGGGCACCCGGGGGGCGGCGGTGGCCGAGACGGGCGGCCGCCGCGCCGATGGGGGCGGCGCCGGGACGGGTGGGGTGCCCGATGTTCGTACGCGTGCCGGTGACGACGTACCCCTTGACGCCGCCCGCCAGCGCGTTGCGCACGGCGCCGATGTCGTCGGCGGCCGACAGGGCGAGGCCGTTGGGCCAGCCCGCGGCGCGGGTCTCGGACAGCAGGGTGAGCCCGCTGCCGTCGGGGAGGTGGACGTCCGCGACGCAGATGTCGCGTGGGTTGCCGACGCGGGGACGCGCCTCCGCGATGGACGACGCCTCGATGACGTCGCGTACGCCGAGCGCCCACAGATGACGGGTGACGGTGGAACGGACGCGCGGATCGGCCACGACGACCATGGCTGTCGGCTTGTTCGGGCGGTAGGCGACCAGGCTTGCGGGCTGCTCGAGGAGAACGGACACCAAACCTCCTGGGGGGAAGGTGCGGGACGGAGACGGCTCGGGGAAGAAGCCGGGGGGCGGACCCGTGTGTGAAGGGGTCATTGACTCCTTCGGCAGCGGGGGCGTCCGCCTTTAGGGAAAGATCACGATTTGGTGAGCGACAAGGGGGGCAAATCGGACGCTTGATCGGTCATCGTACGAGCCTTGTGCCGTTCCCTGGCCCAGGCTCGCTCGAAAGTGTCCGAAAAGTGCCCCTCGGCGTGTCCTCGCCACATCTGCATCCCGGGCGTGTCGCGGGCTGTGTCCGCAGGCCCGCGTCGACCCCGTCCCCGGTCCTGTGCCGGAGTCTCCCGGGCCGTTCCCGCTCCGGTCCCTGCCCCAGGGCCCATTCCAGGCACCCGCCCCGGGTCCCTGTCTTCGCTCCCGCCCCTGTCCCTGCCCACGGCCCGGCCCCCGCATGCGGACCCGTGTGTCCCGCGCGTGTCGTGTCGTGTCGCGGCGCCGCCCGGGCGCGGGTCTCGCGGGCGCCGGCAGGTGTCGTGCGCTACTCGGGAATCGGCGCCCCGGCTCGAAGGCCCCGGCCCGGCTCGGAGGTCCCGGCCCTGCCCATCACCGGGTCACTGCTGCTGCGGACCCCGCCGCTGCGGCAGCGACACGACCCCCGCGCCGGACGTCGTCCCCGCGCCCGGGCCCTTCGGCGACTCCGGCGGCGACGGCGGCAGCCCCGCGACCTGGCACAGCAGATCGCACCAGGCCGCCAGATGCGTCCCGGTGTCCGGCACCCCGCCCGCCCCCTCCCGGGGCGTCCACGAGGCGCGGATCTCGATCTGGGTCGCGGGCGCCCGCTCCGCGAGTCCGCCGAAGTAGTGCGAGCCCGCCATCGTGACGGTGCCGCTGGCCTCCCCGTACGCGAGACCGCGCGCCTCGAACGCCCCGGTCAGCCAGGACCAGCACACCTCCGGCAGCAGCGGGTCCGCCGCCATCTCCGGCTCCAGCTCCGCCCGCACCAGCGTGACCAGCCGGAACGTCCCTTTCCAGGCGTCGTGCCCGGCCGGGTCGTGCAGCAGCACCAGACGTCCGTCGGCGAGCTCGTCCTCGCCTTCCACGACCGCCGCCTCCAGCGCGTACGCGTACGGGGCCAGCCGCTGCGGCGGCCGGGTCGGGTCGGCCTCGATCTCCGGCCGCAGCCGCACCGCGCGCAGCCCCTCGACCGCCCGCTGGAACGCGGACGGCACCGCGTCCGGCTCCGCCGTGCTCCCCGACGCGCTTCCTGTCGTGCTCGCGGCCGCCTTCCCCGACGGGTTCTTCGCGGGGGTCCCGGCCGTGCTCCCCGACGGGCTTCCGGACCCGTTCCCGGCGGCACTCCCGGCGGCACCCCCCGCGGCACTGTCCGCGGCACTTCCCGAGGCAGCCGGGTCCGCGGCATCCACCTTGTCGTCGCCCGCCGTCTTCCCCGTCCCCTTCTCTGTCCCTTCTGTCCCTCGAATGCCGTCGGAATGATCGGAAAAATGTCCCTGAGCCGCAGCCATGCGGGGAAGAGTAGGCGGAACGGGGCCCTCGTGCGGGGAGGGACACCCGGGCCGGGCGAGCGGCTTCTCGCCACATGCGAAGATTCTGGGCGTGAGTGCCATGGATCGCCCTACGGGCCAGCAGCAGACGAAGCCCCAGCCGCAGACCTACGACTCCGCGTTCCTGAAGGCGTGCCGGCGTGAGCCGGTGCCGCATACGCCGGTCTGGTTCATGCGGCAGGCGGGACGGTCCCTGCCCGAGTACCTGAAGGTCCGCGAGGGCATCCCCATGCTCGAGTCGTGCATGCGACCCGAGCTGGTCACCGAGATCACCCTCCAGCCGGTCCGCCGGCACAAGGTCGACGCCGCCATCTACTTCAGCGACATCGTCGTCCCCCTCAAGGCCATCGGCATCGACCTCGACATCAAGCCCGGTGTCGGCCCGGTCATCGCCGAGCCCATCCGCACCCGCGCCGACCTCGCGCGGCTGCGCGACCTCACCCCCGAGGACGTGGCCTACGTCACCGAGGCCATCGGCATGCTGACCGGCGAGCTGGGCTCCACCCCGCTCATCGGCTTCGCCGGCGCGCCGTTCACCCTCGCGAGCTATCTCGTCGAGGGCGGCCCGTCGCGCAACCACGAGCACACCAAGGCGCTCATGTACGGCGACCCGCAGCTGTGGGCCGACCTGCTGGACCGCCTCGCCGAGATCACCTCCGCCTTCCTCAAGGTGCAGATCGAGGCCGGCGCCTCCGCCGTCCAGCTCTTCGACTCCTGGGTCGGCGCGCTCGCGCCCGCCGACTACCGCCGTTCGGTGATGCCGTCCTCGGTCAAGGTCTTCGAGTCCGTCGCCGGCTACGGCGTCCCGCGCATCCACTTCGGTGTCGGTACGGGCGAGCTGCTCGGCCTCATGGGCGAGGCGGGCGCCGACGTGGTCGGCGTCGACTGGCGGGTCCCGCTCGACGAGGCCGTTCGCCGCGTCGGGCCCGGCAAGGCGCTCCAGGGCAACCTCGACCCGGCCGTCCTGTTCTCCACCCGCGAGGCCGTCGAGGCCAAGACGGACGAGGTGCTGGCCGCCGCGCAGGGCCTGGAAGGCCATGTCTTCAACCTGGGCCACGGCGTCATGCCGACCACCGACCCGGACGCCCTGACCCGGCTCGTCGACTACGTGCACACCCGCACCGCTCGCTGAGACGCCGGCTGATCCGGCCGGCCCGCGCCCGGGCCTGAGCCGGAACCGGAACCGGGCCGGGACGCGATCCGGAACCGCGCCGGGGACGAGCTCCCCGGCGCGGTTTCGTGTCTCCCGGCGGTACGGATCAGGGCAGGGCCCCGGCGGTAGGGCGCGGGTCGGCGTCTCCCCGTCGTACGGCCGCGCGGGGGCCAGGGCCTCAGCCCGCCGCCCGTACCGCCGCGACGGCCTTGCGCGCCGCCACCAGGACCGGGTCCCACACCGGGGAGAACGGCGGCGCGTACCCCAGGTCCAGGGCCGTCATCCGCTCCACCGTCATCCCGGCCGTCAGCGCCACCGCCGCGATGTCCACCCGCTTCGCCGCGCCCTCGCGGCCCACGATCTGCACCCCGAGCAGCCGTCCCGTCCGCCGCTCGGCCAGCATCTTCACCGTCATCGGCGCCGCCCCCGGGTAGTAGCCCGCCCGGCTCGTGGACTCGACGGTCACCGTCACGTACTGGAGCCCCACGGCCCGGGCGTCCTTCTCCCGCAGACCGGTCCGCGCGATCTCCAGGTCGCACACCTTCGACACCGCCGTGCCCACCACGCCCGGGAACGTCGCGTAGTCGCCGCCCACGTTCGAGCCGATCACCTGGCCGTGCTTGTTGGCGTGGGTGCCCAGCGGGATGTGCCGCTCCTTGCCCGACACCAGGTCCAGGACCTCCACGCAGTCACCTCCCGCCCAGACGTTCTCCTGCCCGCGCACCCGCATCGACAGATCGGTGAGCAGACCGCCGGACGTCCCCAGCGGCAGCCCCGCCGCCCGGGCGAGCGTGGTCTCCGGCGCCACGCCCATGCCCAGGACGACCACGTCGGCCGGATACTCGCCGGCCTCCGTCGTCACCGCCCGGACCCGGCCGTCGTCGCCGGTCAGGATCCCGGTCACCGCGGACGAGCCGACCGTACGGATGCCCATGCCGTCCATCGCCCGGTGCACCAGGCGCCCCATGTCCGGATCAAGGGTCGCCATCGGCTGCTCGCCCCGGTTGAGGACCGTCACCTCGAAGCCGTGGCCGAGCAGCGCCTCCGCCATCTCCACGCCGATGTACCCGGCGCCGACGACCACGGCCCGCCGGCCGCGCGCCCGGGACAGCGACTCGATCAGCGCCTGTCCGTCGTCCAGGGTCTGCACCCCGTGGACGCCCGGCGCGTCGATCCCGGGCAGCGCCGGCCGTTCCGGGCGGGCGCCGGTCGCGATCACCAGCTTGTCGAAGCCGGTCCACGCCTCCGCGCCCGACTCCAGGTCCACGGTCCGCACCCGCTGACCGGGCAGATCCAGCTCGGTCGCCTCGGTCCGCATCCGCAGATCGATGTCCCGCGCGCGGTGCTCCTCCGGGGCGCGCGCGATCAGCGCGTCCCGGACCGGGACGTCACCGCCGACCCAGTACGGGATCCCGCAGGCCGAGTACGAGCTGAAGTGGCCGCGCTCGAAGGCGACGATCTCCAGTTCCCCGGGCTTCCTCAGCCTGCGGGCCTGTGACGCGGCGGACATGCCCGCCGCGTCCCCGCCGATGACCACAAGGCGTTCGCTCATGGGGTCATTCTGCGGACTCCCCGTCGGAGGCGGGCACGGAGGGCCCGGCGGAGCCGGGTGATCCGGCCACGTCGGCGGGGCCCGCGGCCCCGGGCGAGCCCTTGACGGGCGCTTCCGCCCCGGGATCCGCCGCCGGGACCGGGGCCGGGGCCTGGCCCGGCGCCCCGGCCGCAGCGTGACCGGGCCAGTGCGGCAGCCCCGCCCCGCCGAACGGCGCGCCGGGACCCCCCGCCGCCGGTCCCACGAATCCCGCGCGCGAACGGCGCCGCAGCCGGGGCCGGACCAGCCACCGCCACACCGCGTACGCGAGCACCGCCACCCCGAGCCACGGTGCGAGGGCGGCGAGGACGACCAGGAGCCAGCCGACCGAGGCGACCAGCGCGTGCCAGCCGCCGGCCAGCGAGTCGACGATCCCGGGCCGGTCGCCGTCGTCGTTCTTCCCGGCGGGCGCGTCGGTCCGCTTCTCGCTCAGCGTCAGGGTGATCGTCGCGAGGGACGTCCGGTCCCTCAACGAGGTCTGCTGGGCGAGCAGCGCCTCCAAGTCGGCCTGACGCCTGCTGAGTTCACCCTCCAGGGAGACCACGTCGCTCAGTCGCGTCGCCTGGTCCATCAGCTTCCGTACCCGCGCGACACTCGCCCGCTGGGTCGCGATCCGGCTCTCGACGTCCACCACCTGGTCGGTGACGTCCTTCGCGTCCGCCTTGCGCGACAACAGCTCGCCGCTGCCCGCGAGTTCGGTGAGGACCTCGTCGTAACGGTCCTCCGGGACGCGCAGCACCAACCGGGAGGTGACCAGGCTCTCGTCGCTGTAACGGAGGTCGCCGTCCTCGCGCTGGGTCGTCTCCGTCTCGACCCGGCCGCCCGCCTTCGCCGCGAGCTCGCGGGCGGACGCCGCCGAGGCCTCCACGCTGCGGACCCGGACGGACAGTTCGGCGGTACGGATGATGTGCTGCCGCTTCGCCACCGGCGTACGGGACGAGGGCACGCCCTTGCTCCCGGTCGGGGGCTTCGCCGCCGCTGCCGCCTGACCGGGGCCGGCCGCCCGGTCCGCCGCCGCACCCTCGGCGCCCTGCGCGGGCTGGGCCGCCTTCGCCTCCGCCGGGGCGTCGGAGGCGTCGCCGGACCCGGCGCAGCCGGTGAGCACCAGCG
Source organism: Streptomyces sp. NPDC048718 (assembly GCF_043198875.1). Lineage (NCBI taxonomy): Bacteria > Bacillati > Actinomycetota > Actinomycetes > Kitasatosporales > Streptomycetaceae > Streptomyces > Streptomyces sp. NPDC048718. Next base: position 232,512 of record NZ_JBICVG010000006.1, read on the forward strand.
AGCCCGTCAGCAGCGCCGCCACCGCGCCGGCCCCCGCCCGCGCCGTCGCCCGGTGCCTCTTCCGTCGCACTTCCCGGGCACCTCGTACGTCCCCTGTGTCCCGGGCACCCCGTACGTCCCCAGTGTCCCGCGCACCTCGTACGTCCCCTGTGTCCCGCGCACCCCGTACATCCCCGGTATCCCACCTCCCCCGTACGTCCCCCGCCTCCCGTCTTCCTCGCGCTTCCATCGTTTCCGCGTTCGTGTCCACAATCGAGCCGTGCATCAAGGCCCCCCGAGGCGGTCGTCCGATGTGTCGTGGCGCGGGTTTGACGGATGGGGCCCGTCCGACGGTTGCCCTTTCCTGGTCGCGAAGTGGTCACGGTCAGGCCTCGGATCGAAGCGCCGAAGCCGTTTGAGAGAGTGGGACCATGAACGCGAACGCGCAGACAACGGACGCACCGGACGTCGTGGTCATCGGCGGCGGCATCGCAGGACTCGCCGCCGCCCACCGCCTCGTCACGGCCGGCAAGCGGGTCACTCTCCTCGAAGCCGGTGACCGGCTCGGCGGCAAGCTGATGGCCGGCGAGATCGCCGGCGCCCCCGTCGATCTCGGTGCCGAATCCCTGCTCGCCCGTCGCCCCGAGGCCATCGCGCTCGCCGAGCGGGTCGGCCTCGGCGACCGCCTCCAGGCCCCCGCCACCACCACCGCCTCCGTCTGGTCCCGCGGCGCGCTCGTGCCCATGCCCAAGGGCCATGTCATGGGCGTTCCCGGCGACGGCCGCGCCGTCGAGGGTCTGCTGTCCGCCGAGGCCGTCGCCCGCATCGGCCTCGACCGCGAGCTGCCGCCCACCGAGATCGGCGACGACATCGCCATCGGCGCGTACGTCGCCGAACGCATGGGCCACGAGGTCGTCGACCGGCTCGTCGAGCCGCTTCTCGGCGGGGTGTACGCGGGTGACGCCTACCGCATCTCCATGCGCGCCGCCGTTCCCGCGCTGTTCCGCGCCGCCCGGGAGAACACCACGCTCGCCGAGGCCGTCAAGGCCGTCCAGCGGGCGGGCGCCGCCACCCCGAGCGACGCCGCGGGCGCCGGTACCGGCCTCGGCTCCGGTACCACCACCGCTTCCGGCTCCGCCCCCGGCACCGGCCTCGGCGGATCCGCGTTCGCCGGCATCCGGGGCGGTGTCGGCACGCTCCCCGGCGCGGTCGCCGACGCCGTACGCGCCGCGGGCGGCACGATTCTCACCCGTACCCCGGTCACCGGCCTGCGCCGCACCGGCCCCACGGGTTCCACCAGCGCCACGGATTCCACCGGCCCCACCGGCTGGGAGATCACCACCCCGGACCGTGTCCTGACCGCCGGCGCCGTCGTGCTCGCCACCCCCGCCGGGCCCGCCGCCGAGCTGCTCGCCTCGCTCGCGCCCGCCGCCTCCGCCGAGCTCGGCTCCGTCGAGTACGCCTCCATGGCCCTGATCACCTTGGCCTTCCGGCGCGCGGACCTGCCCGCCCTGCCCGGCTCCGGCTTCCTCGTCCCGCCGGTCGACGGCCACACCATCAAGGCGTCCACGTTCGCCAGCCAGAAGTGGCAGTGGATCGCCGACGGGGCCCCCGACCTCTTCGTGCTGCGTACCTCCGTCGGCCGGCACGGCGAGGCCGAGCAGGTCGGACGCGAGGACGCCGACCTGGTCGACGTCTCCCTGAAGGACCTGGGCGCCGCCACCGGGCTGGCCGCCCGGCCCGTCGCCTCCACCGTCACCCGGTGGATCGGCGGCCTGCCCCAGTACCCGGTGGGCCACCTGGCCCGGGTCGACCGGATCCGCGCCTCCGTCGCGGATCTGCCCGGTCTGGCCCTGGCGGGCGCTGTTTACGAGGGCGTCGGAATCCCCGCGTGCGTCGCCTCGGGCGAACGCGCAGCGGACGAGATCATCGCCACGTCAAAAACGGGTGACCCCGGTGCGGGGCACTCTCGGTGAAGGGCGAGAATAGAGCCATGAGTGCGCCCGAAAAGATCCCGAACGCCGGTAAGAAGGCGAAGGACCTCAACGAGGTCATCCGCTACACCTTGTGGTCCGTCTTCAAGCTGCGCGATGTTCTTCCCGAGGATCGGGCCGGCTACGCCGAAGAGGTCCAGGAGCTGTTCGACCAGCTCGCCGCCAAGGACATCACCATCCGCGGCACCTACGACCTCTCCGGTCTGCGCGCCGACGCCGATCTCATGATTTGGTGGCACGCCGAGACGAGCGACGAGCTCCAGGACGCGTACAACCTGTTCCGCCGCACCAAGCTGGGCCGTGCCCTGGAGCCGGTGTGGTCGAACATGGCGCTGCACCGCCCCGCCGAGTTCAACAAGTCGCACATCCCGGCCTTCCTGGCCGACGAGACTCCGCGCAACTATGTGTCGGTGTACCCGTTCGTCCGCTCGTACGACTGGTACGTGCTGCCGGACGAGGACCGCCGCCGGATGCTCGCCGACCACGGCAAGATGGCCCGCGGCTACCCGGATGTGCGCGCCAACACGGTCGCCTCGTTCTCGCTCGGCGACTACGAGTGGATCCTGGCCTTCGAGGCCGACGAGCTGCACCGTATCGTCGACCTCATGCGTCACCTGCGGGGCTCCGAAGCGCGACTGCACGTCCGCGAGGAGATCCCGTTCTACACCGGCCGGCGCCGCAGTGTCGCCGAGCTGGTGGCGGGCCTGGCCTGACGGCCTTCCAGCCCCTCCGACCCGGTCACCGTCCGGCGCCCAGCCGGGCGGTGACCCCTTGACCCGGAAGATCAGACGGCTCGCGGACATCCGCCTGCCGCTCCAGCGACACCGGGTCCGGCTCCGGGTGCGGCGCGCATGACGCGCGCCGCACCGGCGTCTTCTGGGCCGTGTACGCGGACGGATCCGCGAGCGGCCCCGCGGCGGTGGCCGTAGGCACCTCGGTCTCCTCCTCGGTGCTCACCCCGTCGCCGCCCACGGCCTCGTCGGGCACCTCGCCCGTGAGCAGGTAGCGCTCCAGATAGCCGTTCACACAAGCGTTGGGGCCGCCCCCCGTCCCGTGCGTCCCGGCACCCCGCTCGGTCACCAGCGCGGACCCCGCGAGCCGGCGGTGCAGTTCGAGCGCCCCCTCGTACGGAGTGGCCGCGTCACGCTCGGCCGCGAGGATCAGCACCGGCGGCAGCACTCCCGGGCCGGTGCGCACGTCCAGCGGCGTCTGGCGCGGGGCCGGCCAGTACGCGCAGGGCAGGTTCGCCCACACGTTGTCCCAGGTCTCGAACGGCGCGCGGCGCGCGAGCAGCGTGTTGTCGTGGTCCCAGACGGCGAAGTCCTCCGGCCAGGGGCCGTCGTTGCACTCCACCGCCGTGTAGACGGCGGTCCCGTTCCCGGGGTCGCTCGCCGGGCCCTTGCTGTCCTTGGCGTCCTTGGCCTCCTTGCCGTCCTTGGCGGCCTCGGTGTCGCGGGGCGCGGGCGCGGCCTGTTCCACCAGCGGCTTCGGGTCGCCCTTCAGATACGCGCCGAGCGCGCCCGCCCGGGCCGGCCAGTAACGGTCGCTGTACATCCCCGCGAGCATCGCCCGGTGCAGCTGTCCCGGCCCGACCCGGTCGCCCGCCGGCGTGGCGGCGAGCTTCGCGCGCACCTTCTCGTAACTCGCGGCCACCTCGGCGGCCGTCTTCCCAAGCCCGTACACCCGGTCGTGCTTCGCCGCCCAGGTACGGAAGTCCGCCCAGCGCTGCTCGAAGGCGAGCGACTGGTCGAGATTGCTCTCGTACCAGATCTTGTCCGGCGTCGGGTTCACGGGCGCGTCGAGGACCATCCGCCGCACCCGCTGTGGGAACAGCGTCGCGTAGAGGGCGCCGAAGTACGTGCCGTACGACCCGCCCATGTACGTCAGCCGCCGCTCGCCGAGCGCCGCCCGCAGCACCTCCAGGTCACGGGCGTTGTTCAGCGAGTGGTAGTGCCGCAGCCCCGGGCCGGTGCGCTCGGCGCAGCCCCGCGCGTACGCCTTGGCACGCTCGATCCGCTCCCGCTTGAAGTCCTCGGAGGGGTGCGTCGGCGCGAGCGTCGGCTCCTGGGGGCGGCGGGCCGGGTCCTCGCAGGACACCGGCGCGGACCGGCCGACGCCGCGCGGGGCGTAGCCGACCAGGTCGTACGCGGCGGCGATCCGCTGCCAGGCGGGCAGCTCGGCGGCGAGCGGGAAGGACGTGGAGGAGGCGCCGGGCCCGCCCGGGTTGAAGACCAGGGCGCCCTGCCGCTGCCCGGCCGGGCCGGACGCCTTGATCCGGCTGACGGTGAGCGGGATACGGGTGCCGTCCGGACGCGCGTAGTCCAGCGGGACCTCCACGGTCCCGCACTCCACCGTCTTCGGCAGTTTCTCGGCCGCCGGGCACGCCCCGAACCGGATGCCCAGCGTCTCGGCGGCACGCGTGGCGACCGCGACGCCCAGGCTCTCGGGGGACGGGGCCGGCCCGCCCGGCGCGGCCGCGGTGGGGGTGGCGACGGCGGCCGGGGTGAGGAGGGCGGACAACAGCAGCGCGACCGGTTTCATGGGGGATCCTTCGAGGAGACCTTCCGGCGGGGGCGGGACAGACGCCTCCCAGGGGGAGGGTTCGCCGCCCGGGGGCCGGTGTAAAGCACCGGGGGCGGGTGTCGCCGGACTGTCCCCGAACGCCGTACGCGCGGCCGGGGCGCGGCCGTCCCCGCGCCCCGGCCGCGCGCTTCCCTCGCGCTCCGCCGGGGGCGGGCGGGGCGCCGGGTGTGGTCGGGGACGGTCGGGGTCGCTGCCGGTTCCGGGGGAGGGGCCGGGGCGCGCTTGACCTTGACACGGTGACAAGCCTTTGGCTGGGTCCCGAGGAGGTGGCCCCATGACCATGTCGGCATCGGAGGCGGACACACCCAGGGCACCGGTTCTCCGGGCGCTGGAGCACGCAGACCCGTCGGTCCGGGTACGGGCGGCGCTGGAGATCGGATCGCGGCCCGACCCGGGGTACGTCGGGACGCTCGTGGAGCGGTGCCGGGAGGAACCCGACTTCTCCGTACGGGAGACGCTGACCTGGGCGCTGACCCGGCACGCGGCGGACGAGACGGTTCCGCTGCTCGTCGGCGAGGTGCGCTCGGACGGGCCGCTGGCGCGGAGCCAGGCGCTGCACACGCTGTCCAAGATCGGGGACCGGCGGGCCTGGCCGGTGATCACCCCGGCGCTCCTGGCGGACCCCGACGACGAGGTGGCCCGCACCGCGTGGCGGGCGGCGGTCGCGCTCGTACCCGAGGGGGAGGAGCAAGCGCTCGCCGTAGAGTTGGCGAAACGCCTCGGGCGGGGCGGGCATGAGACGCAACTCAGCCTCAGCCGGGCGCTGATCGCGCTCGGCGAGGTGATCCTGCCGCTGCTGGCCGCCGCGGAGAACGCCCCCGAGCCCGGCGTGCGCGCGCACGCGAAGGCGACGGAACGTCTGTGGCACGACCCGGACGCCGGTTTCGCGTCCGCGATCGAGGAGGCGAAGCGGATCGTGGCCCTCGGCGGGCGGGGTGACGACGGGGCCGGGGGCGAGTCAGGAGACGAGCCAGGAGACGAGCCAGGAGACGAGCCCGGGGGAGAACACGCGGCTGACGCGCCCGAGGCTGGGTAGGCGGAAGCGGAGACGGTGGGCCTGAAGGCGGTGCGGGCGCTGCGGGCGATGGGCCCGAGGGCGGGTCCGGTGCCGTGGCAGTGCCTCGGGTGGCGCTTCGAACGGTGCCTCGAACGGTGCCTCGAACGGTGCCGAGGAAGGACGGTGGAGGGTGCTGATCGGTGAGGTCGCGCGGCGGTCCGGGGTGAGCGCCCGCATGCTGCGGCACTACGAGACGCTCGGCCTGGTGCGGCCGACCGGGCGGACCGGCTCCGACTACCGGGAGTACTCCGCCGAGAACATCCGGCGGATCTTCCACATCGAGAGCCTGCGCTCCCTGGGGCTGTCGCTGCGCGAGGTGGGGCGCGCGCTCGACGACCCGGACTTCACGCCCGCCGGGCTCGTCGACGACCTCGTCCGCCGTACCCGGGAGCGCATCGCGGCGGAGACGGAACTGCTGACCCGGCTGTGCCGGATCGATGCCGCCGAACCCGCCGCGTGGGAGGACGTCCTCCAGGTCACCGCACTGCTCCAGGCGCTCGGCTCGAAGAACCCGAAGGCACGCCAGCGCGCGGCCCTGGCCGCGGCCGAGGAGGTGCCCGTGCCGGTGGAGGCGCTGGTCGAAGCGGTCCTGAGGGAGCCGGAACCGAATGTCGCCGGAGCCCTCCGCTGGGCCCTCGCGCCCTCGGGCGGGGAAGCGGCCGTGCTGCTGGCCCAGGGCCTCGGCGCGGCGGAGGCCGAGGTACGCGTCCGGGCCGTCCGGTCCCTCGCCGAGATCCCGGGCGACACGGCGACCGCCCTGCTCCAGGACGCTCTCGGGCACCCCGACGGCGCGGTGCGCGGGTACGCGGCCCTGGCGCTCGGGACGCGGGGCGTGGCCGACGCCGTACCGGCCCTTGTCGATCTGGTCGTCGAGGGCCGGGGCGATGTCGACGCCGCCGACGCGCTGAGCGCGCTGGCCGGCGGACCCGTACCGGCGGAACGCGTCACGGCCGCGCTCGTCGGGCACCTCGCCACCGGCACCCTCGAAGCACCCGCGCGCCGGCGGCTCACCCAGGCGCTCGCCGACATCCCCGGGCCCGCGGCCACGCGCGCTCTCGAAGAGCTGGCCGAGGACGAGGACCGCGCGGTGGCACTGACCGCCACCGCCGTCCTGGGGCTGAGGGCCGGGGAGGGTACGGACGGCCGCCGCGCTCGGTGAGTTCCGCGCGGCGGCTGCCTCGCCGTCGCCCCCTGGATCCGCTCGTGCGGCCGTCCGCGCGGGCGGGGACGAGGGCCGGGCGGCGGCGCTGACCACCGCCCATCCCTCCCGCTCTCAGCCTGTCGGCCCGTCGGCCCGTCAGGCCCGGTGCGGGCGCAGGGCCGTACGGATCCGGTGGGCGAGCCGGGCGGCCGGGCCCGGGGGCCGGGTGCCCGCCCGCTCCCGCCACCACGCGGCGAGTCGCCGGCGTGTGGCCGGGTCCTCGGGGCGGTCGGCGACCAGCAGCTCCTCGGCGAAGTCGAGGGCGTCGTGCCGGTAGCCGTCGGTCATGGGCCGGTTGCGGGCGTACGCGAGGAACGCCGGCCGGTACTCCGCGCCGAGGATCTCCGGCAGCTCCGGCGCCACCTTCCCCACCACGTCGGCCCGTTTGCCCGCCAGCGCCCGGCTCTGCACCCCGAGCCGCCGGGCGTCGAACCCCTCGGGCGCCGGAGTGCCCGCGACCAGCGACGACAGCAGCGCGGTCTGGGCGACCCCGACCCGCTGCCGGGCACGCAGGGTGCCGACCCGGCCGTGGTCCCGCCTGTGGTCCCTTGCGGGCACGGGTACGGGCGAGGGATGTGCGACTGGCGTGGCCGGGGCGGTGGGTGTGACCGAGGCAACCGGCGTGACCCGGACCGGAGCCGGGTCCGGCATCGCGCCGCCCGAGACCCGCGCGCCCGCGCCGATCAGCAGCGGTCGCGGCCGCGCGGCGGCCACCGTCGTACGGATCGTGGCGAGTTCGGCGGCGAGTTCCTCGCGTGCGGGGAAGTTCTCGTCGCGTTCCAGCAGGACGCCCGGCGGGGCGACCCGGGCGGCGAGGTCCGCCAGGATGTCGAGGACCGGCCCGGGGACCGGGTGGGCGTGCGTGTCGTGCCACACCCCGTCCCGTTCCAGGCCGCCCGCCACGTGTACGTACGCGAGCGCGTCCAGCGGCAGCCCGGCCAGCGCCTCGGCGGGGGTCTCGCCCCGGTTGACGTGGTTGGTGTGCAGATTGGCGACATCGATCAGGAGCCGTACTCCCGTACGCTCCACCAGCTCCGAAAGGAACTGCGCCTCCGTCAGCTCCTCGTCGGGCCAGGCGATCAGGGCCGCGATGTTCTCCAGGGCGAGCGGCACCGGCAGCGCGTCCTGGGCGATCCGTACGTTCTCGCACAGCACGTCGAGCGCGTCCCGGGTGCGCGGCACGGGCAGCAGGTGCCCCGCCTCCAGGCGCGGTGTGGCGGTCAGCGGCCCCCCGGCCCGTACGAACGCCACATGCTCCGTCACCAGCGGCGCCCCCAGCAGCTCCGCCTTTCGCGCGAGCGCGGCGAGCCGCCCGGCGTCCGGCCGGTCGGCGCCGCCGAGGCCCAGCGACACGCCGTGCGGTACGACGGTCGTCCCGCGGGTCCGCAACCGGACCAGCGAGTCCGGCAGATGGTCGGCGCACAGGTTCTCGGCGACGACCTCGACCCAGTCGATCCCCGGCAGGGCCTCGACCGCCTCCGCGATCTCCGGCCGCCACCCGATGCCGACCCCCAGCTGCGCGGGCGCCCCCGGCGCCCGCTTCCGTTCCGTCTCCCCCATGCCGTCGTCCCCCTTCTCGGCCGGTACGGTCCCAGACCTGATGGCCCGGAAGCACGCGTTCGAATCCGGATCAAGAGACGTTCAGAGCTTCATTTGAGGTTCGCCGCTGTGTACGCCTCGGGGGCCCCGTGAGCCCCTTGAGTTCCGCGCCGCTGTGGGCCCGGGCCCGCTGCCGCCGTCCGGCGGATCCGACTCCGTGCACCCGTTGGATGCCGCACTGACCGCGACCGCGTCGCGCGCCTCGTCCGGCCCCGGCCCCGCACCCGGCCTCTGGGGCTCACCGTGCCACGAGGCCCGCCGCAGGGAACTCCGAGATCACTGCCTCCGCACCGGGGGCGATCTCCCTGTGCCGGGGTCCTGCAGCCGAACCGTACCGGTCGCGATCTTCAGGCCGAGCCGGTCGCGTAGAAGATCAAGGACCTCACGACCTTCTGCCCCGTTGGCAACTACCGATCACCTCGACACCGCGCGCACGGGCGATCGCGACAGGCTGCCTGACGTGGCAGTAGGGGAGCCGCCGCCGTCGATCCCGACGGTGGCGGCTCCCCTGGCTTCAGCACACGTGGCCACTACACGGGACGCGCGAGGCGGGCCGTGCGAACGTCGACTCCGGCCCGGGGCCGTGGAAAAATCGGCGAGTCTCCCGCTCGGTTCCTCGTGCGTACTCGTCGAGCTCGGGGTCAGCCCGGCGGCCACTGCCAAGCCGCACGAAGGCTGGTCTTGAAGACGCGACGGATCGCTGCCATGTCAGTCACCTCCCTTCGGTGTCGTTGACGGGCCATCGGGTGAGTCGTCAGCCCGGCGGCCACTGCCAAGCCGCACGAAGGCTGGTCTTGAAGACGCGACGGATCGCTGCCATGTCGATCACCCCCTTTGGGGTCGCTGGTCGTGTCGTCGGCGGTTCGCCGAGTGGAGGACAGCAGGGCGGGTCACACGCGGGCCCTGCGGAGGTTGGTCGTGAGGATGCGGCACACAGCGGCTGCGTCGTTCACTTCTTCCCGGCAGCGTGGAGTTGCCTGACGCTGCGGTGGAGGGTGAAGGGCCGAGGGACGGCGCCCTCGATCATGACGGGGCGCGTGTCACCCCCGGTGACGCTCACACGGGCACCATCGGTGAGGGCGGTCAGCGCGTCTGTCATCAGCTCCATCGCCACCGCCGCGCTGGAGCAGGTGAAGGGGCCCGCGCCGAACGGTATATAGGGGCCGCGCTCGGGTTCGCCCCAGCGTTCGGGGCGGAACACGTCGTGATTGGTCCAGCCCTGTTCGGCATGGTGCATGAGATAGGGGCTGGCGGAGACGAAGTCGCCCGCGTTGAAGGAAACACCATTGATCTCGGTGGCGTGCGGAAGGGCCCGGCCGACCATCCACACCATGGGACGGTGTCGCATGGCCTCGCGGACGATCCAGTCCGCCGGCCAGGGCAGCGGAGAATCCGAGGTGTGGTGCATGAAAGCCAGGAGAACGGACCAGGCAAGAGTGGAACTGGACGGCGCCACCGACGAACGGTAAATCGTCCCGAACAACGCGGAAACGGTTTCGTCCGGCAGTGATTCCGAGCAGGTGGCGACCAGGGTATCCAGTATGTCGCGGGGCTCGTCCGCGGGATTCTTCCGGCGCCGGCCGACCTCTTCAGTGAAAGCTGGATTAAATTTCGCGCGCAGGAATTCCGCGCGTATTCGCTGCCAGGTGCTCGGCGCCTGGAACATGATGCCGCCATGGACGCCTCGGTCCATGAGGCGCCGCAGGTGCTCCGGGCTTTCCGGATGCAACAGAATGTCCCTCATCGATCGGTACATCAGGTCGATGCCGGCAGCGGGCCACTGGCTGGTGGCCGGCAGTCGAGACACCTCGACGACGAGCGCCGCGCGGTACTTGGGCAGCTGTGAGCGCAGTAGATTGCGGACCGCGCGACCCACCTCGATCTGTGCGTCGCGGGTCGGCAGCATGCCGGAGAAGAAGGACGACCGTCCACTGTTGAACTCCGCGTCGCGTAGCACCGAGTGGGCCTTGGTGACATCAGTCACGCACCAGCCGCCCCAGGGTATCCGCAGCATTCCGTTCGAGCCGCGATCACGCAGGTATTCAAGGTATTCGAACGCGTCGTGTCGAAGTCGACGCTTGTAGCCCCCCATCAAACAACTCCCCCGGCCTGTCTTGGAGTACCGGGCGTGAAACTTCGACCCGGCCGAGCCGACCCTTGTTTGCGGTCCGTCAGTTGGAAGACTGTAGTCGAGCGTTCGGTGGGTGGGAATACCTGGCGCGGAATTGCTCTAAGCTCACGCTCGGTAATACTGGCTGCCCGTCCTCCGTTTTGATCGCGTCTCGTGATGTGTTCTTTCTCAATGTGAGACGAGTCGACTTCTACTCAAAGAATCAAGATCCCGATATCCATCTGGTCGTTCCGGGCGTCGCCCGCCCGGCGCGGGAGCCGACCAGGTGGGAGGCCGTGATCGGGCCGGCCGCAATGCCGGACGCCGGGTCGGCCGCCACTCGGCTTGGAGGGCGCGGCTCCGCCGGCACGACGTCGACGAGCCGCCGGACGGCGGCCTCGGAGGACAGCCCGCCGGCGGCGGTCAGCGCGTGCGAGCAGTAGTCGGCCGGTTCGTCGGGTGAGACGTCGTCACGGATCGCCCTGCCGAAGCGGTATCGGTGCCGCGTGTGACCGACCTTCTCTTCCCTGGGGTCGGCGTGGAGGTCGAGTGGATGGTTCTCGGAGACGGCGAGGTTCGTCTCGCCATGCGGTCGGCGGCGGCGTCGGCCGCCTGGTGCCGGCCCCGCCGATCCTTGGCGGGATCCGGCCTTCCTCATCGGCGAGCCGACGTGCTCGGGCAGGCTCCGACATGGAAATCCGGTGCGGCTATGGGCGCCGAAGGCGCGGGAGCGGGCGGTAGCGTTCGCTGCCCTCGACTACAACAGTCAGCCCGGGGGCGATCTCCGTGAAGCCGGCGTCCCGGACCATCGGGAGGTCGCTCGCCGTCAGGCGCGCCCAGTGCTCCGGAGTGGCGGTGCGGACGGCGAGCGGGAAACCGGCCGCGCGCCAGGCCGCCCGGGCGGGGTCCGGCAGGCTCCACCACAGGAGCTGGGCGCCGTGCCCGGTCTGGGCCATCGTCTTGCCCGCCGACATGTCGAGCCCCGGGTTCAGCCACAGCACCGCCGCGCCGTCCGGGACGGGGCCCGGCTCGGCCGGGTCGTCGAGGTCGGTACCCGACACCTGGAGCTTGATCAGCTCCTTGGGCCAGCCGTCCAGCGGGACCGGCGGGAAGACCCGTACCTCGGCCGGAGCCGGAGCCGGAGCCGGAGCCTCCGCCCCGCTCGGCTCGCCGGTCCCGTCCGTCCCGCCGGCCCCCGCCGCGTCGGCCACTGCCGCGCCCGTCGTGGCACCCGTCACCGTGATGCCGGGCAGCGTCGTCGCCTTGCGCCACTCCGCGCCGCGCGCCCGCCGTACCACCTTGCGGATCCGGGTGTCCTGCCAGTCCGTCATGGCCTGGGCCCACGGGCCTTCGCCGAGCGACCGCTCGTCGGACAGGATCGTCAGGACCGCGCGGGCGGACGTCTCCAGGGCGTCGGTACGGGCCGGGGGCGCGCCGCGCTCGATCCGCACCACCAGGGGGAGGACGAACTCGGGCTTCTCGTCGCGGAGGTCGTCGCGCGCTTCGGTGTCGTTGCTGCTCACCCGGCAAGTCTGCCACCGCGCCCGGCGGAGCCCGCCCCGGGTTTTCCTTGTGGGAACCGGTGCGTACGGGACAGGATGCCTGTCATGAAGAGTGATTTGTTCGCGAGTGAGCACCTTGCCGAGGCCGCCACGGCGCCGGGCATGACCCTGCAGAACGCCAAGTCGGTCAAGTACGCCGTCAACGGGGAGATGCACGCCCGGCAGGGCTCGATGGTCGCGTTCCGGGGGAACCTTCAGTTCGAGCACAAGAGCCAGGGTCTGGGCGGCCTGCTCAAGCGGGCCGTGACCGGCGAGGGCCTGGCGCTGATGGCCGTACGCGGTCAGGGCGAGGCCTGGTTCGCGCACGAGGCGCAGAACTGTTTCATCGTGGAGATCGAGCAGGGCGACGCGCTGACCGTCAACGGTCGCAACGTCCTCTGCTTCGACTCCACCCTCCACTACGAGATCAAGACGGTGAAGGGCGCCGGCATGACCGGCGGCGGCCTGTTCAACAGCGTCTTCACCGGATACGGCAAGCTCGCCCTGATGTGCGAGGGCACCCCGATCGTCATACCCGTCACCCCGCAGGCGCCGGTCTTCGTCGACACCGACGCCGTCGTCGGCTGGAGCCAGCAGCTCCAGACCTCGCTGCACCGCTCCCAGTCCTTCGGTTCGATGATCCGTGGCGGCTCCGGCGAGGCCGTCCAGCTCCGCCTGGACGGTGACGGCTTCGTCATCGTCCGCCCGAGCGAGGCGACCCCGCAGAAGGTCGCGAATTGACCGTCTTACGGGACGACGAGGGCGAGGGAGCCAGGGGCAGAGGCCGGGGCGAACTCAGGGCCGCGCTCGGGGAACGAGGTCGGGGGGACGAAGTCCGGATGAGGTTCGAAGGCATCGGACGCCGTTACGGCCCGCGCGGGCCGTGGGTGCTGCGCCAGGTGAGCCTGGAGCTGCCTGCCAGCACCCTCGCCCGGGTCACCGGCGCCAACGGCACCGGGAAGTCCACTCTGCTGCGGCTCGCCGCGGGTCTCGAATCCGGGCCGCTGGTCCGCATCACCGCCACCGGCGGCACCCGCCCTCCCGGCGATCTGCCCGCCCTGGTCACCGCGGGCTCCCCGCCCGTACGGTGCTGACCGCCCTGACGAGGGCCACCCGCACCACCCCCGTCACCGCCCCGTACCCCTGGCCCGCCCTTCTCCTCGCCCTCGCTCTCGCGGCGGCGGCCGTGACCCTCGCCGTCCGCGCCACGGGCCGACGGTCATGAGCACGCGCGTGAAGTTCACGATGCGTCGCGGCCCGGGTCGGACGGTCGTTCTCGCCGAACTGCTCGCTCTCGTCCCGGACAACGACTGGGCCTGGAGCCTCCTGGAGTACGACGGGGTCGGGAGCTTTCCCGACGGTCTGACGTACCAGGAATTCCAGGACCTGCTGCTCGCCGCGCCGGAGGGGCTGCCCATGACCTGGGAGCGGGTACGGGCCTTCGCGGCAGGCCTCGACCAGTGCTGGGACCTGATCCTCGTGGCGGCCGAGGACCGCGCCCGCCTCGCACCGGACCGCCTGGCGGCGCTGGACTTCGGCGGATGCCTGGTCGTCTTCGAGGCGATCGACAGCGGTTCGTGGGAGGTGACCATCGCCGGCGGAGCCGAGGAGACGTCCGGCCTCGTGGCGACACTCCGGGACCGGTACGGGGCAGAGGCCGGGGCCGGAGCGTGGGGGAGTGCGTAGCGGGGCAGCGCAGGTCAGTACACCCGTACGGCGGCAGGGTGGACGCGCCACCGGGGCATATGCCGACCGAGCGCACACGTCGACCGGCGCATATGCCGACCGGGGCGGGCGCGTGGTGCGCCCGCCCCGGTCGGGGTGGTGTGCGAGGAAAGAAGCGGAAGCTCGACGGGTCAGTAGCCGACGACTTCCGACAGCTGCTGCGAGTTGGTGAGGGCGCCCGCCCACACCCGGATGTCGCTGATCCGGCCGGACAGGTGGCTCCCGGTCGCGTCCATTCCGACGGTGAAGCCCGAACCGACCGTGGCCTGGTAGGCCGTCGGAACGCCTTGCCGGCTATCGGCGGTGTAGAGGGAGACGGTCCTCGTCTTGGCGTCGTAGACACCGGTGAGCCCGATCCTGCCCTTCGGTGTGAGGGATTCATTGCTGGTGACGGAGACGGCGGTGCCGTCCGAGGTCACGCGCCCGAAGTGCCACTTTCCGGCGGGAATCTGCGGGAAGGTGATCTCGCCGGTCTCCTCGTCGAACACCGGAGGGGCGCTGGTGTCGTCCTTCATGCCGGTCTTCTCGAACCAGATGCCCCACGAGGAACCCGTCGCTCCCGCCTGCTGGCCGAGCACCTGCAAGCGGGTCCCCTTGGGCATGGCGTAGAGCTTCTCGGTGTCCACGTCCACTTCCGTGGCGACGGTGAAGGAGCCGGTGTCGTCCACGAGCGGCCGTTCCGTCGAACCGAAGCCGTCGACGCCGTTCAGCTTGATGCTCTCGCCGTCCAGCGAGGCCGAGGGCGACAGCGTCAGCGTGTTCCCGTAACCGCTGGTGTCGGGCAGGACGGAACCGGTGGCACCGGCCGGGCCGTACCGGGCGACCAGCTCGACATGGGCCTGGCCTCCCGCAGCGATCAGATCGGCCTGACCGGCCATCTCCTGCGGCGACAGCGGGCGCTGCCAGACGGTCGCCTCGTCGATCTCGCCCGGGAAGTAGTCCTTGTACGAGCCCGCGTCCTTGGCGCGTCCCACCTGAAGGCCACCGGTCGAGGGCCACAGGGGTGCGGTGAGGTCGGTGCTGCCCTGCGGCGCGCCGTTCACATAGAGCTGGAGCTTCTTCGCCGCGTTGTCCACGACGAGACCGAGCTGGGTCCACGCCCCGGGCTGCGGCGCGTGCAGCGCGTCGACCCGCCGGGTCCCGGAGTCGCCATCCGTACCCTCCGCGCCGTCCGTGTCGGGCAGCCGTACGCACCAGGTCCGGACGTCCCCGCAGTAGCCCAGGGAGAAAGCGCTGCGGTGGGAGCCGTCCTGGCTCAGGACCGTGGCGTCCCCGGCACCGGCCGTCTCCGGACGCGCCCAGGCCGTCACGGTGTAGGAGGTCCGGGTGTCGACGACCGGCTCGGTGCTCCAGGCCGCGCCCTGAGACGTGCCCTGGCTCGCGCCGGTCAGCGCCAGCGCCTGGTCCTGCGTCCTGGTGCCGTCCTGCGCGGTCAGTTCGCCCCGGCGGCCGTGGTCGTCGCGGCTCGCGCCGGACGCGGCGAGGGTCAGGTCGTGCCGAAGAGCGGGGTCGTCCGTGGAACGGTCCACGGCGGCGCCGGACTCCTCGGCGAAGTCCCAGTGGCCGACCGGTGCGGATCCCATCTTGACCTGGAACATCACCGTCGTCTGACCGATACGGTTCTGGGCGTCCTTGACCCGGACTTCCAGGAGGAAGGTTCCGGACGTCGGAGGAAGGACGCCGATGGTGAACGATCCGTCGCTGATGGGCGCCCAGTCGTTCCAGGAGGACTCGTAGGTGAACCGGTACTGGTAGTGGGTACTCGTCCCCTCGGCGCCCGTGCCGAAGGTGAACGACCCCGCCTGGTTCGGGCCACCGAGGAGTTCGCACACGGGGCCGCCGGTGACACACGGCTCGTACACCGAGCTGGACGTCACAACCGGGTCCCCGGGCCCCACGAGCCCCGGCGCCTGCTCGGCGGCCTGGGCGCTGCCGGCCAGGGCCAGCAGCGACGGGGCGCTCACCGTCAGGCCCCAGGCCAGGGCGAAGGTCGCGAGCCGTCTCGATCCGCGGGCACGCGGAGCGTGCCCTCGCTTCATGTTCATGTTCCCCACCCAAGAGTCATATGCGCTTCACCGCGCCTACACAGACCGGCATATGACACAGGGATGAGTGGGGCCCTGACAAGGGCATTTACCCAAGGTGCACGCCTCGGTCCCTCCCGAAGGGTCCGGTCGGCGGATTCGTGCGCGACGCCGGGCGGGCGGCTCGCACCACCCGTACGCGGTTAGGGTCGGCAGGCGGCAACCGGACTCACGAGGAGTGGGGACGGGGCCGTCGCCCGTCGGGCGCCCCCCCGAGAACGTCACCACCCGAGGAAGTACGTGTCCCAGCTTGCGCCACCGGTCCAGAGTCCCGACACCGCGCGGGCCGCTCCGTCCGAACGCGCCGCGTACTTCGACAACGCGAAACTCCTCCTCGTCGTCCTCGTCGTGTGCGGGCACTTCTGGGAGCCGCTGATCGGCGAGCCGGAACAGCGGGTCGCCAAGGCGCTCTACCTGCTCGTCTATGCCTTCCACATGCCCGCGTTCATCCTCGTGTCGGGGTTCTTCTCGCGCGGCTTCACCGCTCAGCCCCGGCAGATACGGCGGCTGGCGAGCGGTGTGCTGATTCCCTTCCTCGTCTGGGGGGTCCTGCTCGCGCTCTTCACGGCCGAGGTCAAGGACACACCGATCGCGATCGAACCGCTCACGCCGGTGTGGGTCACCTGGTTCCTGATCGCGCTCTTCCTCTGGCGCCTGTCCGTGCCGTTCTGGCGGATGCTGCGCGCCCCCGTGACCGTGGCGACCCTTGTATTCCTGGCCTCCGGAGCCTTCTCATTCGGGGCCCAGCTGTCCCTCACCCGTGTCCTGCAGTTTCTGCCCTTCTTCGTCCTCGGGCTCACGGTGGAGCCGCGGCACCTCGCCTGGCTGCGGGAGACCCGGTGGGTCAAGGGGGCCGCGGTGGCCGTCTTCGCCGTCGCCGGCGCGGCGGCCTACAAGATCGCACCCGACATGAAGGCCCTCTGGCTGTACCGGAGCGCGGGAGCCCCGGACCTCCATGTCGGCTACGCCCGCTGGGCCGCCGAAGCCGGGGCCGTCTGCGCGGCGGGCCTTGTCCTCACCGCCGCGTTCCTGGCCCTCGTCCCGACTCGCCGCACCTGGTTCACCGCGCTCGGCGCGGGAACCATGGGCGCCTTCCTCCTGCACGCCTTCATCCGCCAGGGCGCGGTCGCCGCAGGCGTCTTCGACCACCCCTTCGTCCAGGGAGTCCCGGGTCTGGCGGTGCTCACCGTCGTGTCCGTCGCCCTTGCCGTCCTGCTGTGCACGCGGCCGGTCCGGACGCTGCTGCGTCCGCTGGTCGAACCCCGGCTGGACTGGCTCTTCCGCCGGGAGGCGGCGCCGGGCCGGGACGAGGCGCTTCGTCACCGCGAAGGCTGACGGACGTACGACGGGACCGGGGAGCGGATCGGGGCGGCCGGATCGGACGTACGGACCCGACGTATGGATTGGACGTACGGACCGGACGTACGGCCGGACCAGGGTGCGGCCGGGCCAGGGTGCCGTTCGTGGACGAGTAGTCGGTCCGGCGCCGCCGGGGCGGTCAGTCAGCGGCTCATCAGTTCCGACACCCGGACGAAGCGGTAGCCCTTGGCACGCAGCTCCGGAACGATCCGGCGGATCGCCTCCTCCGTCACCGGCGCTGCGCTGCGCGTGCAGTGCATGACGACCAGGGAACCCGGCTTCACGCCGGAGAGGACCTCCTCGGCGACGGCGTCCGCGTCCGTCGCGAAGGCGTCGCCGCTCACCACGTCCCACTGCACGGCGGTGACCCGCGCCGGGGCGAGGGCGCGCCGGGCCGCGTCGTCGTAGCAGCCGCC
Source organism: Streptomyces sp. NPDC048718 (assembly GCF_043198875.1). Lineage (NCBI taxonomy): Bacteria > Bacillati > Actinomycetota > Actinomycetes > Kitasatosporales > Streptomycetaceae > Streptomyces > Streptomyces sp. NPDC048718. The sequence goes on from NZ_JBICVG010000006.1 coordinate 250,160, forward strand.
GGGGAAGCGGAAGTACGGCACGACATGGGTGACCCCGGCGTCCCGGAAGGCGTCGAAGGCACGCTGGACGTCGGCCGCCATCTCGCCCCGTTCGACGGTCGGCAGGCCGTAGCAGGGGCTGGAGAAGGCGTAGTGGCTGTAGGAGTGGTTGGCGACCTCGAAGAGCGGGTCGTTGCCGATGGACTTGGCCTGGTCGGGGTACTCCTGCGCCCAGCGGCCCGTCATGAACACGGTCGCGTCGACCTTGAGGCGGCGCAGGGTCTCGATGAGCTGCGGATTGTCGAAGTGCTCGCCCGCCGCCGCGCGCGGACCCTGGTCGGCGGTCATGTCGGCGTCGAAGGTGAGGGCGACGACCTTCTCGGTGCTCTTGGCCCGGTGGCTGTAGACCGGGGTGAGCCCGCCGGCCGCCGGGGCGAGGGTGGGGGGTGCCTTGCGTACGGCGTCGGCCGGCTGGTTCGCGGGCTGGTTCTCGGGGTGGCCGGGGGCGTGGCGGGCTCCGGTGGCGGGGGTGCCGTCGGCCTTCGGGCTGTCGGCCTTCGCGGCGGTGTCGGCTTTCGAGGCGTCGGCTTTAGGGGGCGCGGAGTGCTCGGATGCGTCCCCGCCTCCGCCGCATCCGACAAGAACGGCACCGAAAAGGGCGATTGCTGCAAATCTTCGTGCAGGGATGGTCACCTGGGGAAATTAGCTGATTATGAGGTGAGCAGACGTCTACGGCACTCCGCGACGTCGAAGTCCGCCCTCGGGTACTGCGGATCCAACTCCTCCAGATGCTCCAGAAGCAGGGAACTGATCGCCCAGTTGCGGTACCACTTGCGATCGGCCGGGACCAGGTACCAGGGCGTACGGTCGGTCGCGCACCGCTTCAGGGCGATCTCGTACGCCTCCTGGAACGCGGGCCACAGAGCGCGGTCCTCGATGTCGCCGGGGCTGAACTTCCAGTGCTTGTCGGGATTGTCCAGCCGTTCGAGCAGCCGGGCCCGTTGCTCCTCGTAGGACAGGTGCAGGAAGACCTTGACGAGGGTCACGCCCTCGTCGTCGAGCGCCTGCTCGAAGCGGGCGATCTGGCCGTAGCGGTTCTCGATCACGGGAGGCGTCGCGAGCGCGCGGACACGGGCGACGAGCACGTCCTCGTAGTGCGAACGGTCGAAGACGCCGATCTCGCCGGGCCGGGGGAGGACGCGCGCGACCCGCCAGAGGAAGGGGCGGGCGCTCTCCTCGTCCGTCGGGGCCTTGAAGGCGTGGGTACGGCAGCCGTTCGGGTCGAGCAGACCGGCGACGTGCTTGACCGTGCCGCCCTTGCCACTGGTGTCCATGCCCTGGAGGACGAGCAGGATCCGGCGCCGATCGCCCGTCGTACTCGCCGCGAACAGGCGCTCCTGGAGCCCGGCCAGCCGGGGCGCGAGCGCCTTGGTGGCGGCGAGACCGGCGGCCTTGGTGGAGGGGATCCAGCCGGCGGCGGGGTGGCCGGGGGCAGAGGAGTCGGGGGCAGAGGAGTCGGGGGTGAGGGGGGTGCGGGAGACGCCGGTGGTGTCGTACGCGGAGAGGTCGACGCGCTCGCCCACGGGCAGCCTCAGCAGCTCCCGTACCGACTGCCCGCCGTCCGCGCCGGGGCCGGGCGCATGCTCCCCGCGCTCATCTGGCTTCCCTGTCCCCTTTTCCTTTCGCGTGTTCTTCGCCCGTTCGAGTTTTCCCCGCTCGTCCTTCTTCGGCACCGCGTCACCCCTTCCCGGCCGCCCGCCCGGCTGCCTCCTCCTGATCGTGCGCGTCCAGCGCCGGGGCCACCACCGCGAACGCGCGATCGAGCAGGCCCAGGTGGGAGCTGTGGGAGCTGTCGGAGCGGCTGACGGGGGTTCGGTACGAGTTCGGGTGAGGGTGGGGGTGGGGTGCGGGGCAGGGGCACGCGAGTGGGGGATGGGGCGGGGTGCAGGGGGTGGGCGAAGAGCGGGTCCTATGGGTGGGCGTGTGTGGTGGGTTCGGGTGGTGGCCCGCCCTCTTTTTCGAGTGTGGCCCCCTTCGCCGGGCCCTCAAGGGCGCTTCCTTCGGTCGCGTCGCTTGCGCGATGGCCTTCGGCCACCCTTGACCGCCCGGCTACGGGAGCCTTTTCACACTCGGAGGGCGGGCCGGGGGAAAGGCTCCACGCGACACCGTTGTTCGTTGCCGGTCGTCGTGGGCGGGTGGCGGGCCGGCGGTCGGGGTGGGGTCCGGGTATCGCTCCGGCGGTTCCGTTGTCCGTCCGCCGGCGGGGTGGGGCTCGGTTTGTAGCCGGGCTGGGTGGGACTCTGTCCGCCGGTTCGGGGTGCGCGGCCGTGGAATGGGGCGGCCCGGGCCGTCTCGGCGACCGGCCGCCGTCGTTTGGTCGGGATTCATGCCCCGCTGGTCACCCCCGGTGGGCGGGAACGGGGGAAACCCCGCTCGCGCGGTGGCCGAGCCCGGCTGGATCGCCTCTGGAGCCACACCAGTTCACACCAGCCCCACCTCGGGTGGGGAGCAGCGCATTCCATCAGGGCGGCGTCGTTCAGGCGATGTGTCCCTCTTGATGCCGGTTCAGGCAGCTGACGTGACTGAGGGGTTCGCGGACCGGGCTGGACCGGAGGCGAGCACGGCCTCCGAGTGATCATGAGGTGTCGAGTTCCTGATCACCGTGTCGGTGGCCAGGGGGAATCCTCCAACCGCGACCACCGAGGGGGAGTCGGGCAGCCGCGTGTTTCGCTACCGTCGGTGACGGTCTCCGGTGGCTCGGGCGCGTGCACCCGTACTCGGCTGCGGTGAGGTCGTGCGGGCCCGGTTCTCACGGATCTCGTCATGGTGGGCGGCGGCCCAGCCGACCAGGGACGTGGCGATCTCGTGGAGGCCACGGCCGAGCGGGGTCAGGGCGTACTCGACGCGCGGGGGCACTTCGGCGTAGGCGGTGCGGGAGATCAGGCCATCCTGCTGGAGCTGGCGCAGGGTGAGGGTGAGCATGCGCTGGGAGATCCCGGGGACTTGGCGCTGCAAGTCGGTGTAGCGCAGCGGGCCCGGCTCCAGGACGGCGATCAGCAGCAGGCTCCATTTGTCGCCGACGCGGTCCAGGACCTCGCGGATGAAGGTCATGTGCTCGGCGGGGATCGCCGCGCACGGCCCGATCGCCGCCGCCCCGACCGCCTTCGGTTCACCGGTCGCCGCCACTTCGCTTGCCCGCCCCATCACGCACATTCCTCTCCGGCACGCACACGGATGTGCCTTTTGTACCTCCTTCCATGCTGGTCCACCATGGCGTTACGAACAAGTCGTAAGAATTGGAGGCGCACGGTGAAGGTGGACATCTGGTCCGAGGTGACGTGCCCCTGGTGCGGGCTGGGTCATCACCGCCTGCAGCGGGCCGTGGAGCGGTTCGAGCACGCGGGCGAGGTGGAGGTGGTCCACCACTCGTTCCCGCTCAGCAGCAGCTTCCCCGAGGGCCGCACTTTCTCTGTCCGCGAGGCTCTGCTGCGACGGCACGGTGTGGGCGGCGGTCAGGCCGAGGTGTCGACCCGGCGGATCGAGGCACTGGCCGCGGCCGAGGGACTGAGCCCCTACCGGGTGCTGGACAACCAGGTCGGCAACACCGACCTGGCCCACGAGTTCCTCGCTCACGCCTCCGCCCAGGGCAAGAATCGCGAAGCGTGGGACGCGATCTTCGACACCTACTTCGGCAAGGCCGAGCCCGTCTTCTCCCTGGACGATCTGCTGGCGCTGTCCGAAACCCTGGGCCTGGACCGCGAGCAGACCCGACAGGCCCTCGCCCAGCGCCGCTACCGTGAGCAGGTCCGCGATGACGCGACCCACGCTCAGCGCCTCGGCGCGACCGGTGCCCCGTTCATCGTCATCGACGGCCGCTACGGCGTACCCGGCGCCCAGGACAGCGACACCCTGTTGGACCTGCTCCGCACCGCTTGGGACGACGCCCACCCCCTCACCCCCGTCGCAGGTGGCGGCGAGGCCCCGGCCTGCGGCCCGGACGGCTGCGCCGTCCCCGCACACGGCTGAATCCCCCATAGCGCCGCCACCGGCGTCGCGGTGCTCCTCGCCCCGCTCACCGCCGTCGGCCTCGCGGTGGTGATGGAGCCGGCCGGTACCTTCCACGTCCGCCGCCGGGAGGACAGCACGATCGGAATGAACGCCGTGCTGCCGCCCTGGCCGTCGTGGTGGCCTGGGGCCGCTTCGGCCCGTACTCCTTCTGACCTTCCGAATCCGTCCTCGGCCGGCGCCCGCCGCCCGGCCCTTTGCCCCATGAAAGGCGATGGCTTCCCATGACCGACCTGCTCGTCCTTGGCGGCAGTGGCCGCACCGGCACCCACGTCCTGGCGCAGGCCGCCGAACGCGGCCACCGCGTCCGCGCCCTCGTCCGCGATCCCTCCGCCGTCCACGCCCCGATCGGCATCGAGCTGATCCAGGGCACGCCCGCGAACATCGACGACATCCGCCGGGCCGCCCAGGGCACCCAGGCGGTGATCAGTGTGTTGAACAACGCCCGCACCTCCGACAACCCCTGGGCCAAGCCGGTCAGCCCGCCGATGTTCATGACCGACGCCGCCCGCGACACCCTGACCGTCATGGCCGAACAGGGCATCCGCCGGATCGCCCTGACCTCCTCACAGGGCACCGGCGACGACTGGGCCCGCCTCAACCCCCTGGTGAAGGCGTTCATCAACCTGTCGAACATCAAGGTCGGCTTCACCGACCACACCGGCGTCGACCAGATCGTCCGCGCCTCCGACACCGATTGGACCCTCGCCCGCGCCGTCGCCCTCACCGACAAGCCCGCCACCGGCCCCCTGCGCGCCGCCGAGGCCGGCACCACCGCCCCCGGGCGCTGGATCAACCGGGCCGACCTCGCTCGCTTCCTCCTCGACGCCGTCGACGGGGAGACGTGGATCCGCCGCGCCCCGCTGGTGTGGAACGCCCGCGGCTAACCGGCCGTACGCGGGGAAGGGTCTTGGCCGCTGTCATCGCAGGGCGGAAGACCGTGCCTGCCCGATCAACGTCGCCCATCCCCGTCGGCCTGGGCCGGCTCGCCACCGTCCGCGCTGGCGAGCCCGGGGAACACTCGCGGCTGCTGGACCGCCTCGCGACCGTGCCCGATCCACGTAGGGCCAAGGGCCGGCCTGTGCAAACACAGCCGAGACGCTGCCCGACCGCTGGCCACCCTCGGCATCACGTGATCAAACCGGACAGAACCCCTGAACGACGCCGCCCTGCGCATTCCATCCCGCCCGGGTGGGTAAGTGTGCTCGCGAGCGTCCGGGGGTGCCTCTGTTGTCACAGGGATTCACTTCTGCCCCACGGCCGGTGCGGAGTGATGCATTCCGCTTTGGTGGGCGATGAGTAGACGCAGAGCCAGAAACGGTGGACTCACAGCCAACGACACCCCCCCCGGGCTGCGGGGCATTCTGAGGGCGGTTCACCTCGGGAAATGCGGATGCCGGTGGAAAACGGCCGGCAGGGCATGAGGTGTCCCGGCAATGCACCTCGAACACGGAGATTCCACGTGAAGCGTCTTATGAGCGCCGTTCTCTCCACCGCTGTGCTGAGCACCGGTGTCATAGCAGCCTCCGCCGCACCCGCTTCGGCAGGCATCAGGTGCTCTGAAGAGCGGATGTACACGATCGGCGACAAGAAGACCGTCTGGATGCCCACCAACATCCACAGCGACTGGGCCAAGCCGGGCGTGCGCATCAGCTACTCGAAGAACAAGACCGGCACCTGGACGGCCACGGGAACCGCGACCGTCGGCGCCGAGGCCGGCGTGATCTTCGGCAAGGTGTCGAGCTCGTTCAGTGTCTCCGTCGGGAAGACCTGGTCGAAGTCCGACACGTGGACGTACGCGGCCACGGTCGCGAAGAAGCCGGGCAAGACCAAGGGGCGCCTGATGATGTACCACGAGGCGAAGGGCTTCAGCGTCACGCGTTACCACTGGGCGTCGACCTCGTCGGGCTGCAAGAAGGTCAAGGACTGGAAGAAGTCGGGCAACATCGCTCCGGTCAAGCGGAGCAACAACCTGTGGGGCATCCAGTACTCGTAGTCGACATGGCGTCAGGCCCGGAACCTTTGGGGAGGTTCCGGGCCTGATGTATGAGCCGACCCCGGTCCCAGAGCGGGCAGGTATTCGGCCCGCCGGGCGGGTGGAAAGTGCGCTCGCGAGGACCCGGGGCTGCCTCTGGCGTCACACCAGTTCACATCCGCCCCACGGAGAGTGCGGAGTAGCGCCTTCCGCCCCGGGCCGCGTGAGTAAGTGCGCTCGCGAGGGTCCGGGAGTGCCTCTGGAGTCACAGGAGTTCACCCCTGCCCCATTTTCGGCGGGGATTTCGACTTACGTCGTGGCTTGGTAACGCGGGGGTGGTCTCCGTATGTGCCCTCGGCGACTCTTTGGTGCCCCCGGGCGGTGACCAGCGGGGCATGAATCCCAGCTCACCGACGGCGGTCATTCGCTGAGCCGGGCCGGGCCGCCCCATTTCACTGCCGCGCACCCCGGGCCGGCGGGCACGGTCCCACCCACCCGGACCGCAAACCGAGCCCCACCCCACCGGCGCGCGGCCAACGAGCCGACCGGAGCGATACCCGGACCCCACCCACCCCACCGCCCCGCCACCCGCCCACGGCGCCCGGCCGACAAGCCAGCCCCCGCGTGGACCTTTCCCCCCGGGCCGCCCTCCGAGAGTGTCTTTCGCGCCTGGAAGCGCCGGGTCAAGGGTGGGCGCAGCCCATCACGCAGTGACGCGACCGAAGGGAGCGCCCTTGACGCGGTGGTGGAAGGCGCGACTCTCGGAAGGAGGGCGGACACCACGTCACACCCACCCGGACCTCGCGCTCAGACACGTACGCCCCGCCCACCCCCTGCGGCTCACACCAGAGCCAAAACCCCACCACTAATATCGTCCGCCAGCTGCGCCTGATAAGCCGTAATACGAGCCGCCCTGTTCGCCGTCAGCGCGCCGATCAGCCGCCCCTGGCGGTAGTACGCGACATCGAGACGACGGCGCTCCGGGTCGATTTCCCGTACCTCCGTACGGTCGGCCTGGCGGGTCAGACCGACCGCGCGCAGGCGGACGCCGTACTGCGTCGACCAGAACGAGGCGACCGGGCGGTAGGCGACAGGATCGTGCGGGTGGAGCAGGTTGTGGGCCGCCGCCCGGGCCTGTTCGGCGGCGTTGCTCCAGTGGCCGAGGTTGATGAGGTCGTCGGCGTGCGGGTGGGGGAAGCGGGTGACGTCCCCGGCCGCCGTGATCCGGGGCTGGGGCCGGCCCGCGCCGTCCAGGACCCGGGCGTACTCGTCGGTGACCAGGCCCTGGTCGATACGGAGGCCCGAACCGGTCAGCCAGTCGGTCCGCGGCACCGCGCCGAGGGCCAGCAGGACCGTGTCGGCGGGCAGAGTGCGGGTGCCGTCCGGGCCATTGACGGTGACGTGGGTCGGGCGGTCGGTGCCCGCGACGGCGGTGACGGTGTGGTGGGTGAGGATCTCGACGCCCGCGTCCTGGTGCAGCGCGGTCAGGAAGGCCGCGGCCTCGGGGCCGATCGCCGCCTGGAGCGGCAGCGGTTCGGGAGTGACGAGGGTGACGGTGTGGCCGAGTTCCCGGGCTACGGAGGCAATCTCGCAGCCGATGAATCCGCCGCCCGCGATCAGCAGGTGCCGCGGGGTGGCGGGATCGAGGTCCGCCTTGAGCGCGTGGGCGTCGTCCAGGGTGCGCAGGGTGTGCACGCCCGTGCTTGGCAGCGGCCCGGGCCAGGCGCGCGGAGTGGCGCCCGTGGCGATGACCAGGCCGTCGTACGGGTGAGTGGTCCCGTCGTCGAGATGGACGAGGCGGGCGGCGGTGTCCAGGTGGACGGCGCGGCGCCCGTAGTACTCGTCCAGTCCGAGCGGGGCGGTGTCCTCCAGCGCCAGACCGGCCGGGGTGATCTTGCCCTGAAGGAGTTCCTTGGACAGCGGCGGCCGGTCGTACGGCGGGTGGTTCTCGGCGCCGATGAGAGTGAGGGGCCCCTGGTGGCCGGCCTCGCGCAGCGCCTGCGCGGCGCGCAGACCCGCCAGCGAGGCGCCGACGACGACGATTCGCTCAGGACGTTCCCCGGCCCGGGCCCCGGCCGGGGTTGGCGCGGTCACGGTCACGGCGTCGCCTCGACGAGGATGGCGCGGACGGGGCAGACGGCGGCGGCCTTGACGGCCTTGTCGTGCAGGGCGTCGTCGGGGGTGGCGTCGTACACCAGGTAGTCGTCGTCGTCGAAGGAGAAGATCTCGGGGGCGGCGAAGACGCACTGGCCGTGGCTCTCGCACAGGTTCATGTCGACAGTGATCTTCACGCTCATGCTGCTGCTCCTTGGGCGGGCTGGGGGGCGGGCGGGTTGAAACGGGAGTACTGCGGGGCGCTCCAGCGCAGCGGGGAGGCGTGGTCCCGCTGCACGACACGCTCGATGGTGAACTCGACGACGCGCTGCGCGCCGGGGAGATCGGCCGTGTGATCGGGGTTCCAGTCGACGGTGGCGGTACCGGTGAGCTGGAGGAGGGTGCCGGTGCTCCAGTCGGGGAGCAGGAGTCCGGCGCGGGGATTCATCTCGATGTTGCCCAAGGTGCCGAACATGGCGTTGCCGACGTAGTCGGGCCAGCGCAGCCGGGTGGGCGTGAGCGCCTGGAGGAAGCCGGGGTTGCCGCCGCGGTGAGAGGCGTCGGCGTTGCCGTCGGCGTCGGCGGTGGCGACGAAGAACGTATCCGTTCTCGCGATGAACTCCAGCTGCGAGGCGTCGAGTTCACGCCCGTGGCGGGGTGCATCGGGGCGGTCCGTCTCGTACGCCGGCTCACGCTTTTGAATGTACTTGGGGCAGTTGGCGTAGATCTGGTCGAGCGCGATGTCCAGGCCGCCGTCGGGGGTGGGTCGCGAGCGGCCGTTCATCCGCATCCGGCGCCGGGTGGCGGGCTCGATGGCGATCATGCCGAGGTGGGCGGGCGCGGTGAGCGTCTCGTGAAGAGGGTCGCCGGCCTCGGGGGTGGCGGTGACCGCCAGGCCGGCGGGGCCGGTGGCGGTGATGAAGCCGGGTTCCCCGGTGAGCAGGGAGGCCCAGACGTCGCCATGGGCGTCCGTGGCGCCGATGACGAGCATGGGCTGTTCGGCGAGGAACCCCCGGGCGATGTCGGGGATTTCGCTCTTGATGGCGGCGGAGGAGAAGTCGGCGTGGTCGAGCAGGCCGGCGCGCTCCTGCACGGTGCGTTCTCCCGGGTGGTAGACGCCCATGTCCGGCTCCTTTCCGGTCGGTGCTGGTCCGCGGGGGCGCGCGAGGCGCCGGAGGTGCGGAGACTGCGGAGGTACGGGTGACAGGTGGTGCGTACGAGCGGGTGATGCGTACGAGCGGGGGCCGGGGCGGCGGGGGTGGCGTGCCGCCTCGGTGCCGCGGTGATGCCGTGGTGCTGCGGTGGTGCTGGTGGTACGAGGTGGTGCCGGTGGTACGGGGTGATGCCGTGGTGGATCCGGCCGGGCGGGGCGGTTCGGGCCTGGGGGGCGGGCTGACCAGAGGTGGCAGCCCGCCTCCGGCCCGGCTGATCCGGCTGATCCGGTTTAGAAGAAGCCGCAGGTGGGGGCGGCACCCGTCGGCGCGGGAGCGGTCTCGGCGCCGGACGGGGCGTAGATCTCCAGGCGGATGCCGTCGGGGTCGGTGAAGAAGATGCCGCCGGAGCCGGCGCCCTCACCGTGGGAGACGACGCCGTCGTGGGCGAAGTTGGCGCCCAGCTCGCGCAGGACACCCTCGGCGGTCTTGACGTCCTCGATGGTGTCGACCTGGAAGGACAGGTGGTGCAGGCCGGCCGCGCCGGTGGAGAAGGCGGCGTCGCTCTGCTGCCACAGGGTCAGCACCAGCTTGCCGTCACGGGCGAGGAACGCCCAGCGCTGCGAGTCGTCCTTGCCCTCGGCCAGGATCTCGAAGCCGAAGACCCGGATGTAGAAGGGCAGCGACTTCTCGATGTCGGTGACGTTGAGGCCGACGTGGCCGGTCTGCAGGGACTTGGAGGCGAGGGACTGCGACATGGAAGTGCCTTCCTAGAAGAGGTGGGGGTCGGGCTTTCGGGTTTTCCCCGTCCGGCCCAACCGGTGAAAAGAACGTTACTGGTTGACTCGCTCACGGTCAACCGGTGAAACTGGGTTTGCTGGTTGAATCTGGCCATGTGGTCGCATGGACCACGACACGAAAGGGGCTCCCCGATGAGCACAGACCCGCAGCCGACCCCCGGCGCCGACCCACGGCCCCTGACCACCGAGCCGCTGCCGCTGGACCTGGTCAACACCGTCTGGATCGACGGGGGTGGGCGCCATGACCTGCTGCAATACCCCGGAGGGGTATCCATCTGGCTGGCGGCCACCGGGTTCGGCGACACCGTCCCCGACACCCAGGAGACCCTTGAGGCCCTCCTGGTCACCCGCACCGCGATCGACGCGCTCCTCGACGAGCACAGTGATCACGAGCAGGCGGCCAATGGCTTGAATGAGACCCTCCGGCACGGCCGTATCCGGCGCCTGCTGGCTCCTGAAGGGCCCCAGAGCGTCGTCGACACCGACTCTCCGGCCTGGTTGGCGGCCTGGAGCGCCGCCGAGGCGTATCTGCGGCTGCTGGAGGAGAACCCCGACCGCATCCGTAAATGCGCCAATCCCGAATGCGTCCTGCACTTCTACGACGTCTCCAAGAACGGCGGCCGCCGCTGGTGCTCCATGGCCGGCTGCGGCAACCGCGCCAAGACCCAGCGCCACTACACCCGGCACCGCAAGAACACCGCCCCCACGAACCCGTAGCACCGGCGCACCCGTCCCGTAGGACGGCGTACCCGGCCCCGCGCGACTCCTACCCGGCCCCGCGCGGCTCCCCACGGCTCCGCGCGATGACGACACAGCGGCGGTGGTCACCGGCTCCCAGAGCAGCCGGCGGCCACCGCCGCTGTGTGTTCCCGTGCGTGTCCGCGCCCCGCCTCGCCCCTGCCCCCCCTGCACCCGACCCCCCTGCGGGCGGTGCGCCGCAGAGGGGTCGTCGCCCGGGGGAGGGACGGTGTGCCGGGGGCCGGTGGCCCGCGACGGGTGATGTGGTCCCGTGGAGAGCGGGGAGGGGACGGGCTCAGTCGCCCAGGGCGTACTCGCTGCCGGCTTCCCGCTCCCGCAGCGCCGCCCGGCGGACCTTGCCGGAGGCCGTACGCGGCAGCGGACCGGTGAACTCCACCACCCGCACCTGCTTCTCCGGCGGCAGATCCCGTACGACCGCCTTGAACAGCACGCGCGCGGTGTGCGCGTCGGGCTCCCAGCCGTCGGCCGGCACCACGTACGCCTTGGCCTTCCACAGCCCCACCGGATCCGGTACGGGCACGACCGCCGCGTCGGCGACCTGCGGCTGTGCGAGGAGCACCTGCTCCAGTTCGAGCGGGGAGATGCGGTGGTCGAACGACTTGAACATGTCGTCCGCCCGGCTCAGATAGCTCAGATGCCCCTGCTCGTCGCCCAGCACGAGATCACCCGTGTGGTAGAGGCCCGAGGCGAAGGCGCGGGCGGTGCGCTCGGCATCGCCGGTGTACCCGTTCATCAGACCGGCCGGGCGGTCCGTCAGATCGACGCACAGCTCACCCGGGCTGCCGGCGGGCACCGGCTCGTGCGTCTGGGGATCCACCAGGACCAGCCGGTAGCCGGGCAGCGCCCGGCCGATCCGCCCGGCCACCGCCCGCTGTCCGGGCGTGGTGCCCGCCTGCGCGGTGGTCTCGGTCTGCCCGAACCCGTCGCGCAGCTCGATGCCCCACGCCGCGCGCACGGCCTCGATCAGCGGCTCCTCCAGCGGCTCGCCGGCCGAGGCCGCCTCCCGCAGCCGAGGCGGCCGCGGCCCCAGCCCCTCGGCCACCAGCGCGCGCCACACCGTCGGCGGAGCGCAGAAGGTGGTGGCCTCGCGGGAGGTGAGGACGTCCAGGACGCGGCGCGGGGCGGCGTCCTCGGCGGGCAGGGCCAGAACGGTGGCCTCCGCGTTGAACGGGACGAAGAAGCTGCTCCAGGCGTGCTTGGCCCAGCCCGGCAGGGAGATGTTCAGATGGAGATCGCCGGGCACGACGCCGTTCCAGTACATGCCGCTGAGATGACCCACGGGGTAGCTGGTGTGGGTGTGCTCGACCATCTTCGGCGCGGACGTGGTGCCGGAGGTGAAGTAGCGGAAGAGCACGTCGTCGGCCTTGGTGGGGGCGTCGGGCGTGAAGCCCCCGGTGAAGGCGCGGGAGTCGGCGTAGTCGGTCCAGCCGGGCACCGGGGCGCCGACGCTGATCCGGTTGACGGTGCCGGCCGCCGGGAACCGGTCGGTGACGGCCGCCTCGGCGACCGCATGGCGGACCTCGCCGCGCGTCATCCGGTCGGCCAGCTCGGCCGGGGTGGCCGTGGTGTACGTGGGGATGACGACGGCGCCGAGCTTGATCGCGGCCAGGGTCGTCTCCCACACCGCGGCCCGGTTGGCGAGCGCGAGCAGGACCGCGTCACCGCGGCGTACGCCCAGGGTGGCGAGCCAGCCGGCCACCTGGGAGCTGCGGGCGGCGAGTTCCCGGTACGTGACGACCTGGTCGCTGCCGGGGCCGGCCGGGCCGACCAGACGCAGGGCCGGGCGGTCGGCGGTCTCCGGGTGGCGGGCGATCTCGTCGAACCAGTCCAGCGCCCAGTTGAAGTGGGTGAACTGCGGCCAGGAGAAGGCCTCGTGGGCCGCTTCGAGGTCCTCGCGGTGGGTCAGGAGTGTGTCCCGGGCCGCGCGGAACACCTCGTACGGAGACGGAGTCGGAGTCGGAGTCGCTTCGAGCGTGGACTCGGACACGGACTCGGAAACAGAGGCCGGCGCGGATGCGGAGGTGGGGAGGGTCACGAGGTGCTCCGGGCGGTGCCGGCGGCGGCGAGCGGACGGTCGGCGGCGGCGGTGTCACCGGCTTCGCTGTCCGTACGGACACCGGTGGTGGCGTCGGTGGTGGCGTCGGTGGAGGTCAGGAGAGCCTCGGCGATCGTGTCGGCGTCCCGGTAGAACAGGGTCTGGCCGGTGCCCGGGCGGCTGGAGCCGACCTGGGTGAACCAGCGGGTGTGCTCGGTGGGGATGCCCAGCGCGAACAGACCGTGGTGCGGCCGGCCCTCGGCGTCCAGGACCCGGAACGGCGCCGGAGTGACGTCGAGACCACCGGTGGCGTGCACGCCGTCGGGACCCTGGATGGTGAAGGTACGCACCAGGCGGTCGGCGAGCAGCCGGCGCACCAGCGGCGAGGTGTCGCGCGCCAGGTCCGGGGTGGGGATACGGGCGTCGATCAGCGCGGTGGCCTCGGCGAAGGAGCCGGGGACCTGCTCGGAGGCGACGGTGAAGGTGCCGGTCGTCTCGTCGGTGGCGAAGCGGGTGTGGGGGCCGGCGATGTCGACGACGCCCTGGTCGATCAGCGCGTACAGCTGCTCCACGCGCTCCAGCGGCGGGCCGGCCGACAGCAGGGCGTTCATCGGCAGGTAGTCGCGCTCGAAGTGCTCCGCGTGGGACGCGGGCAGCAGACCGCCGAAGTCGACGGCGTCGCGGACGACGTTGCGGATGTCGCGCAGGACGTCGAGCGCGGCCTTGAGCGGGCCGTCGGCGTTGCCGAGGCGGGCCTGGTCGAGGTCGTCGCGCATGACCGTCAGCAGGTGGGTGCGGAAGGCGTCCGTACCGTCGAACCGCATGTCCGCGAACGGCCGGGCCAGCGCCTTCAGATCGATCGGCGGCAGATCGGCGAGGCCCGCCGAGGCCAGCAGCGCGGCCGGGTCCTGGCCGCGGTGGAGGTGGTCGGCGAGATCCCGGGCGAAACGATCCGCCGCGCCCGAGCCCGCGCCCGTCTCCGTACCCACACCCGTCCCCCCGTCCACGCCCGCCTGGGCGCGGTGCGCGGTGGTGTAGTAGACGTACGCGATCTCGTCGAGCAGCAGCGGCAGCACGTCCGCGCCGAAGTCGAGCTGGGCGCTGCCGGTCCGCGCGGTCCGCGCCGCCCGGGTGGCGGTGAGCGCGGCGCGGGTCAGGAACATCGGCTTGTGGCTGTGGGTGGCGGACTTCTGGTTGCGGCCTCGGGCGGGGATGGGCAGACCGCTGCGCGAACCGGCGACGATCCGGGGCTCGCGGCCCGAGGGGATGTAGGTGTACGTGCCGTCCGCGGCGGCCTTGAACTCGCCGCCCCGGCCCACCGTCAGAGAGAGCATCACGTCGTAGAAGGACAGACCGAGCCCGCGGATCGCGACGGTGGAGCCGGCCGGGATGGTGGCCTCGTCCAGCGGCATGTCGGCCGCCGAGTCGCCGCGCAGGTAGTGCACCGGGTGGCGGCCGGCGAAGGACTCCATGGCGGCGTCGAAGGGGTCGGCCTCGTTGCGCGGGTGGCCGGTGGCGAGGACGACCCGGTCGCAGGTCAGCTGGTGCGGCTCGGCGTCCAGCGTGAGCCGGTAGGTGCCGTCCGGCCGGGGCTCCACGGCGGTGACACCGGCCCGGTGCGCGTCGAGGGTGGCGTGCGGCGGCAGCGCGCGGACGACGGAGCGGTAGACGTCGGCGAGGTAGCGGCCGTACTCGGCGCGCGTGGCGTAGTCGTTGGGGCCGGCCGGCTCCTCGCCCGCCGGGGTCTGGGCGACCAGCCACTCGTGCAGCGACGGGCCGGCGCCGGGCCGGGCCGGGCCCTGGTCGCCGTCGCCCGAGTACATGGTGATCTGGCTGGCGACGGTGTTCATCGTGAACCACGGATCCTGGTCCGTGCGCCACACACGGCCCGCGCCGATCTCGGTGTTGTCGACGAGGTGGACGACGACCGGCCGGGGCGCGGGGCCGCCCTGCCGGGTGGCCTGGTCGTACTCGTCCGTCAGCCGGCAGACGAGGCGCTCCAGGACCGACAGGCCACGGGGGCCGCTGCCGATCACGGCGAGGTGCAGAGGGCGGTTGAGGCTGGTGAGCATGCGAATCCCCTAGATGGATCAGACAGCGGGCGGGCGGGCGAGTGGCCGGCGGCGGGCCGAAGACAGGACGAGCCGAGACGAGCCGAGACGAGCCGAGACGAGCCCGGGACGAGCCGGGGCGGCGCGACGAGACGCGGGGCGAGGAACGGGACAGCGGGACAGCGGAACGGATGGAGACACCGAAGGTCGGAAGAAGCGACGCGACGGGACGGGGGTACGAAGTGGGGGTGCGGTGGCCCGGCGACGCCGGCGCGGCCCCCCGCACCCCCGGCGGACGGGGGAGTCCGCAGGTGGGGGGGGAGTGGGGGGAGTCCGCGGGCGGGGCTGCCGGGCGGTGCGGGGGTGGTACGCCGACGGGCCGTGCGGTGGGGGGTTCGCGGGGTGGTGCCTGTCGTGCGATGCGGTCGGAGCGCGGTATGGGGGAGCGAGCTACCGGAATCAGTGCGCGGAGAGGGCGGCGGGACCCGCGGCCGTCAGGGCGGCGCGGTCGTAGTGCTCCTGCACATGGCCGAGCATCCGGAGCAGGTCCTCGGCGCGCAGCCCGGTCTCGCCGCCGAGCGGGGCGGTGGTCACGGGCATGGACCCGGCCCGGAGCCACTGCAGACTGCCTCGGGCGTCGATGAAGCTGCGGGCGCGCTGCGCGTTGTCGGCGTGCAGGCAGTACGGGACGTCGAGAATGCCTCGGCTGAACGCGAGGACCAGCGCCCGGTCGATGTCCGGGTGAAGATCGAGCACGGCCTCCACGAGGGTGCGGGCCTCGGCCAGCACTCCGAACTCTCCCTCGGCCGCGCCCAGCCCCAGCCCCGCCCCGATGCCGTTGACGGTGGCCTCGCGGGCCTCGCGAGCGGCGCGGGCGGCCTCCTCCAGGGCGGTGATGTTGTCCTCGATGGTCGGGATGCGGTGGGCCTCGGCCGGCGTCTTGACGATCATCCGCTCCGTGCCGGTGATCGCCGCCAGCCGGGCGGAGTCGCGCAGCAGTTCCAGCGCGCCGCCGACGGTACGGGGGAAGACCCCCATGTAGCTGTAGAGGACGACGTGCCAGTCGATGCCGTCGAGGTGCTCGGCCGCGAGGGTCCGCAGCGCGTGCAGGGCCTCGACGTCCTGAGCGCGGTGGGTCTGCTGGGCGTAACTCAGGGAGACGCTGGTCAGACCGTGCCGGCGGAAGAAGATCCCTTCCAGGACGGACAGCGCGACCAGCAGGCTCGGCGGGCACAACTGGCCGAGCATGCAGCCGCCGAACGACTCCAGATGGGTTCCCGGGCGGGAGGCGAGCAGCTCGCAGCTGCGGGCCCAGGCGTCGACGGACTCGGGGATCGGCGTACGGCTGTAGGGCAGGCAGTACGAGATCGGTCCGCCCTCGGTGGCGTCGAGCCCGGCGTCCAGGAGCGCGGCGATGATGTCGTACGGCTTCGCGGAACCGTGCCGGACCTGCACCGCGAAGTCGCTGCCCTGCTTCACCTGGTCGACCAGCGCCCTGGTGACGTCGGGGCCGTGCGCGACGATCGGATAGCCGTTGAGGTCGGCGCCCGAGGCCAGCGCCGCCCGGGCGGAGTCGTGGTCGCCGACCCGGGTGTAGCTGTCGAGCGTGATGGTGCCCACGACCCGGGCGCGGGCGTTCTTCACCGCGTTCAGGCCGAGTGCCATCTCCGTGGTGGTCGCCATGCCCATGCGCGGCTGGACGACGAGTTCGCCCTCGGCACGCGCCCGGGCCACGGCGCCGGCGAACACGCCTAAGGAACGCGACGCCGAAACCGGAGCCGGGGCGCCGGCGGGGGAGGAGGGGGAGACAGGGGCGGTCATCGTGCCGCTCCTTCGAGCGCCGGGGCGGAGGCCTCCAGGTAGCGGCGGAACGGCTCGATGCCCGCGGCGTCCTCGAAGACCGCGTCGAACCCGGCGTCCAGCAGACCCTCGCTGTGGGACGCCCCGTCCGCGCCGCGGATGCCGAGCTTTCCGCCGATGACGACCTTGAGGTCGCTCAGGTCGGGCTCCTGGCGCAGCTTGCGGATCAGCCGGCCGCCGTCGAGCGCACCGTGACCGTTGACGCTGGAGATCACCATCATGTCCGGGCGGTGCCGGCGGGCTTCGGCGATCAGCAGGTCGTCGGGGACGCACGAGCCGATGTTGGTGACCTCGTGGCCGAGGTCCTCGAGAAGGAGCTGGAGGAAGACCAGGTTCCAGGTGTGGGAGTCGGAGGAAACGCTGGACACCAGGACCCGCCGGCCCGCGGAGGCCGTCGGAGCGCCGCTGTGACTGGACGCGGGCAGAGACATGGGAGTGATCTTTCCGTGGGGCACCGGCCGGTCGCACGACCGGCAGTGAGGGGGAAGGTGAGAGGCGGAGAGGGGGAGCCGGGTGGCGCCGGGAGGAGAGCGGCGCGGAGGTACGGGGCGGACGCCGGCCGGACGATCAGCCGGGCCGAGCCGAGCAGAACCGAACCGAACCGAGCCGGGCCGGCCCGAGGCGGGGCCCCCACCGTGGGGGTTCCTCCCGGCCGGCCTGCCGGCCGGCGGGTGGAAGGGCGTGCGTGCCGGCGGCTCAGGGAGCGGCGGTGACGCCGACGGGGCGGATCTCCTTGGCGGGGGTGCGCGCCTCGGCCGGGTGGGTGCGGATGGCCAGGACCGTGCAACCGGTGCGGCTGGACATCTGGTGCTCGGTGCCCGGGCCTTCGACGATCAGGTCCCCCTTGACGTAGGAGGGGCCGTCGCTGTGGTCGAGGACGCCGTCGAGGACGAGCATCAGCTCGTAGCCGAGGTGCTCGTGGAAGTCGCCGTGCGCGCCGGGCGGGAAGCGCAGCAGCAGGCCGATGGAGTCCTCGTTCTTCTCGGCGTCGGGGGCCCACAGGACGGCGTGCTCGACGCTGACCCGGCCGGGCTCCTGCCAGGCGGTCCATTCCAGGCCGTCCAGATCGAATCCGCTGCGGAACACGTTCTGTACGTAGAGGACGTTATCCATGGTCTCCCTCAAGTGCTTTTCCGGGGACGGGACGTGATGTCCCGTCACTTGAAAGGCTAGGGTGTGGAAATTCATTCGAACAGAATGTTTCCGATGGCTGGTATCCGGGTATCCGATGGCCCTTCCGTGGGTCTTCCTCGGGTTTCCCCGGCCTTTCCGAAACGGTTCCGGGCAGCACGACGGGCACGGCCGCGCCGGGAATTCACCTTTCGGGAATTCGCCGTCCGCGGGCCGTGCCCGGATCGTTTTTCGCTATGGGTTCAGGAGGCGAGCAGTTTGTCGAGCTCGACGCCGCATGGAGCATCGCCGGCGCACTCGGCCGGGGCGGGGGCGGGCATACGGCGGATCAGCTCGGCGATCGAGCGGTCGGCCCGGCCCAGGTGGTCGGCGCGGGAGTAGACGAGACGGACGTCGAGTTCGGCGTGCGGGACGCCGGGGACGATCTGCAGACCCTGGGCGGCCAGGGAGTCGTCGGGCGGGATCATGGCCAGTCCGTAGCCGGCGCGGGCCAGTTCACGTACGCCGCCGACCGAGCCCGCCTCGATCACGGCGGGGTCGACGCCGTACCGGCTGCGCAGGACGCGGACCAGCGGGAGGTGACTGGCGCAGTCGGCGTTGACAGTCAGGACGCGGACCGGGCGCTGGGCGTCGGTCACGGGAGTGGCGGCCAGCGCGGGCGAGGCGACGGGCACCAGGGTCAGGGCGGGCAGCTTCTCGGCGGTCAGGTCGTCGGGAAGCGTGTCCTGGCCGTCCTCGAAGGCGACGACGGCCAGCTGGGTCTCGCCTCGGGCGACGGATTCGGCGGCGTTGCGCGAGCTTAACTGGCGGGGTGAGACGGTGACCTTGGGGTAGCGATAGCGGGCCTCCCGGATCAGCCGGCCCAGCCGCTGCTCCATGAGGAGGGGGTCCGCGCCGATGGCGACCCGGCCTTCGGCCTCGCCCTGGGGCTGTAGCGCGCCGCTCATCTCCTCCATGGTCAGCATGATTCTTTCCGCGTAATCCCGAACGATTTCACCGTGCTGGGTCAGCCGGACTCCGTGCGGAAGTCTTTTCAGCAGCGGATAACCGAGCTTCGTCTCCAGGGACTTGATGTGCCCGGTGATGCTGGACTGGGCATATCCGAGATTGCGCGCCGCTCTGGTGACGCTCCCCTGGCGTGCGACTTCGCGAAAGGTGCGCAATTGATGGATGGAAAGGTCCAAAACCATTGCTGTCCCCAAGAGTGAGAGATCCGACCTCGGCCGGACCACACCTTCGTGCCGTCACGTGATGCTCGAACACGAGGGCGCGGACCCGCCGAATGTCCTGCGAGAACGCTCCTCCGGGTCGCTCCGGCGCCCTGCTCGTACTCGCGTTGGAGCGCCGTCACGTCGTACCCTGCCGCGACAGCAATGCGTCTAACGCATTACTGCGGATACCCCCGTTAGGTATGAGATGGTTGCATGACGCTGCCTCGCTCGGCAAGTCGGTCCGAGAACCCCGCCCCCGAAGGATGCCGGTGACCACCCACGCCCTGACCTGTCCTCACCCCGCCACCGAAGCCCCGCCGTTGCTCGGTGAACCGCTGGCGCTGGAGTTCGTCAACACCCACTACGCCGTACGCGGTTCACTGCGCGACGGCCTCGGCCGCCCCGACTACCTCGCCTGGTGGCTGTCCATGTGCCGGGACCGCTTCAGCACCGAACTCACCGACGCGGCGCTGGCCGCGGTCGACGAGGCCGATGTCGTCCACTTCCGTGAACTCCGCGACGCCTCCCGGCGCTTGATAGACGTCCGCGTCGAGGGCGGGGAGCCCGATAGTCGTGACGTCGCCCAGGTCAACCGGGCCGGCGGGCTCGGCCGTTCCTGGCCCATCCTGCTGTGGAACCCTCAACAACCCCCCACCGTGGCCCGCTTGGGCGCCCAGGGGCCGCTCCTCGAAGCCCAGGCCGAACTCGCCCATGCCGTCGTCACCCTCCTCACCGCACCCCAGGCCGATGTCGCGGCCTGCCCGGGCCCCGGCTGCGTCCTGTTCTTCGAGCGCAATCCGCCCCGCCGCGCCTGGTGTTCGCCCGGCTGCGGCAACCGTGCCCGCGCGGCCCGCCACTACCACCGCCACCGCCCCGCGGACTGACCGCCGGCTCCCCCCCGTCGGGCCCGCCCACCGGAGCGTCCACCCGTCCGGAGGGCGGCCCGGACATGTGTGTTGCCTGCACGCAAAATCTAACGGCTAGCTCCTCAATTGCCGTTAGATACTGCGAGGCACCGCCTGACGAGCCGGTATCGGAAAACGCCATATCAGCCATCTGGAACATCAGCTCCACAGGTCCGGCCCGCGACCTACCTTCGATAGCGGAACAGCAACGTTGCTCCAGCGTCTCCCGCTCCACCACCTCCTCCCGCGTGCCGCACACCTCACCGGGAACAGGTGATGACCTGCCGACAGACACCCGAAGAGGACCCACATGCTCTCCATACGTTCGAGCCGCCGTATCGCCGTGGCCGCCGCCGGTCTCGCCCTGATCACCGCCGCCGTCGGCGCGACCCCGGCCGGTGCGCAGTCCCTCGACACGACCACGCCGACCACCCCCGACCGTGTCCTGTACTGGAACAACGCCATCCTGGACGCGTTCCGGCAGGTCGGTGGCACCCCGGGTCCCCTCACTCGCGGTGGCGCGATGATGAACCTCGCCATCTACGACGCGGTCAACTCCATCCAGACCATCGGCACCCCGTACGTCACGAAGGACGCCACCGCGGCCGGCAAGGTCGGCTCGGTCGACGCGGCCGTCGACTACGCCGCCTACACGGCCCTGAAGAACGCCTTCCCCAGCGTCGACTTCACCGCCGCCTTCAACGCCGCCCGCGCCCTGCCGGACCGCGGCAACGCCGCCGAGCAGCAGGCCGGCAGCCAGCTGGGCATCGAGACCGCCAACGCGATCATCGCCAACCGCACGGGCGACGGCTCCGCCAACACCGCTCCGTACATCGCGGTCAACGCCCCCGGCCACTGGATCCCCGCCGCCGGCAAGCCCGTCGGCAACCCGAACTGGGGCAGCGTCAAGCCCTTCGCGCTGACCAGCGGCAACGAGTTCCGCCCGGCCAAGCCCGCCGGCTTCACCACCCCCCAGCAGATGCTCGCCAGCCCGGAGTACGCCGCTCAGGTCAACGAGATCAAGGCGATCGGCGGCAAGAACTCCACCGTCCGTACGGCCGATCAGACCCAGCAGGCCCACTTCTGGGCCAACGACGTCGACGGCACCTACAAGCCGGTCGGCCAGCAGTACGACCACACCCTGGCTGTCTTCAAGCAGTACCGGCCCAACGGCGGCACCTTCGCCTCCAGTAAGCTCTTCACCCAGATGTCCGTCTCCCTCGCCGACGCGGCCATCGCGATCTGGGACTCCAAGTTCAACTCGGACTGGGACCTGTGGCGTCCGCAGCACGCCATCAACTTCGCCGACCAGGTCTACAACAAGGACCTCACCGCCGACCCGTCCTGGCAGCCCCTGGAGTCGGACCTCGCCGGCAACAGCTTCAGCCCGAACTTCCCGACCTACGTCTCCGGTCACTCCGGCATCGCCGCCGCCTGGGCGGGCGTGCTGAAGAACTACTTCGGCCGTGACGACCTGTCCTTCACCGGTGGCACGGACGACCCGTACGCCAAGAACGTCACCCGCACCTTCCCGTCCTTCACCGCCGCCGCCCAGGAGAAGGCCGACAGCCGCAAGTACATCGGCGTCCACTTCGAGTGGGACAACGCCGCCGCGCTGGACCTCGGCTACAAGGTCGCGAACAAGGCCAACGCCCGCTTCTGATCCGCACACCGGCCCGGTGACGCCGACATCCCGGCACGCCGGCACACGTGGCGGCCGCTCACCTGGCCGCCACCCCGTGGACCACGACACCACGGCCCTCCCGGGCCGTGGTGTCGCCGTGGTCGCCGCCCCCTTCGCCCCACACCCCACCGGGCGGCGCGCCCGCACCTTCCGGCGCGTCCCCGCTCGTACCCCCCAAGGAACACCCATGGCCACCCAGACCCCCGCACCCGCTCCCGCACCGACGGTCACTCCCGAAGCAGTCACGCCGCCAACCAACTCCCCCTCTCCCGGCGGTCGTTATAAGAAGCTCCTCACCAGTAAAGCCCCCGCGCGCCCCAAGCCGGCCACGATTCTCACCAATACCCTCGCCGCCACCCTGGCCCTCACCGCCATCGCCGGTCTCGGACTGCTCCTCCACGAGCCCCTCCTCATCCCCCCGCTCGCAGCCAGCGCCGCCCTCGCCTACGGCGCCCCGGTCCTCCCCCTCTCCCAGCCCCGCAGCATCATCGGCGGCCAGTTGATCTCCGCCCTCACCGGATTCGCGGTCCTCGCGCTGCTGCCCTCCAGTTCCGTCACCGCCGCCGTCGCCGGCGCGCTCGCCCTGACCGCGATGACCCTCACCCGCACCAACCACTCCCCGGCGGCGGCCACCGCGATCATCGTGGTCCTCACCCAGCCCTCCCTCGGTGTCTTCCTCGGCGGCCTGGCCCTCACCGCCGTCACCCTCAGCCTCATCGCCGTCCTGCGCGCCAAGATCGACCCGACCACTCCCGCGTACCCGCAGTACTGGTGGTAAACGGATGACCAGCCGATTCGCCCAGCTCCTCTTCACGCCCGACGTCCAGCGCCATCAGGACACCGCGGGCAGTGCCCGCGCCTATCGGCGCATGGCCACCGCCGCCGGCCCGGCGCCCGACGAACTCGGTGAGGACGAGCGGGAGTTCATCCTCGAACGCGAGAGCTTCTACATCGCCAGCGTCAACACCGCCGGGTGGCCCTACGTTCAGCACCGCGGCGGTCCGCCGGGCTTTCTCCAGCCGCTCGACGGCCGCACCCTGGCCTTCGCCGACTTCCGGGGAAACCGGCAGTACATCACCAACGGCAACCTCGACAGTGACGACCGGGTCTCCATGATCTTCATGGACTATCCGCACCGGATCCGGCTGAAGGTCCTCGGCCACGCCCGCGTCGTGCAGCTCGCCGATCACCCCGAACTCGCCGAACGCCTGCGGCCGGTGGACTACGACCACCCGCACATCGTCGAACGCCTGGTCCTCATCACCGTCGAGGCCTTCGACTGGAACTGTCCGCAGCACATCACCCCGCGCTACACGCTCCCCGAACTCCACCGGGCACTCGACCCGATCCGCGCCCGCATGGACGAGCTGGAGAGCGACAACACCGCGCTGCGCAAGGCGCTCGCCGAGCACGGCATCACCGACCCCACGCGCGGCGGCGCGTGAGAAGGCGCGGAGGTCGTCATGCGGTACGGCGTGGACGCGAAGAACCCTTGTTCTTCCTCTCCTTGAACGGCGAGAGGAAGAACAAGGGTTCGTCATGTGCCGGGGCCGGGGCCGGGAACTCAGCCGATGCCGACCCCGCCCCCGCCCCGCCCCCGCCCCGCCCCCGCCTACTTCCAGGGCCCCCTCACCGCGAACGTCGTCCCCGGCGTGTAGCAGTTCACGTACATCGTCGAGCCGTCCGGCGAGAACGTGACACCCGCGAACTCGCCCCACTCCGGAGCCTCGGGCGTGCCGATGTTCTGGGCGCCCCGCGCGACCGCGTACACCTCGCCCTTCCGGCTCACGCCGAAGACGTGCTGCGCGCCCTCGCCGTCCTCGCAGACCATCAGACCGCCGGTCGGCGCGAGACAGATGTTGTCGGGGGACTCGCCCGGCAGTCGGACGTCCGTGTCCGGTCCGAAGACCACGACCAGGGTGAGCCGGCGCGGCCCCGGCTCGTACTTCCACACCTGCCCGTAGTGGGTCGCGGCCGAGCCGTCCTTGGCGCGGGCGAACGACGAGACGAAGTACACCGCCTGCCCGCCCCAGTAGCAGCCCTCCAGCTTCTGCGCGTGCGTGATGCCCTTCGGGCCGAAGTCCTGCAAGCGGATGGGGGTTTCGGTCGCCAGTGGGTCCGGTACGGGCACCCACTGGATGCCCTCGAAGCGCGTCCCCGGCTCCTGGACGACCGACAGGTCCGGCACACCCGGCACCCGCATCGCCTCAAGGGCGCCGCCCGCGCGCAGTGAACCGGTGCCGCCCAGCGGCTTGTTGGGCAGGAAGCGGTAGAAGAGGCCGAAGGGCCGGTTGAAGGCGTCCTCGGTCTCGTAGACGATGCCGTTCCTCGGATCCACCGCGATGGCCTCGTGCTGGAAGCGGCCCATCGCGGTCAGCGGGACCGCACCGGTGCGGTGCGGATCGGCGCCGTCGACCTCGAAGATGAAGCCGTGGTCCTTGGTGTAGCCGTTGGTGCCGGCCCGGTCCTCGGTCTCCTCGCAGGTCAGCCAGGTGCCCCAAGGGGTGAGCCCGCCCGCGCAGTTGACGGCCGTACCGGCGATGCCGACGCGCTCGCCCAGGACGTTGTCGCGCCCGTCGAGTTCCAGGACCGTACAGCCGCCCTTGGCGCCCGGGTCGTACGTCAGACCGGCCACGGTCGGCACGCCGATCGGCGCGGTGACCCGGTTCTCGTGGTTGCGTACGAGGTGCACCCGGCCGCGCCGCCCGGCGAAGGCGCCCATACCGTCGTGGTTGCCCGGCACCAGGCCCTCGCCGGAACGCAGCGGGTCGCCCTGCCGGGACAGCACCTTGTAGGAGAAACCGGCCGGAAGATCGAGCAGCCCGTCCGGGTCGGGCACCAGCGGACCGTATCCGGCGTGGTTCCCGGGGAGCGCGCCACCGCCGGCGGGAGCGGCGGCGGCCGTCCCGGCGAAGAGTTCGGAGAATGCGCCGGCGAAGGCGATGCCGGCGACGGACGCGCCCGTCCCGGCGAGGATCTGACGTCGTGTTGCGGACAAGCGTTCGGTAGACATGAGGCAACGACCCGATTTCTGTAAGACGAACAGAGGGGGTGTGACGTGTGACCCGCATGTGTGTACCACGCACAGTGGTGACACGTGAACCACGCGGGCCACACGCGCCTCAGGTATGTGCCGAAGCCTGACGGAATATGCCGTACGGACGCCGACCAGGCACCGATCGGACGCCGAGGGGGGAACCCCTCGGGACGCCGAAGCCTCAGGCCAGCTCGGCCGACAGGGTGATCGTGGTCCCCGTCAGCGCCTGGCTCACCGGACAGTTCTTCTTCGCGTCCTCCGCCAACGACTGGAACTGCGCCGCGTCGATGCCGGGCACCTCGCCGAGCACGGAGAGGTGGATGCCCGTGATGCCCGTCCCCGGCTGGAAGGTGACGTCCGCCTTCGTCTCCAGGCGGGTCGGCGGGTTCCCGGCGCCGCCGAGGGCGTGCGAGAGCGCCATGGAGTAGCAGGCGGAGTGCGCGGCGGCGATCAGCTCCTCCGGGCTGGTCTTGCCGTTCGGCTGCTCGGCGCGGGCCGGCCAGGAGACCGGGTACGTGCCGATGCCGGAGGAGTCGAGGCTGACCTCACCGGAACCCTTCATGAGGTCGCCCTGCCAGACGGTGTGGGCGTGACGCACGGTGGCCATGTGTATCCCTTTCCTTGGGGTACGGCCAAACTACTGCGCCACCAGCCCCTTCGCGTCCCGTGCGAGCGCGGTGAGCCGGGAGATCGCCCGGAAGTACTTCTTCTTGTACCCGCCGTTCAGCATCTCGTCACTGAACAGTTTGTCGAACGGCAGACCGGAGGCGAGTACGGGTATCTCACGGTCGTAGAGCCGGTCGGCGAGCACGACGAGCCGCAGCGCGGTCGACTGGTCGGGGACCGCCTGGACGTCGGTGAGGCACACCGCCGTCAGGTCCTCGGTCAGCGCGCTGTACCGGCTCGGGTGGACCCGGGCCAGGTGGTCGAGCAGATGCGGGAAGTCGTCCAGGGAGGCGCCCGGGGTGGCGTACGCGGTACGGGTGACGGTCTCGTCGTCGTACGGCGCGGGCGCCTCGGGCAGCCCGCGGTGGCGGTAGTCCTCGCCGTCGATGCGCAGCGGCCGGAAGTGCGCGGACAGGCCCTGGATCTCGCGCAGGAAGTCGGCGGCGGCGAACCGGCCCTCGCCGAGCTTGCCCGGCAGGGTGTTGGAGGTCGCGGCGAGCGCGACGCCCTGCTCGACGAGCTTGCCGAGCAGGCTGGAGACGAGGACGGTGTCGCCCGGGTCGTCCAGCTCGAACTCGTCGATGCACAGCAGCCGGTGGTCGCTGAGGGTGCGCACGGTCTGCTGGAAGCCAAGGGCGCCGACCAGGTTGGTCAGCTCGACGAAGGTGCCGAAGGCCTTGAGCGAGGGGTCGGCCGGGGCGGCGTGCCACAGGGAGGCCAGGAGGTGGGTCTTGCCGACGCCGTAGCCGCCGTCGAGGTAGACGCCGCGCGGTCCGGCCGGGGCGGCCTGCTTGGGCGTACGGGAGAACCAGCGGCGCCGGCCCGCCCCCGAGGCGTGGGCGCCGCCGAGGCCCTCGGCGAAGCCGGAGAGGACCCGTACGGCCTCGGTCTGGCTGGGCTGGTTCGGGTCCGGTATGTACGTGTCGAAACGCACCGAGTCGAACCGGGGCGGCGGCACCATCTCCGCCACCAGGCGGTCGGCGGGGACATGGGGCTCACGCGAGCACAGCGAGAGCGGGGCGGCCTCGGTGGGCGCCGCTTCGGTTATGGCACGGGTCGACACAGTTATCCACTCTAAGCGCCATGTCAGACTGCGAGGATGCGACGCCTGTTCCCTGTGACGGACATGACAGCCCCGGCCGCGGTCGGCACCCCCGCCGGCGCCCCCGGTGAGACCTCCCGCGAGGCCGTCCGCGAGACCCCCCACGGCACGCCCCCCGCCCTCTCCGGCGCCACCCGCCCCGTGGCCCCCGGGGACGCCGGGGCCTCCCGGGAAGCCGAGGCGTCCCGGGACACCAAGCCCTCCTTGGCCACCGGGGCTCCCCAGGGCGCCCCGACCCCCCGGGGTGTCGCGGGGCCGGACCCCGACGCCGACCGCGAGTGGTCGCTGGACGAGCTGGCCGACGCCTACGCGTACCCCGACCCGCTCCCGGCCGGCGCCTCCTGGCTGCGCGCCAACATGGTCTCCTCGCTCGACGGCGCGGGCCAGCACGACGGCCGATCGCAGCCGCTGTCCTCGGCGGCCGACATGCGCGTCTTCGGGACGCTGCGCGCGCTCGCCGACGTGGTGATCGTCGGCGCCGAGACCGTACGGCAGGAGGGCTACCGTCCCGCCCGGGCGCGGGAGGCCTTCGCGGAGCGCCGGAAGGCGGCGGGGCAGGGCCCGGCGCCGGTGATCGCGGTGGTGACCGCCTCGATGGAGCTGGACTTCTCGCTGCCGCTGTTCACCGAGCCGCTGGTGCCGACCCTGGTGCTGACCGGCGCCGCCGCCTCCCCGGAGCGCCGGGCGGAGGCCGAGCGGGCCGGGGTGGAGGTGGTGATCGCGGGCGACGGCCGGGAGGTCCAGCCGCTGGAGGCGGTGGCGGCGCTCGCCGAGCGCGGGCTGCGGCGCCAGCTGACCGAGGGCGGGCCGAGGCTGCTGGGTCAGTTCGTGGCGGCGGGGGTGCTCGACGAGATGTGTCTGAGCCTGTCGCCGACCATGACGGCGGGCGGCGCGCAGCGGATCGCCGGGGGACCGTCGATCGCGGTTCCGCAACGCTTCTCGGTGGCTTCGGTACTGGAGCAGGACGGCTTTCTCTTCACCCGCTACCGTCGGATCTGACAATCAGCGGAATTTCCCGTTCCGCTTAGCTTGCGCTGGGCAGACTTACCCTCGCAGTCCCCGTGAACCGCCTGCGGGCGCGGGGAAGGATGGTTTCCGCAGAAGGGCTTTCCTGAGGTGTTCACAAGCGTTCTGATGATCGAGAAGCCCCTGACGGCCGACGACGTGGACTTCGTCACCACCCTGCACGGCGACGAGGGCGTGTCCTTCATCGTCCTGATGCAGCCGCGCGGTGACCAGGCCGACGCGCTGCTGCGCGCCATCGACGACGTGGCCATGGGCGAGCTCAAGGAAGCGGCCCGCGAGGGCGACGAGCCGGAGGGCGAGGCGGCGCTTGCCCCCGCCGAGCAGGGCCTGGAGATCTCGCTCCAGGCGCTGAGGGCGGCGGGCTGCGAAGCGGTCGGGCAGGTGGTCGAGGAGCACCCCCTCGACAAGATGAAGAACGTGGTCGAGGAGGCGAGCGCCGACGAGGTGATCGTGCTCACCGCCCCGCACTACGTGGAGGAGTTCTTCCACCGCGACTGGGCCTCCCGGGCCCGCCACAAGGTCGGCGTCCCGGTCCTGAAGCTGTTCGCGCACAGCGAGTGACCCGCACCGGCCCGCACGCGTGACCTCGCGGCGCCGCGGGCGCCCGGGAGCACCGCTTCCCGGGCGCCCGACCGCCATCACCTAGGCTGGGGCCTCACCGAACGCGAGATCTTGACCCAGGGGAGAACCGCATGGCACCCGCCATCCCTGCCGCCATGGAACGGCCGCACTTCATCGGCATCGGCGGTGCCGGAATGTCGGGCATCGCGAAGATCCTCGCCCAGCGGGGCGCCAAGGTCGCGGGCAGCGACGCCAGGGAATCCGCCACCGCCGACGCGCTGCGCGCCCTCGGCGTCACCGTGCACATCGGCCACGCCGCCGAGCACCTGGCCGACGACGCCTCCGCCGTCGTCGTCTCCAGCGCCATCCGCGCCGACAACCCCGAGCTGGCCCGCGCCGCCGAGCTGGGCATCCCGGTCGTGCACCGCTCCGACGCGCTCGCCTCCCTGATGGACGGCCTCGGCGCCCTCGCGGTCGCCGGCACCCACGGCAAGACCACCACCACCTCGATGCTGGCCGTCGCGCTCACCGAGCTGGGTCTCGACCCCTCGTACGCGATCGGCGGCGACCTCGCCGGCCCCGGCACCAACGCCCGCCACGGCGAGGGCGACATCTTCGTCGCCGAGGCCGACGAGAGCGACCGCAGCTTCCAGAAGTACGACCCGACGGTCGCGATCGTCCTCAACGTCGAGCTGGACCACCACGCCAACTACGCCTCCATGGACGAGATCTACGAGTCCTTCGAGGCGTTCGCGGCCAAGATCCGCCCCGGCGGCACCCTGGTCGTCGGCGAGCACGCGGGCGCCCGCGAGCTGGCCGGCCGGGTTTCCGGCAACAAGGACCTGACGATCCTCACCGTCGGCGAGGCCGAGGGCTCCGACGTCTGGATCCGCAAGATCACCCCGAAGGGCATGACCAGCGAGGTCGCGGTCGTCATGCCGGACCTGGACGAGGAGATCGTCTTCACCGTCTCCGTCCCCGGCCGCCACTACGCCCACAACGCCGCCGCCGCCCTCGCCGCCGGCTCCCGCCTGGGCGTCGACCCGCGCGACCTGGCCCGCGCCCTCACCGCGTACACCGGTGTCGGCCGCCGCCTCCAGCTCAAGGGCGAGGCCCAGGGGGTGCAGGTCATCGACTCGTACGCGCACCACCCCACCGAGATGACCGCCGACCTGGAGGCCATGCGCGGCGCCGCCGCCGACGCCCGCCTCCTCGTCGTCTTCCAGCCGCACCTGTTCTCCCGTACGCAGGAGCTGGGCCGCGAGATGGGCGACGCGCTGGCGCTCGCCGACGCGTCGGTGGTCCTCGACATCTACCCGGCCCGCGAGGACCCGATCCCGGGCATCACCAGCGAGCTGATCATCGACGCCGCCCGCGCGGCCGGCGCCGACGTCACGCCCGTCCACGACAAGGACACCGTCCCGGACGTGATCGCGGGAATGGTCCGCCCCGGCGACTTCGTTCTGACCATGGGCGCGGGCGACGTCACGGACCTGGGCCCGAGGATCCTCGCCCGTCTGTCGAACTGAACCACCGAGGGAGCGGAGGCGGACCATGGCCGACAGGGCCGAATACGAGGTCGAGAAGACCGACGAGGAGTGGCAGGCGCAGCTCACGCCGTCCGAGTACCAGGTGCTGCGGCTCGCGGGCACCGAGCCCGCCTTCCGCGGCGAGTACACGGACACGAAGACGAAGGGCGTCTACGCCTGCCGGGCCTGTGGGGCCGAACTCTTCACGTCCACCGAGAAGTTCGAGTCGCACTGCGGCTGGCCGTCGTTCTACGACCCGAAGGACAGCGAGGCCGTCGAGCTGATCGCGGACACGTCCCACGGCATGATCCGTACCGAGGTGCGCTGCGCCCGCTGCGGTTCGCACCTGGGGCATGTCTTCGAGGGGGAGGGCTACCCGACCCCCACCGACCAGCGGTACTGCATCAACTCGATCTCGCTCCGGCTGGAGCCGGACGAGAGCTGATCCAAGGCGGCCCGAGGGGGCCGCTGCGGTTCAAGAGGCGACTCAGGAAACCGATCGAGAGGCGGCCCGAGGGAGCCCGGCGATATGCCGGGACTCTCCCGGGCCGCCTTTTTGGGCTGCCCAATCATTTGAATGACCTCTAAGATCGTCTGATGATCGACGGTGGACGCCGAAGCCTGCCCGGACGCGTCCGCCGCGCCATGCCCACGAGGCCCGCGCCACCCGCCGCGCAGAGCGGCGGAGCCGGGCGTCGAGCAGTCGACGAGAGGAACGTTTCATGCGTGCTCGGATCATCGGTACGGCCGCCGCGACAGCCCTGGCGGCGGTGGCGGCCCGCGATCTCGTCCAGAAGAAGCACGCGCTGCTCAGGAACTTCCCCGTGGTGGGCCACGCCCGCTATCTGCTGGAGCGGATCGGGCCGGAACTGCGGCAGTACGTCGTGACCTCCAACGAGGAGGAGCGCCCCTTCAGCCGCGACCAGCGCACCTGGATCTACGCCTCCTCCAAGGGCGAGAACAACTACTTCGGTTTCGGCACCGACGTCGACGTCGAGCATGTGCAGGGTCACGCGTACGTGAAGCAGCGAACGTTCGCCGGCGCGCTGCCCGACCTGACGAATCCGGACGCCCCGCTGCCCTCGGCGAAGATCCTCGGCGGCCCGCGCGGGCGCGCCAAGGCGTTCCGCCCGGCGAGCGTCGTCAACATCTCGGCGATGAGCTTCGGTTCGCTGTCCGGCGCCGCCATCACCGCCCTCAACCAGGGTGCGGCGATGGCCGGGACGATGCACAACACCGGCGAGGGCGGCCTGTCTTCGTACCACCGCAACGGCGGCGATCTCGTCCTGCAGATAGGTACCTCGTACTTCGGCTGCCGCGACGCGGACGGCACCTTCAATCTCGACAAGCTCAAGGCCGTCGTCGCCGGCGCCCCGGTCAAGGCGATCGAGATCAAGCTCTCCCAGGGCGCCAAGCCCGGCCTCGGCGGCATGCTCCCGGCCGCGAAGGTGACCCCCGAGATCGCCGAGATCCGGGGCATCCCGGCGGGCGAGGACTGCGCGTCCCCCTCCCGGCACACCGCCTTCCACGACGTCGATTCGCTGCTCGACTTCGTGGAACTGCTCGCCGCCGAGACCGGTCTGCCGGTCGGGATCAAGAGCGCCGTGGGCGAGATGAGCTTCTGGGAGGAGCTGGCCGCCCTGATGGCCCGGGGCGACCGGGGCGTGGACTTCGTGACCGTCGACGGGGGCGAGGGCGGCACCGGCGCGGCGCCGCTGATCTTCTCGGACTCGGTGTCGCTGCCGTTCCGGATGGGCTTCTCGCGGGTCTACGGCACCTTCGCCGAGCGAGGTCTGACGGACGATCTGACCTTCATCGGATCGGGCAAGCTCGGCCTGCCCGAGAACGCCGCGGTCGCCTTCGCGCTCGGCGTCGACATGATCAACGTCGCCCGTGAGGCCATGCTGTCGATCGGCTGCATCCAGGCGCAGAAGTGCCACACCGACAAGTGCCCCACCGGCATCGCCACCCAGAACCCGTGGCTGGTGCGCGGGGTCGACGCGCCGTCGAAGGCCACCCGCGCCGCGACCTATCTGCGCACCCTGCGCAAGGAGTTGCTGAAGGTCTCGGGCGCCGTCGGCGTCGCCCATCCCGGGCTCATCACCACCGCCGACATCGAGATCATGAACGGCGACTACGACGCCCGCAGCCTGGCGAGTGTCTACGGCTACAAGGAGGGCTGGGGCGAACTCGGCCCGGAACTGGCCCGGGAGATCGCCGAACTGGTCACCCGGCCGGCGCAGTAGGTCCGCAGGGCCCAGAAGCCCAGAAGCCCAGAAGCCCAGAGCCCGAAGAACCGAGAGTCCAGGGAGCCCAGGGATGTCCGTGAGCCGGCCGGTGCGTACGCGTCGCGCCGGCTTACGTGTGCCCGGCCGCCCGCCGGCCGGGGCGCGTACCCCGGGCGCGTCAGGCGCCCTTGCCGCGTTACGTCCCCCGCCGCGGGGCGGGCCTCCGGCGCCCCGCGCGCCCTCGCCGCGTTACGCGCGCCCACCGGCCCGTGTTCACCCGCCTGGCGGACACCCGCCCGGCCGTCCCTCACCCGGCCGCTGTCCGGCCTCGCCCGGCGGCTCCCCGTCCCCGCCCCGCCTCCGCGCGCACACGGGGCACAGGCCGCGGTAGGTCACCTCGGCCCCCGTCACCGTGAACCCGTAGCGTTCCCCCTCCGGCAGCACGTCCAGCGGATCACCCTCCGGGTGGACGTCGCGGACCGTGCCGCACCCCGCGCAGACCAGATGCTGGTGCGCGCGCCGGACATTCGGGTCGTAACGCTTGGCGCGCCCGACGCTCGACACCTCGATCAGCTCCCCGAGCGCCACCAGCTCGCCCAGCGTGTTGTACACCGTCGCGCGCGAGATCTCGGGCAGTCTCGCAGTGGCACGGGTCAGTACCTCGTCCGCTGTGAGGTGAATGTGCTCGCCGTCCAGGACCTCGGCGACCACCCGGCGCTGGGCGGTCATCCGCCAGCCGCGTCGGCGAAGCCGTTCCAGCAGGTTGCTCATGGTCACCAGCCTTGCTGTGCGAGTAACAAGCCACTACCCCGACCGTACAAGTCCGGCTGTCATCTTGACTTGGACTGTGTCCATATTAGGATCGACTCCAGTAGGAGCCAAGAGGGTGCGCGCCGGTCGTTCCGGCGTTCCGCCCGACCATCGACGCCCCCAGCAGTCCCCGCGCCCCGTGAGCCGCATGGTTCGGAAGGAAAGTCCGATGTCTGAGCAGAAGCACGATCCACTTGTCACCGAGGACGCGTCGGCCGCACAGAGCACGGGCGGTTGCCCCGTAGCGCACGGTCGCGCCCCGCACCCGACCCAGGGCGGCGGCAACCAGCAGTGGTGGCCGGACCGGCTCAACCTGAAGATCCTCGCGAAGAACCCCGACGTGGCGAATCCGCTCGGCGGCGACTTCGACTACGCCGAGGCCTTCAACAGCCTCGACCTGACGGCCGTCAAGCGCGACATCGCCGAGGTGCTCACCGACTCCAAGGACTGGTGGCCGGCCGACTTCGGCAACTACGGCCCGCTGATGATCCGCATGGCCTGGCACAGCGCCGGCACCTACCGCGTCCGTGACGGCCGCGGCGGCGCCGGAGCCGGTCAGCAGCGCTTCGCCCCGATCAACAGCTGGCCGGACAACGTCGGCCTGGACAAGGCCCGCCGTCTGCTGTGGCCGGTCAAGAAGAAGTACGGCAAGTCGCTGTCCTGGGCCGACCTGCTGATCCTCACCGGCAACGTCGCCCTGGAGACCATGGGCTTCGACACCTTCGGCTTCGGCGGCGGCCGCGTCGACGAGTGGGAGGCCGACGAGGACGTCTACTGGGGCCCGGAGACCGAGTGGCTGGGCGACGCCCGCTACACCGGCGACCGCGACCTGGAAAACCCCCTCGCCGCCGTCCAGATGGGTCTGATCTACGTCAACCCCGAGGGCCCCAACGGCAACCCGGACCCGATCGCCGCCGCCCGCGACATCCGCGAGACCTTCGCCCGCATGGCGATGGACGACGAGGAGACCGTCGCCCTCATCGCCGGTGGCCACACCTTCGGCAAGACCCACGGTGCCGGCCCGGCCGACAACGTCGGCGCCGAGCCCGAGGCCGCCCCGATGGAGCAGATGGGCCTCGGCTGGAAGAGCTCGTACGGCACCGGCTCCGGCAAGGACGCCATCGGCTCGGGCCTGGAGGTCACCTGGACCGACACCCCGACCCAGTGGGGCCAGGGCTTCTGGAAGAACCTCTTCGAGTTCGAGTACGAGCTCACCAAGAGCCCGGCCGGCGCCCACCAGTGGGTCGCCAAGGACGCCCCGGAGAGCGTGCCGGACGCGTTCGACCCGAAGAAGAAGCACCGCCCGACGATGCTCACGACGGACCTGTCGCTGCGCTACGACCCGATCTACGAGCCGATCTCGCGCCGCTTCTACGAGGACCCGGAGGCGTTCAAGGACGCCTTCGCCCGCGCCTGGTTCAAGCTCACCCACCGCGACATGGGCCCCGTCGTCCGCTACCTCGGCCCCGAGGTCCCGAGCGAGGAGCTGCTCTGGCAGGACCCGCTGCCGGAGCGCACGTACGAGCTGATCGACGCCGCCGACATCGCCTCCCTCAAGGAGAAGATCCTCGCGACCGGCCTCACCGTCGCGCAGCTCGCCGGCGCCGCCTGGTCCGCCGCCGCGTCCTTCCGCGGCAGCGACAAGCGCGGTGGCGCCAACGGCGGCCGTATCCGCCTGGAGCCCCAGAACAACTGGGAGGTCAACAACCCGGACGAGCTGGCCCAGGTCCTGCGCGCCCTGGAGGGCGTCAAGGAGTCCTTCGACTCCGAGGCGACCGGCGGCAAGCGGGTCTCCATCGCCGACCTCGTCGTTCTCGCGGGCAACGCGGCCGTCGAGAAGGCCGCCAAGGACGCCGGCTTCGCCGTCGAGGTCCCGTTCCACGCGGGCCGCGTCGACGCCTCCATCGAGCAGACGGACGTCGCGTCCTTCTCGGAGATGGAGCCGAGCGCGGACGGCTTCCGCAACTACCTGGGCAAGGGGGTCCGCCTGCCCGCCGAGTACCTGCTCGTCGACAAGGCGAACCTGCTCACCCTCTCCGCCCCGGAGATGACGGTCCTCGTCGGCGGTCTGCGCACCCTGGGCGTGACCCAGCCGCAGACGTCGTACGGCGTGCTCACCGAGACGCCCGGCAAGCTGACCAACGACTTCTTCGTCAACCTCCTCGACATGGACACGACCTGGAAGTCCGACGACGACCAGACCACGTTCGAGGGCCGGGGCGCCGACGGCGCGGCCAAGTGGACGGCCACCCGCGCCGACCTGGTCTTCGGTGCCAACTCCGAGCTGCGCGCCGTCTCCGAGGTGTACGCCTCCGACGACGCGAAGAAGAAGTTCGTCGAGGACTTCGTCAAGGCCTGGGCCAAGGTCATGGACCTGGACCGGTTCGACCTGCACCACTGAGTGCGCCGCCGAGTGCGGCGCCGGGAAATCGGTCGGGCCGTTTGAGCCGACCGGGTGATCGGTGACGAGGGGCACGGGGTAGTACGGAGGCTTCTCGTGGCCGGTGCGGCACAGGGCCGTTCGATCAGCCGCGATGAGTTCGGGCAGACGCCCGGCCGGGGTTTCCCGGCCGGGCGTTCTGCGTGGGCGGCGATGGAGCCGGTCGGCGCCGTCCGGCTCTGCCCGGGCGGCGCGCACGGACGGGGGTGGATCAGGAGTGACGGGTGATCTGGTGCGGGCGGCACGGGAGCGCACGGACTCGGTCGTGGAGCTCGCCCAGGAGCTGATCCGGCTGCCGAGCCGCGGGGGCCTGGACGACTACGGGCCCGTTCTGGGCGTGCTGGAAGACTGGTCTTCCGCTCGCGGACTGCCCCACCGTCGTCTCCACTTTCCTTCGGGAGCGCTGGTCGGTCTCCTCGTCGAGGTCGCGGGCGGGCGTCCGGGGGCGTGGTGGACGCTGGATGCCTGCGTGGACACCGCCCCGCACGGTGACACCAGCCGGTGGTCCGTCCTGCCCACCAGCGGCGAGGTGCGAGAGGGGTGGCTGCTCGGGCGGGGGAGGCGGACTCCAAGCTCGCCGCGTCGATGTTCTGTCACCTCGCCGCCGACCTCGCGCCTCACGCGCACGAGTTCGCGGGCGGCCTCGCGGTCCTGCTGGATGTCGACGAGCAGAGCCCGCCGCTGCCACTACCAACGACGGGGTTACGACCCCCCACATACGGTTGCAGTATGAGCCGTACTGGTGGTCTTCCCTGTCTGGGCGTCGGCGGCGATCACGACGTAGCCGCCCTGGCCCGCCGGTCCACGACACCGACCGGCACTGGCTGGCGAGGGGGCCGCCGCCGCGGGTGCGGCACTGGCCCGCAGGAGAGAGCGTCGGCCGAGCATCAGGGAACCTCGGATCCGTCACGAAAGGTCCACGGACGACGAACCAACCATAGATACTTTCCTCGTGGCCGACGATTCTGACAGGGTGCGCAAGCAGACGGCGGCGCGGGACTGGCGATCGATGGGGACGGGTAGCGAATTCCGCACCACGCGGACACCCGTCCGATACTTGAGGGGTCGACGTTCGCGCGGTGAGCGCGATGACCGCAAGGAGTGGGATGGGCACGGAAGAGTTGAAGTCGGCCTGGCATAGGCTCGATGAGTGGCTGGCAGTCATGGCCCCCGGAAGCCGGGACTCGTTGAGGCCACCGGTCGGCCGAGAGTCGGTATCGACGCTTCATCAACAATGGGATGTTGACGCACTGGAAGAGTTGACACTTCTGCTATCCATACACGATGGCGCCGAAGCGTCAGATGCGGGAATGTTCCTATACAGCGAGCAACGCCTGCTGCCCGTGGCCGACATACTTCGTCTCAGCAAGAGGTTGTGCGGACCACTTCACGACGATGCCGAACTTGTCGGACAGTACTGGCATCCCGCATGGGTACCCTTCGCCGCCAACCATGACGGGGCGAGCTGCCTGTTCATCGACGGCCGCCCCGGCGCCACCTGCGGTTCCGTCGGCACATTCTTCCACGAGTCCGGCGGCGAGCCCACCGAATGGCACTCCCTCGCCCATTTCCTTTCAGATACGGCTGAATCCCTCGAATCGGCATCGATGATTCGAGGGAAGCTTCCTTGCCTGCAGGGCGATCTGCTCTACTGGGACTGAGGCGAAGACGAACGGGCGGGCGAGGGCTGTTCGCCCCCGCCCGCCCACTTCGACTACTACGGCGTCATAGTGCATTCCACAAGGGGGCCTGC
Organism: Streptomyces sp. NPDC048718; assembly: GCF_043198875.1. Taxonomy (NCBI): domain Bacteria; kingdom Bacillati; phylum Actinomycetota; class Actinomycetes; order Kitasatosporales; family Streptomycetaceae; genus Streptomyces; species Streptomyces sp. NPDC048718. The sequence continues at coordinate 287,012 of NZ_JBICVG010000006.1, forward strand.
CGGCGAACAGTTCTCGAATCCCGGGATATCCACCCAGTATTCGTCGGAGTCCAACAGCCTGAAGTATGAAGCGAATCCGCCGAATCGATTCATTGATCCGCCATTCTGCCACTGCGCCATCGACGACCTGCCGCAGACCTCATTGAAGGTAGGCAGCGGGTAGCGATCGTCATCGTACAGCTTCCAGGTTCCCTGCGCGACCCTGGTGGCGTATGTCTGAACACACGCATCACCAGAATCCACAGGATTTCTCCCATTGAATTCAGCGGGCATTCCAGCCGACTGATATGAGCCCGCGAATGCAAACTCATCACAGGATGCAACGTCAGCCCCTCCACTTTCCACCAACTCGTGGAGGAGAGTGGTCTTGCTGTGGTATTGATAAGACTTCGGACAGATGACGCGACGATTATCATCCGTGTTCCTGCCGTACTTATTCTTATTGTTGGGAAGATAGTTCATCGGGCTTCCGAACTTCTTGGATCCCGCGTGAGTCGACGCTAGAGCGTTCTGGATCAACCATGCGTGTGCTGCCGCCGCCGGATATTTCTTCGAATTGAATACGTAGGTCGGAGCATAGGTCCCGAACGAGCAACCCACGGTTCCCGCAGTGGCGAAGTTGTCACACTGAGCCAAAAGGTCATCAGCGTTGACTCGCACTGCGGCAGGGCCTGCGACGGGCGTGTATGCCTGGTATTTCCAGTTGAAACCTATCGGGTCCCACCCTCGGGTGGACGCCTGGTTCTTCCAGGCATGCTCCTTCGTGGCCCGGGCAATGTGAACATCCCCCGGGGTCCAAGTGAGAGAAGCGTCCCAGTGTTCCGGCTGACTCTCGCAGGAATCCGACTCAAAGCAGTTGAATCGGATGTCCAGGGTGATGTTGACCAGCTTCTGATCAATGCTGATCGGCCACACTTCGAGTGACTGACGGAAGGTACCCAAACGCCGTTCCAGACCGATGTAGTGGTACATGTCGAAGTTCGCCTCCCCGATCAGATCCGGGGGTTCGTTGTCCGAAATCTTCCACGCCTGGTACTCGTACACGTTATGGAAGCATGCTTCGAATCGCGTGTATCGGTGGGAGCCCCGGTGATTCGTGCACCACGACGTGCCGGCAGTCGCAGCAAGGGGGCTGGCAATCCTCTGCTTGGGAGCCGGAAGCGAACCCATCTCCTTGGAATCGGATACGGAACGGACGCAGCCAACCTTTCCGGAGGAGTCCGGCCGACTGCAACTCATCCCCTTGGACTCGGCAGAGGTGACGGCACCAGACGCACGCAACGCGTTCAGCCCCGTGCTACTGAGGCCGGTCGCCCCAGCCGCATCAGGGATGACGGGAGTACTCACGGGAGCCGCCATGGAAATGGGACCATTGACAGTGTCCCAGTCCACGTTCGGTGCATCCTTGTCCGGTTCCGGAAGTGTGATGTCCACACCGCCGAACCGGCCGGGAACGAAGGCTACCGCGTCAAAAGCGACGTCCTGGTCACCAGTTCCGTCGGATGTGATGGTGGAGAGGCTGACTTCAGGCGTGCCAGCGAACCGGTAATAACCGATATCCACCCATCGGTTGCCGTTCCCCGGCTGGGAAACGGTCCGCGTGCGAATTCCGTCCCGAGTCTTAATCTCGTACTGCGCGACCTTGGTCTGTGCGCCGTGGTCGGGAAGATGCACAAAGACCTTGGCCTGGTCAAGCGACTCGTTGAGCTTCCACGTTCCGGTGATTTTCAGACGATTCCCCTTGGCATCGTCCTTCCGGGTGTGACCGAAATAGAAATGCCCACCGAATCCAGCGCCGAGCTGATGAAGGTCGGCCTTGGCCGGCCACTTCGTAGAGCAGCCGGTGCAGCCGCTCTCGCCATCACCGAAATCGAAGGTGAAGGAACCCTTATTGGTCCAGCCACTGTTATCGCATCCAGGTCTTACGACGGGCGTGCCCTCCGGCAGGTCGTCGACGATTCGGGCGCCAGTCGGAAGTCCTGCGGTCGTACAATTCGGCGGGTATGCGGTTCCGTCGGGTTCTTCGGCCCAGGTGACGGGGAATCGAGTGAAGTCGTTGCCGCAGTAGGAGTCGCAGTCCGACTTCCACTGGACAGGCTCATTCCACCAACACTTGAAATCGGCGAGGGTGCAGGGACCGGTGAAGGCCGAGTTGCTGGCGGAATCACTGATCCTGGCCGGGTCGCAGCTGTTGGCCGCAGTGCAGAACAGATCCTCAGGGGGCTTGACCTGCGCGCGGTTCTGCTTGGCCGAACCGGCGACAGTGGCATCCCCTTCCTTGCCGTTCCATGAAGCTGCCCGGAAAGCCGGAACCATCGTGCCCGGTGATTCCAGGTAGGACGGCGGATGGGCAGCGAAACCGAGGACCTTCTCCTGGTAAGGCCAGTCCTGGGGATGGGAGGCGTCGGCAGCGTCCTCGTTACCGAGACCGTCCTCCATGAACGGGCTCCGGCCGGCGTCCCACTCGGGGTTGGCGGGGTTGTTCGACCAACCCACGCCCCAGGGCTGCCCCATGCCTGTGTTCTCGTGGAAACCCGAGTTGTAGGACCACAGAGCAAAGGTCCAGTTCTCCAGCTTGGCCGGGTTTCCGTTGTTGGCCACGAGACCGGCACGACGGGTGGTGTTCCACTTGTCGGCGAGGATCTGCAGTCCGGCGGCCACGTTGGCGGTGTAGTCGAGGGCGACCGCGCGCTGCTTCTGGTAGTCCCAGGCCGCGCCGCCATGTCCATCCTCGCGGCCGGCCAGGCGCATGTGGTCGGTCACCTGGGTGATGCCGTAGCCGCAGTCTGCCTCGGCCCAGTCGACATCCCAGTCATTGGAGGAATCGCCATCGTAGAGATCGATGCCGTAGTAGTTGCCGATCAGGGGGTTCGCGGTGACGCCGGGGACGGCGACGCGGGATGCCTGCCACATGTTGGATTCCTGCGCGGTGACTCCGAGCATCACCTGGGCGGGAATTGTGCCCCCACCCTCCAGAGTGGGGGCGGGGAACAGGGTCTGCGGCTGGTAGGCCGGCATCCCGAGGTTCTTCCAATTGGCGGGCCGGCTGATGTGGTTGTTCAGCGCGTCGCGGATGGCCATGTTGACCGCCCACTCGACCTGTCGAGGCTTGGGCTGCATCGCCTGGTTGTGTGGGTCATTGCGCGGAACGGAGCAGGTGCGCTCGGACTCCACCGCTTCGTCGCGGGCGCCGGACGCGGCCGCCAGCGCCCGCACGGCGGAAGGTGCACTGCTCACCAGGGGTGCCGCGGACGTCTGTCGGTCGGCGCTCTTGAGGGCAGGTGTGGGCTCGGAACCCTCCGCGATCCGTGGGCTCCTACGAGCCTGGGGGTCGACGGTGAATTCGGCCTTCTGGTCGCTTTCGAGCACGTGCATGGTGACATCGACTGGGCGGTTCTTGTCCCCTCCGTCGTACCGGAGCAGGGCTCCCTGGCCGTCGCTCCACGCCGTCTTAGTGAGGACTGCGCGAGCCGCCGTGGTTACCTTCGCGTCCTTGGGAGTGCCGGACAAGTGACGCACGGCCCGCGGCAGCTTCACCCCCTGGGGGAGCTGGACCTGGCCGGTCAGATACACCGTGCCGGCGTTGCCGGTGAGACCGGTATGAGCCTGCGGCCCCTCGGCGAGCACCGTAGCGCGGGACTTCTTTCCGGCGGGACGGTTGACCTGGTCAGCGGTGATGTGCTTGGCGCGCGTGGTATTCCGGCCGGCGGAGGATGCCTTGCCCCGGGATGAGGCCGCGGCCGGCCTGTCGAGGAAGACAAGGCCACCATCGGCATCGGGGACCAGGCGGTAGGGCGTCGACTCGGTGACGGCGAGGACGGTCTTGGCACCCCGGCGGTCGATCTTGACGATCTGGGCGCCGGCCGCGCCGATGACGGACCCGTCCTTGGCGGGGACCGAGGACGTCACCTGTCCGCCGACCTGAATCGGTTCCGAGAGCTTCCCCGTCACGGTGTCGAGCGTGAGCAGCCGCGTCGCCGCCTTGTCCTCGCCGCCGGACTGGGTGAGCACCGCCTGCTCGCCCGTACCGCATCCCGGGTTGTAGTACGACAGGGACACCTGGACGGGCAGCTTGGTGACTTCGCCCGTCTCCAGCTCCACCACGGCCGCGAACGCGCCGCGCGCCATCAGCCGCGGGTCATTCGTGAACGTGCGGGGTGCGTACACCACTACGGCACGCTTGCCCGAGCCCGTCACACAGGCATTTCCGATCCACGCGTCGGTGTCGAACCCGGGCTCCGACAGTGAAGCCGTGGTGGTCCACGCGTAACCGTCGCCTTCGCGCGCGGTGAAGAGATGAAACCCCCGGGCGTCACCCTCGGCGGTCCAGGCGAGGTCTGTCGACTTCTTCCAGTCCTTGCCGAGCACACGCGAGCGTTCGTCGGCGGGAACGTCGTGAGGCTTAGCCTTGCCCGGCATCTTCAGCGCGGGCAGGGGAGCGGGTGTCTCCGCCGCGGTGGCCGTCGCTTGGAGTGTTCCGGCGAATAGGGCACCGACGGCTGCGGCCGTCATCCCTATTCGCGCTCTTCTGCGAAATCTCAACAGTTCTCCTTCAAAGAGGTGTTCCGTGACGGGGACCGTCACGGCAGTCCCAGCCCCGGGCGGGGTGGGAAGTCGGGATCTCTCGTACGCGCGGGGCAGCGCTCTTCGGCCGGCGGCCGCCAGAGAGAAGGCGGACGATCACCTGTCGAGGACCGGTCGTCGGCAAAGAGGCGCTCGCGGCCGGCTATGGAGGGATGGGCTGTCGCGTCCGATGCGTGGGTGAGGACCGCGCCGCCTCAGCGGCGCAGGGCCTCGACCGGGGGGAATGCTGGAGGCCCGCCACGCCGGGTACAGGCCGGCCAGAAGCCCTGTGACCAGGCCCAGCAGGGGTGCGGACATGAGCGTGATGGGATCGAGTACGGGTGTCCACTGCTTCGCCAAGGCTGTGGCAACAACGACCGCGGTCCCGATGGATGTCCCGGCCAGCCCTCCCAAGAGGCCGAGGGCCGCGGACTCGGTCAGGAACTGGAGCGTGATGTGGATGCCGCGTGCGCCCAGTGCCCGGCGGAGTCCGATCTCGCTCGTGCGCTCCATCACCGCGACGAGTGTGGTGTTGGCAATGCCGACCGCTCCGATGACCAGGCAGACGCCTGCGAGGACGAGGAACAGCTGGCCGAGGTCGTCGCCTACGGCAGACCGCAGCGACCTCGGATCCGGCGGTGGAACAACGTTGAAGTACTCGGGATGCTCTGGCCGCAGGGCGACGGCGGCTTCGCGCGCGACCTGAGAAGCCGCGCCGAGCCTGGTGGAGACGAGCATGCGGGCGCGGGTGTCTGCAGGAGGCCCCCAGACGCGTTCCGCTGTGCTGCGCGGCACCATCACGGACATCAGCAAGTCCGGTTTCCGGTCCACGTCTTCGATGATGCCGATCACGGTGAAGGCGGTGCCGCCGATGAAGATGGCAGGTGCTGTCCGCAGGGTTTTGATCCCCATGCGGGCCGCTGCCGCCTGTCCCAGGACGGCGACTTGCTGGTTGTACTGGTCGTGGAAGTCGTCCAGGGAACGACCTTGTACGAAACGCGAGTTCACGGCAGTGAGAACGCCGGATGACGCGGCGATCACCTGTGTATGCGCGTCGGCACCGTCAGCGGAACCGAGAGGAACGGCCTGGACGGGCCGGCTGGGACCAAGCCGGACTCGCCAGTACACGCCGGCCGATGTGACACCGTTGAGACGACGAATACGCGCGTCGGCGTCCCGGGGGAAGGCTAGGGGAACGCGGGCGGAATCCTGCCCACCTGCGTCCTCGATGTTGACTTCCGTTGCCGTGAGCTCGTTGAATCGGGTGTCGATCTGCGAAGCCGCGGTGCCGGTAAGGCCGAGCACGGCAATGAAAGCGCCCACTCCGAGCACGGTGCCCAGAGCAGTCAGGATGGATCGGGCCGGCCGTTGCAGGATTCCCGTTATCGCCTCGGAAAAGAGGTCCCTCGACGCGATCCGGGACCGGCCGATGGAATTCCGGTGAGATCGACGACCGAGGTGAAGCCGTATCACTCGGCCACCCCGTGGCGGGACAACTCGGTCAGAATTCCATCGCGGATCGTGATGGTGCGCTGCCCCTGCGCGGCAACGTGTGCATCGTGTGTCGACTCTGCGTAGCACGGCCTCTGCCCGGATGCACCGCTCGCGCCGCGGTACGCGCCGGTACACCATGGCGACTTCGACGTTCTCCAGCGCGCTGCGGTGCGGCAGCAGATGAAAGGACTGGAAGACGAAGCCGATGCGCCGACCGCGCATGGCCGCACGGCTCGACTCGCTGACGGCCGCCGTGTCGATCCCGTCTAGCAGATACGTTCCACGCGTGGGCACATCAAGAAGGCCGATGATATTCAGCAGCGTCGACTTGCCCGACCCTGAGGGACCGACGACGGTGACATACTCGCCCTGCACGATCCGCAAGTCACAAGGGTGCAGCGCCTCGACTGCGGGAGGCCCCGGATAGGTATGTCCTACCGTGGTGAACTCGATAACCGGATGCCCGTCAAGGGGAATCGCACTCACGACCGACCACTGCCGAGAGGCGGCTGAACGCCTACAACTACTTGGTCACCCGAAGAAATCCGGGCGGACCCTTCCGGGGTGATCTGCACGTAGCCGTCTCCGGTCATGCCGACCTGAACGGCGACTCGTCGTTCGTGACTTCCGGTTCGTACCGTGACAGCGGTCAGTCCGTCTGCACCCGCGGAGATCGCCGAAGGCGGCACGGCCGGCACCTCACCCTGCGAGGACGCGGAGACGATGGTCAGTCGAACGTCCGCACCGTAGAAATCCGAAGTAAGCGAATTCGACGGCTTCACTTTTACAGCGTAGTTTTCACCGCTCTGAGTGGATTCCCCGGCTTGGGGCTTCGTGGGTGACTTGGCGACGGAGATCACTGTTCCTGTCACCTGCTTCCCTGATTCCTCGGAGAGGATCTGCACATTCTGGCCGGGGCGGATCAGCCCCTTCTCAAACGGCGCCACTGCCGCATCGACCAAATTAGATCATCTTCACTTCCTCACTAATCGGGCAAATGCTGCCCATTTGATGGTTACGGATTGATCTCTTTCTTGCACTCCTGGTGATTTCGACCGGCGGCGCCTGATCCGCCCGCTACGCGCAAGAGTGGTGCAGGGCGCAAGCCGAGTGCCTGTCACATCGCTTGTCACCCACCGCTGTTTGCCGAGCGCGGCCAGGACCCGGGCGACGGCCACGCGCCAGTCAGTGGCGGTCCACCGGTCGTCGGTGGGGTCGTCCGCGGTGCGCAGGGTGGAGCGGATCAGAGCGTGCAGGTGGTGGGGCCAAAGGGTGAGGGGGCCGTTGCGGACGAAGGGCCGTTAGTACTGCAACCGCATGTGGTGTGACCGGCCGGCGTCTTGGTCGTTGGGCTGACTGTGTGATGAATCGCTGACGGACGCGCAGATCGAGGACCGGTCCGAGGGGATAGTCGGGCTTCATGCCCGGTTCGCAGGACGTTTTGGCAGGTCGGAGTCGCGTGAACGGGCTCTGGACTACCTGAGCACGTTGCTCGCGCCGCTGGAAAGGAAGAACGGGTGGACGCTGGCCGAGCAGGCCGGCCAGCGTCGCCCGGACGGTTTCCAGCGGCTGCTGAACTTCGCCCACTGGGACGAGAACGTGGTCCGCGACGATGTGCGTGACTTCGTCGTCGAGACGATCGGCAGCAACGACGCGGTCCTGATCGGGGAGGACACCGGCTTCCTGAAGAAGGGCGTCAAGTCCGCCGGGGTCTAAAGGCAGTACTCCGGCACGGCCGGACGCACAGAAAACTGCCAGATTGGCACGTTCCTGGCCTATGCCTCCGCCACAGGCCGGGCCTTGATCGACCGCGAACTGTATATCCCCGTCTCCTGGGCCGATGACCGGGAACGGTGTCGGGCCGCCGGCATCGGCGACGAGGTGGCCTTCGCCACGAAGATCGAGCACTTCAAGTGGATGCCGCAACGCGCGATCGACGCACGTGTTCCCTTCGCCTGGGTCACTGCGGATGAGACCTACGGCCAGGTCAAACACCTGCGGGCCTGGCTGGAGGAGCGGCACGTCGCCTACGTGCTGGCCACCAAGGTCAACGACACCCTGACCACCACCGGCGGCACGGACACCGAGGTCCGGGACCTGATCACCGCAGTGCCCCGGCAGGCATGGAAACGGATCTCCGCCGGTGCGGGGGCCGCGGCCAGCGGTTCTACGACTGGACCCGGATCGCGATCCGCCCGCAGGGGCAGGACGGTTTCGGGCACTGGGTCCTGGCCCGCCGCCGCATCAGCGACCCCACCAAGATCGCCTACTACGTCTGCTACGGACCCGGCTCCCTGGCCGCCGCAGGGCCCGTGCGCAGCGTGACCGACGGACAGGCGACGCTCGCCGTCGCCGGGCCGTGCAGGCCCGCAGACAACGAACTGCACGCCGCGCTCAGCGCCGTGCACGCCGGGCGGTGGGCGGACCTCACCGCCTTCCCCGGTTCGTACTGGGTCACCGCGGACGACGGGCGCGCCCGGTTCGCGTGCGGTGACCTGGCCGGACTCCGGCCCGTCTACTACACCCCCACCGGCGAGTGGGCGACCGACGTCCAGTGTCTCGGCTACCGCCTCGTCCCGGACCTGGCGCTCCTGGCCGCGCGCATCGTCGCCGGAGACCACTGGCCCGAGCGCAGCGTGTACGAAGGCATCGGACTCGTCCCCGGCGGATACGGACTCCTCCTCGAACCAGGCCAGGCCCCCCGGCTTGTCGACATCAAGGCGATCGACCCGGTGCCGGACCTCGCCACCGGGGCCCGGCGGTTCGGCGCCACGCTCACCCAGGCGGTGCAGGAGCGGGTACGCGCCGCCGGGACGGCCGTCGGGGCCGACCTGTCCGGCGGGCTGGACTCCTCCTCGGCCGCGATCCTCGCCGCAGAGGTGGGAGACGTGCACGCGGTCACCTACGCCGACCGCTACACCAGTACCGAAGACGAGACCCTGGCCGCCCGGCTCGCCGAGCACGCCGGCCTGTTGCACACGGTCACGTTCGGCGGAGACGGCGAACTGCCGTTCTCCTTCCCTCCCGGCCAGCCCACCGGCGACGAACCCACCCTGGACGCCGCCGTCTACGCCATGGACCGCGCCTACCTGAAACCCGTCGCGGGCCTGCCGCTGCACCTGACCGGGCACGGCGGCGACGTCGTCCTCGACGCCATCCACCTCGGCCAACCCCATCATCTCGGGGACGCCGCGATCCACCAGGCCGCCGAAGCGGCAGGCGCGGACAGCGTCATCGCCGCCCTCCCCGGCGGCCTCGACACGTCCCTCGCTCGCTCCTGGTGGGGAGGCCACGATCTGTCCGGCGGGCAGTGGCAGCGCCTGGCCATCGCCCGCGCCTTCCACCGGGACGCACCCGTCCTCGTCCTGGACGAGCCCACCGCAGCGCTCGACGCCCGAGCCGAACACCGCGTTTTCACCCGGCTCAAGGCCCTTTCCCGCGGCCGCGCGACCATCTTCATCACCCACCGGCTCGCCAACGCACGCATCGCCGACCGCATCATCGTCCTCGACGGCGGACGTGTCGCGGAGACCGGTACGTACACCGAACTCATGGCACGAGGGAACGCGTCACTCTTCCACCAGATGCTTCGACTTCAGGAAGACGCGTGACCACCGCCCGTCGGCACGATGTCGAACACCACCTCGTGGTCGAGTCGCCTGGGGGACAGGGGCAACGCGAGGCGAACCTCTGTCGGTACGGCTCACCGAATCGGGTGAATCCGCGTATGTACGGATGTGGAGGCGGTGTGTGCGGCCCCATCATTCCGGAGGACACGCACCACGTGGCCGTCATCGTTCCGCTCGTTCCTGAATCCCCGGCCGCGTGACGCCCGTCGCGGTGCCCGTGGCCGAGAAGGAAGAAGATCATGCGAACCTCGACTTCCCGCATCAGCCGCGTCCTCGCCCTCGCCCTCGGCGGAGCGCTGTCGCTCGGCCTCCTGACCGCCACCGCGACCGCCACCGCCGCGACCGACGACCTCGACGCCCCCTACGCCCGAGCGGCCGCGAAGGTGGCCGCGAACGCCACCGTCGAGCACTCCAAGAACGTCACGTCGGTCACCCGGGGCGGATCCTCGGGCCGCAAGGGCATCTACTGCGTCAAGGTGCCGACCACCGCCGTGTCGAACCTGGGCGCGGCGGCGATCCTCGCCACACTCAGCGACTACCGGGGTGAGATCACCGCGATCGGCAAGGCGCACGCCTACTGCGGCAACGACGCCCACACCATCACCGTCGTCACCAGCGACGACGCGGGCAAGGACGCGGACCGGCCGTTCACGGTCGCCGTCCTGTAGCCGAGTCGCCTCGTCGCTGGAGCGGAAAAGCCGCCGGCCGCAGCCCCCGGGGACGGGTGGTTGCGGCCGGTGCTCGCGCGTGGGCTCAGTGAACGGACAGACCGCCGTCCACGAAGAGCGCCTGCCCGGTGACATACGCCGACCCCGGACCGGCCAGGAAGACGGCCGCGCCCTCGAAATCGCCGGCCAGACCGTTCCGCCCGACCATGGTGCGCTCGGCGAGGGCCGCGACTTTCACGGGGTCGGAGGACAGCCGGGCGTTGAGCGGGGTCATCACGAAGCCGGGGACGAGGGCGTTCACGGTGACGCCGTACGGGGACCACGCCTCCGCCTGCGAACGGGTCAGTGATTCGAGCCCGCCCTTCGACACCCCGTACGCCCCGGACTGGACGAACGCCCGGTGCGCCTGCTGCGAGGTGACGTGGATGATCCGCCCGTACCCGCGCTCGGCCATCTTCGGCCCGAACCGCTGCCCGAGCAGGAACGGCGCCTCCAGATTGACCGCCATCGTGCGGTCCCAGTCCTCGTCGGTGAGTTCGGCGAGAGGCGGACGGATGTTGTTCCCGGCAGCGTTGACGAGGATGTCCGGCTCCCCGAACACCGCCGCCGCCTCCTCGGCCGCCGTACGGACACCGGCGCGCGTGGCGAGATCCCCGCTCACCCACGCGGCCCGGCACCCGGCCTCCGTCAGCTCGTCCACCGCCGCCTTCAGCTCGGCCTCGCGCCGGGCGACGATCACGACGGACGCCCCGGCGCGGGCGAGAGCGCGGGCGATGGCCTTGCCGATGCCCGAACTTCCGCCGGTGACGAGCGCGTTGCGCCCTTCGAGGGAGAACAGTTCGTCCAGGTAGCCCATCAGAGACCGCCGCAGGTGGCGAGGAAGGTGGTCCAGGTGGTGGGGGAGAGAGCAAGCCGGGCGTCGTCGGGGCGCTTGGAGTCGCGGACGTGGACGGTGGTGGGGCAGGCGGCGACTTCGACGCAGTCGTCGCCATCGCTGCCGCTGTGGCTGGACTTGTGCCAGGGGAGGGCGACTTCGACGCAGTCGCCGTCGCTGCCACTGCTGTAGCTGGACTTGCGCCAGGAGAGGGCGACTTCGACGCAGTCGTCTCCGTCGCCGCTGCTGTAGCTGCTCTTGAACCAGGCCAGGTCTGCGGTGCTGATCATGTCGCTCCTCGGGTCTCGGACAACGGGCTCGGAAACGACGGATGCCCCGGCCCGAGCCGGGCGAGGGGCATCCGTCGAGGGTGGAGAATCTCGCTAGATTTCCTCGCAGTTCGCGAGGAACGCGCTCCAGGTGGTGGGAGCGAGGGCGAGCTGGGCGTCGTCGGGGCGCTTGGAGTCGCGGACGTGGACGGTGGTGGGGCAGGTGGCGACCTCGACGCAGTCGCCGCTGTCGCTGCTGCTGTAGCTGGACTTGTGCCACGAGAGCGCTACTTCGACGCAGTCTCCGTCGCCGCCGCTGCTGTAGCTGCTCTTGAACCAGGCCAGGTCGGTGGTGCTCATGTCGCTCCTCGGATCTCACGCAACAGGCTCAGGGAGTCTTCAAGGGAGAGAGCCTGTGTCCGCATCCTGGCATACCGCAGCTGGAGCATGCTGACTACACGGGGGTCGGAGATGAGGAGCCCGTTCTCCTGCCCCTCGGAGTACGCCCGCCACTGATGCTCGGGCGTCTCCAGCAGTTGGAACGGGCCGTTGATCCCGGCGTGGTACTGGCTTTGCGACATCACCTGGATCTCGATGTTGCGCTGCTCGGCCACGGTCAGGACGTGGTCAAGCTGAGCCCGGTGCATCTCGGGGCTGCCCATCAGCTTTCGGAGCATCTGCTCGTCGAGGATGAAGCTGTACGAGGTGTTGGGGCGGTTCGTCAGCAAGTCCTTCCGATCCGCTCGCGCGATCATCTTCTCCTCGACCTCCGAGTCGCTCAAGGACGGGACTCGCCTCTCGAAGAGGGCCTGCGCGTACGGCTCGATCTGGAGCAGACCGGGGATCATCCGGCTCTCGTAGATCCAGAGGCAGCGCGCCGTCTTCTCCAGATTGGCCCACGGGACGAACCAATTGGCCAGCCCCTTCGTCCGCTCCAGGTACTTCGCCGCCTCCTTGAGCGCCCCGCCCGCGTCCAGGACCCTCTCCGCCGCGTCCACGAACTTCCCCGAGGGGAGCCGCCGTCCCTGCTCGATGGAGGACACGCTCTCCACCGAGTAGCCGACGATCGGCGCGAACTCCTCTTGCGTGTATCCCGCCTGTTTGCGGAAAAACTTGACCAGTGCACCGAACACCCTCAGGCTGGCAGAGGGGTCGGGCTCCGAATTGATGCCCACCATGGCGGCACCACCTCCCGATCTCAGAGGAATGCTTACGGGCAGTGACGAGTACTGTCCACCCTCTGAACCCGTACGCTTACCGAGCGTACGAGTTTCTGGTCTGGGGAGACGGGCTTTTCGTCGCAAAAGTGGCCGCATGACCACCCCCCAGGCACAAGAAGTGCCGGTTACCGTACGTGTGTTCAGCCAGCGCTTCAGCTCCACGCCCCGCGGCGCCCGTCTCTCCCGGCATCTCGCGCTCTACGAGCTGGACCGCTGGGGCATCGGTTACGGCACGTTCGCCTCCGACGCCGCCGCGCACATCGTGGCCGAGCTGGCCGCGAACGCCGCGACCCACGGCCGTATCCCGGGCAGGGACTTCGAGTTGACGCTCACGTACGCGAGCAAGCCGTTCACGATCCTGCGGATCGAGGTCGCGGACACCCGCTCCGAACGGTGTCCGGAGGTCGCCCCGTTCGAGCCGTCCGCGGAGTTCGGGCGCGGGCTGCTCATCGTGGACGCGCTCGCCAGCCGCTGGGAGGTCCTGGACCGGCATCCGCTGGGCAAAACGGTCCGCGCGGAACTCGACCTCTGACGTCCGGCGTGAGACAAGTGGAAGAAGTGAACTGAGCGCAGGCGCGAGGGAAGGCGACAGACCCATGACCGTGATCCTCGTGACCGGCGGTACCGGCACCCTCGGGCGGCTCGTCGTCGCACGGCTGCGCGACGCGGGCCACGAGGTGCGGGTGCTCAGCCGGCACACCCAGCCGTACGCCGTGGACCTGCGCAAAGGCGGGCCGGAGCTGGACGCGGCGCTCGCGGGTGTGGACACGGTCGTGCACTGCGCCAGCTCGCCGACGGGCGGGGACGAGGAGGCCGCGCATCACCTGATCGGCGCAGCCGACCGGGCCGGGGTGCGGCACCTGGTCTACATCTCGATCGTCGGGGTCGACCGCGTCCCGCTCGGCTACTACCGGACCAAGCTGACCGTCGAACGGCTCGTGGAGTCGTCGGGGCTCGGCTGGACCATCCTGCGCGCCACCCAGTTCCACGATCTGGTGCGCAAACTCCTGGAATCCCTCGCCAAGTTGCCGGTGATGGTGTTGCCCAAGGGGGTCTCGGACCAGCCCATCGACACCTCCGAGGTCGCGGCCCGTCTCGCCGAGATCGCCGCCGGCGACCCGGCGGGCCGGGTTCCCGACCTCGGAGGTCCCGAGGTCCGGACCTTGCCCGACCTGGCGGGGGCGTATCTCCGGGCCACGGGGAGCCGCCGCCGTATCGTGACCGTCTCCCTCCCCGGCAAGACGGCCCGCGCCTTCGCCGCCGGCGGCCATCTGGTCCCGGACCGGGCCGAGGGACGGGTGACCTTCGAGGAGTTTTTGGCGCGGAGACGGTAGGGCGGCCGGGTTTCGCCCGACATCCGGCGGGGAGGATTCCGCCGTTCTGTTGGCCGCCGTCCGCGAGAGGAACGCGGAGCGCGCGGCGAAGCCGGAGCGAGGCCGTGCGCGCGAGCGCCGTTGGTCTCGACCGGGCCGACGACGGAAGAAGGGGCCTTCGCGACCATGACGACCCTCCTGCTGGAGCGCCGCCCGGCTCCCCGGCCCACGTCCTCGCCGCCCCCGGGGCGGCCGTCCACCAGCCCGCCCACCCGGCCGGACAAGAACCCGCCGTTTCCGCCGAACGACCCGCGGTGGCCCCCGTCGGGGTGGGTGGGACTGTCCGGGCCGGCGGGCCCGGCGGGGCGCTGACCGGGTATGCGGGTCGGCCGGCTTCCGTACGACGAGCTTCCCGAGGCGACCCGGCGGGCCCTCGCCGACCGGCTCGGGGAGGGCTGTCCGAGGGCCGAGGTGGAGAACGGCACCAGCAGTGCGCTCGCCTCGCTGTTCTGGCCGTCGTCGGGCCCGGAGATGGTGTTCGTGAAGGGGCTGCCGCTCGACCACGAACGGATCGGCGAGCTGCGGGCGGAGGCGGCCGTCAATCCGTTCCTGCCAGCGGGTGCGCCGAGGATGCTGTGGCAGGAGGAGGCGGGGGGCTGGCTCCTGGTCTGCTTCGAAGGGGTCCAGGCGAGCGCGTGGGCGTGGTTCGGCGACGGCAGCGACCATCTGGCGCCGGTCGCCGCCGCCTTGGGGGAACTGAGCCGGTGCCCCGCGCCGCCGGAGGTCAGCCTCACGCCGTGGGAACGGTGGGGCGAGTACTGCGACCCGGCTGACGAACCCCTCCTGAAGGGCGATCGGCTCGTGCACTCCGACCCGTGCGCCTCGAACTTCATGATCGAGCGCGGCGGCCGGGTGTGGATGGTCGACTGGGCGTGGGCGATGAGCGGGCCGGCCTGGATCGATACGGCCGTGTGGGGGATGCGGCTCGTCCTGGACGGCAACCAGACCCCCGAACAGGCCGCCGCCTGGGCGCGGACCGTCCCCGCGTTCGCCGAAGCCCCCCGGGAAGCGGTCGTGGTGCTCACCGAGGCCGAGGCGCGCTCCTGGGAGGACTGGCAGGCCTATGGGACGCCCGGCCTTGAGGAGACGATCAAGGCGGCCCGCGCCTGGGCGGGGTACTGGGCGTCCCCTTGACGCCGGGATCATTCCGGTTGCCGAGGCCGCCCCGGGGTCTCGAACCTGGGGAGTCGGTCGGTGAGCAGGGGAGGGGAGGGCGCGTGGGGCTGATTCTCTTCCCGGGCGACGGGGACGACGGCACCTTGGACATCTCGTGGTCGTACAGCGGCTTCGCCGTGTTCCGGCGGCGGCCGGCGGAGGCCGAGGGGTTCGACCTCCCCGAGATGCGGGGGTTCGGGGGCGAGCGCCCGTGGACCGAGGTGTCCACCGCCCTGGAGCCGCTGCTCGACCACCCGGACACCGGTGGGGCCGAACTCCCGGCAGCCGCATGCGCGTTGGTGACCGCTCCCCGGCGCGGTCGGACTCACGTCGCGCCGTGGTCCGCGATCCCCGTGGCGGCCCCGCGGCGGGTCCGGCCGAGCACCACGGCGGTGAGCCGGTCGAACGGCACGGGCCCGGTCTGGCGGGAGTCGTAACTGGCCTCGCGGTTGTCGCCGAGGACGTACACGTGCCGGGCCGGCACGACGTCCGCCGGGGAGAGCGATCCGGGAATCCGGTCTCCGGGAAGGGCGGCGAGACGTTTGATCATGGTGGTGGGCACGAGGCCCCCGGGCGTGGTGGCGTCCCGGACGGGACCGTCCGCACCATCCACACCGTCCGCGTCACCCGTTCGCATCCGGATCGCGACGACCGTCCCTCTGCGCATGAGGCGGGCCGGCACCTTGAGCGCGAACAGCCGGTCCCCGTCACGGTAGGTGGGCATCATGCTGGAGCCGCTGACGTCGAGCAGGGCACAGCGGCGCCGGAGCAGGAACGCGGCCGCGCACGCCATGACCGCGAGCCCGGTGACGCTCCCCGCCACCACGGAGACGGAGCGCCTCCTCGTCTGCCGCCGCCTCACGATGCCGGGCCCGGCAGGGACAGGGGGTGGGTCACGTAGGCCCTCTCGTCCACGGAGTCACCCGCACCCGAACCCCCGCCCGCGAGTCCGTCTGCGGGACCGCCCGTGAATCCGCCCGCCAGGCCGCCCGCGCAGTCCCCCACGAGACCGTCCGCGGCATCGTCCGCACCTTCGCGGTAGCCACGGGACTGGAGCGTGAACAGCCGGTGGTAGGTCCCCTCGCGGCCCATGAGCGCGGTGTGGTCGCCGAGTTCGGTGATCCGCCCGCCCTCCAGGACCGCGATGGTGTCGGCGTCCTTGACCGCGCCGAGCCGGTGGGAGATCAGCACGCTGGTGCGGTCGGAACGACGGGCCCGCAGCCGGGTGTGGATCTCGTGTTCGGCCGCCGGGTCCAGGCCGGAGCTGGGCTCGTCCAGGATCAACAGGTCCGCGTCGGCGCGCAGGAACGAGCGGGCCAGGCCCATCCGTTGCCACTGGCCTCCGGACAACTGCACACCGGAGGCGTGGTCGTCCTCGGACCAGAAGGTGCGGCTGAGGAGGGTGGAGTAGCCGTGGGGCAGCCGTGCGACGTCGTCGTGCACCCCCGCCAGTCGGGCCGCCGTCGCGCACCGGTCGGGCGCGTCGAGGGCGCTCAGGTCGCCGACGGCGATGTTCTCCTGGGCCGTGAGTTCGTAGCGCATCGGGTCCTGGAAGGTGGCGGCGACGCGTCGCCGCAGCTCCGCCGGGTCCATGTCGCGCAGGTCGACGCCGTCCCAGAGGACGCGCCCGCGGGTGGGATCGTAGAACCGGCACATCAGCTTGACCAGCGTCGACTTCCCCGAGCCGTTGACCCCCACGAGCGCCAGGGCCTTCCCGGCCTCGATACGCAGGTCGACGCCGCGCAGTACCCAGGGCGTGCCCTCGTCGTAACGGAACCACACGTCCCGCAGCTCGATCGCGTCCCGCAGCGGCGGGACCGGGGTGGCGCGCCGGGGGGTGGGGATGTCGGGGCCGAGCCGCATCACGGTGACGTAGTGGTCGAACATCATCAGGGAGTGGTGTGCCTGCCCGGTCTCGGCGGCCAGTCCCGCGATGCCGCTCTGGACGGCCGGGATGGCGGCCAGCAGCAGGGAGACACCGCCGACCGTCATGGTTCCGCGCGCGGCCGACCCGACCGCCCACAGCAGTGCGGCCCCCGCCAGCACGGAGGCGGCCACCTGCAAGGACGTCTGTACGCGCAGCTCTCGGCGGTCCATCAGCTCCCGAAGACCGTCCGCCTTGCGGCGCTCGGCCAGCAGACGTTCCCGGAAGAAGCGTCCGGCGGAGTAGAGCCGGAACTCCTTGGCGGCCTCCACGCTCGACAGCAGCGTCGCGTAGAACAGTTCCCGCCGCTCGGTGGGGCTGATCTCCCAGAAGGTGGCGGCACGACGGCGGCTGAGCACGATCTCCGCCCAGAGCACGGGGACACCGGAAAGCGTCACGACGACGGCGAGCGGGGGATTGAGGACCGCGAGGGAACCGACGAAGCCGACGAGCAGGACGCAGCCCCGGACGACGCCCGCCACCGCCTGCACCACCTGGAAGGGGGCGAGCCCGCCGGCGTGCTGCGCCATCCTGAGCCGGTCCAGGAACTCCGGGTTCTCGAAGCGGCCGAGGCCCACGAAGCCGTCGACGGTGGTGTGCAGCCGTTCCTGGACGAGGAGGCTGGTGGCGCGGGTCATCCGGGCCTGGAGGTAGGCGGTGAGCTGAGGGGCGCCGGCCGTCACCGCGCCGACGACGGCCAGCCAGAGCGCCGGGCCGAAGGTCTCGCGTACCCCGTTGCCCGCCGCGAGCCCGTCCAGGATGTCCTTGACCAGCCAGGTGACCGCCACCGGCGCCGCGGCGGAGACCAGGGTCACGGCCAGATATCCGGCCATCATCACGGGCGTGGCCCGCAGGGCGAGCCCGAGCGCCGCTACGACGGCACGGTGCAGCGGCATCGTCCGGGGTGCCGTGGTGCTGCCCGGGGCGGGGCTCATGCCCGCCCGGCCGGAACGGCGGTGAGGACCCGGTCCCCGACCGAGGCCACGGTGGGCGCTTGCCCGTCCCGCGCGGCGATGGCGAACTGGGAAGGGAAGGCAGTGACGGCGAACGCGCTCACGCAAGGCCCCTCCGGGGTCTCCCGGACGACCCGCGCCACGGGGGAGAGCTGTTCGGTGATCGCCCGCGCCTCGTCCTCGTATCGCTGCTCGGTGCTGCCCGACACGACGACCGCGATCACCTGCCGGTGACCCTGGAGCGCGCCGGCCTGTTCGGCGAAGCTGGGCAGCTTGTCCCGGCACGGCTTGCAGCCGAGGGTGAAGAACGCCACCACGGCGCCGTCGGTGAGATCGCGTTCCGTCAGCGGCATGCCTTCGACGCAGTGGGTGCTGAAGGGTGCCACGGTCGCGCCCACGGAGATGCCGCCTTCCTCGGTGAGGTCCGGGGCGGCCAAGGGCCGGTCCCGCAGGCGGCGGAGGACCGCGAGCGTCAGCGAAAGGTCCAGCACGCAGAGCGCGCCGACGACCACCAGGGCGATGGCCAGGTAGACCATGGTCGGCCTCTTCTCGGTAGTTCTCGGTAGAGGGATCAGATGCTCGTACGGGACGGGGACGGGGACGGGGCCGGGGCGGTGGGTGTGGCCGGGGCCGTGGGCGTTGGCGTCGGCGCGGCCGTGGGCCGCAGCAGGGTCACCAGTTCGTCGCCGACCACCAGGACGGCAGCGGCCGTCGCCCCGCACAACCAGGCGGCGAACCGGGCCTGCCAGGACGGATCCCAGCCCTCCCAGACTCCGGGGGTGGCCGCCCCCGCGAGTGCGAGGAGCACGGCGTTGCGTACGAGCTGAGCCGGGCCGACGGGGCCGGTCGAGGTGCCGAAACACCGGCAGGCCACCTGTGTTCCGGCGCGCAGGACGCGGACGATGGCGCAGGTGAACGCGGTCAGCAGTCCGGTCACGGTCAGCAGCCCGATCACCGGCACAAGCCGGCCGCCGTACGCCGCCGGCCAGGCCAGGAGCAGGGCGCCCCCGGCCTCCGCGAGGACGACGCCCGGCGCGAGGAGGCCCGCCCGCGCGGCGGACACCCGCCCCAGCGTCTCCACGGAGTACGCGAAGGCGCGGAACGACTCGGCGTTCCTGATCTTTCCGAGGACAGCCGCCGTGAACACCAGGACGAGCGCGACCTGGCTCACGGCCGAGACGAATTCCACTGGTTCTCCTGGGGAGATCCGTGGCCCGGCCCGGGTGGGGGCCGGGCCACGGTACTGGGGTGCATGGGCGCCCGAACGAGGGCGGTCCCCGTGGCGGCGACGCTGTCACGGCGTCACGGTGCCGAAGGGGGAGTCACCGCCCTGCGCCCCGCACAGGATCACGGGGCCGGACGGCTGGAGCCGGCTCAGCAGCCGCAGGACATGAACTCGCGCCTGTTGAAGTCACAGGACCAGACGCGCTGCGTGTAGTTGCTGTAGTTGGAGCACGATCCGCCGACGCACCGGTAGATCCAGCGGCCGTCGCACGCGCTCGCCGTCTCCTGCGGCACCAGGCGCTCCAGCATGCGGTCGGCCAGCCCACGTACGGTCTTCATGTGATGTCCCTTTCGTAGGTTCTTCTCCGCCGATTGCGTCGGGGTGTCGGCCCGAGGGCGGCGGCTCTCCCCCCGTGGCACGGGATGCGCCCCGCCGGTCGTCCGGTGTGGTGTCCGATCGTCCGGTGCGGTACGGAGTCTTCGCCGGGGCCAGGCCGGGAACAACGGCCGAACGCTGTCCGGGACTGTCCGGGACGGTGTGCGAACAGGGTGTGCCCGGGACGGCGGCGGTGCCGGTGCCGACCCGGGAGGGGCCTCGCGCACCGCTCGGACCAGCCGAATCGGGCATGTCGATCGACGGCTCCGCTGTCCCGCGAGGGGGTGCGCACACGCCGGCACCGCTGTCCCGTCCGGGCCGCGACGCGGGGCTGGTCGAGGATCGGACGGGACAGCGGGGGAGGGGCGGGGCGCGGGTGAAGAGGCGACGGACGTCGCCCGCGCGAGCGGGAACAGGAGGGTGGTGCGGTCCAAGGGATGGTCTCGCCGGGCACAGGGGCGGTCGGTGCGGCCGGCCCGGGTGTCGGCGAGGCGGCGAGGTCGCGGTGGGGCATGGGAGGTCGGCGGGGTCGCGGTGATCCGATCTGTCGCGATCCGGCCAACGGGAGCTTGGGTTACGGCACTTTCTGATCGTTTCAGAAAGAGATGTGCGGCTTCCGGAGTCAGGTGCTGCGAGCCCCGTCCATGGGGGAGCCGGTGACCGCGCTGGGCTGCGGTCCGGGCGCCAACGGGCGCTGATATGTGGCTACTTCACGCACTGATCGCCCTGGAAGACGCAGGTCGTATGCCATCCGTTCGTGCCGCACGGGCAAGTCCTTCGGTTTGGGACCGGTTGGCATGTGGCCTTCATGGCGAACGTGCGGCATCGGACGCCGTGGCGATCGACTTCCCAGAGCGAGCGCTGTCGGAGGCCTGGCGAACCCGGTTCCTGTTTCGGCCAGTTTCGACAAAGTGTGACGCTGGCGTGAACGAGCTGTGTAGCTTTCGAGCGATCCGGAAGGCGTCATTCGCCTCAGGGCCAGGCGTTTCACGTCCTGGCGGCCGTATCGGCCTCACCCTCACCTTCTTCACAGACTGGAATCGCGATGACCACCCCGACCTCGGGCAGCGGCACGCCTGCCACCACACCTGCGACGACCCCGGCGAGTACATCGCCCGGTATCCAGGTGGACCAGGCGATGCTCGACGGCGCGACCCCGAAGGACCTGCTCCCCACAACCGGCAACTACCCGACGGAGATCGTCCGTTACCAGTCGGTGGTGCTCACCGACATCCCCGGGGCGGCATCGGCGCGCGACCTGACCGGCGCCATCGACCTCGGCGAGGAGAACCTGCCGTTCTACGACCGCCCGGCCGAGGGCATGATCGTCACGACGGAGCAGAGCTGGTCGGCCCAAGGCGTCACGCTCGGCCGGCTGTTGCACAGCCTCGCGCTCGCGCCCGGCGAGAGCACCAAGGTCGCGGTCGTCGACTGGCAGCGCACCACCAAGGCCACCGGCGCCGAGACGGCCGGCGAGAACGAGGCGCTGTCCGCGACCACCGACCAGAACCGGTCGATCAGCGAGGTCGCGAACTCGATCGCCCGCGAGGAGCAGCACGGCAACTCCGTCGGGCTCCAGTCCAGTCAGTCGTCCAGCTCCGGCGGCAGCGTCGGCGTCGCACTCTTCGGCATCGGCGGCGGCGGCAACTGGAGCAAGTCGTCGAACTCGGGCATCGCGACGTCGGTGTCGCGCTCCACAGGTGTGAAGTCGGTCGCGCAGGAGGCGACGCAGCGGATCGCCGCGCGGACCCAGCAGGTGGCGACGGCGGCCCGCAGCCGGAACATGACGGTCGTGCGCGAGACGACGCAGACGGAGAAGGACCAGGTCCTCACCCGGGTCGTCACCAACTACAACCACATGCACGCGATGTCGGTGCAGTACTACGAGGTCGTTCAGGTCTACAACGTGACGACCAAGCCGACCAAGCTGGAGCGCTGCCTGTTCATCCCGCTTCAGGAGCTCACCTTCTCCCACACCAGCCTCCAGCGGTACAAGGAGGTGCTCGCGTCGGTCGCGCCGGTCGACTGGGCGCCGAAGATCCGCGCGGCGAACCCCTTCGACACCGCCGTACGCAAGCTCGACGCGTGCTCGGCACCGGAGGTGCCGAGCAATCAGCCGTTCGACGGGGTGGAGCTGGCCGACATCGCCGCTTCGACGATGGGCGTGTACGGGGTGCGCAAGGCGGACGGCGTCCCGGTCCGGTTCGATCCGGCGACGCAGAAGTGGACCGCGCTGCCCACCACGGGGCTGGGCGGGGGCCTGTCCCGTATCGCACCGGGCAAGAACATCGTCTGGGCGCTCAGAGCCGCCGACAACGCGATCGTCCAGTTCGACGGGACGACCTGGCGAACCGACCCGCTGAGCGGCTGGGGACTGCGCATCGCCTGCGGCGCGGACGACTCGGTCTACGTCGTCGGTACCAACAACATGATCCATCAGCGTGGCCAGAGCTCATGGGGGAACCTGGGCATCACGGCCGACGACATCGCCGTCACCGGCAAGGACAAGGTGTGGTACACCCGGCAGGGGGTCGTGTACGAGCGCAGTGGCACCGACGGGGTGCGGCGGAACGGTCCGGGCGTGCAGCGTCTGTCCGCCACGTCCGACGGTGCGCTCTGGGCCGTCGTCCAGTCCCAGTCCAGCGGCGAGATGGCGCCCCTCCTGGTGGAGTCCGGCGCGACGACCGTGGTCCGTCCCGCGACCGGCGGCCTTCAGAGCCTCACCGGGCTGGCGCAGATCGCCTCGGCCGTCGGCGGAGACTACTGGGTGCTCATGAGCAACGGGACCGTGCGCCGGATCATGGGACGAGAGACGCAGATACCCTTCGACGACCAGCCGAAGGGGGACTCCTCCTACGCGTCCCGGATCGACGTCTGGTCCGACGGCGACGGAATCCGCGGCATCCAGGTCGTCTTCCCGAACCACACCTTCGGCTGCGGCGACATCGGCGGCTCCGGCGCGCAGCAGGCGTCCTACACCTTCGGCGGCGCGGACAAGCTGATCTCCTACGACGCCTGGTCCGGCACCGCCGCCCGAGGCAGCCTCGCCGGGCTGCGCCTGAAGATGACGTCGGGTGTCGCCAACTTCGGCATCGCCGCGACGACCACCGTCGCGCCCGACCTGTCCGAGGACGCCGGCGGCGGCTCGGCCATCTGCGGGCTGTTCGGCTCGACGGTGAAGTCCGGCAGCCGCACCTTCCTCTCGTCGCTCGGCTTCCACGTGCGCGGCGGGAACGTGCCCCAGGCGGTTCTGGACCACCTGAACGACAACCGCCGCCACTACAGCCAGGCCGTCTGGGCCAACGCCGACGAGCTGACGCTCAGCCGCATCCTCGCCAACTACTCGTACACGCCGACGGGTTCGACCGCCGGGCCCGTCCCGCTCGGCATGCTGCTGGACCCGAAGCCGATCGCCGCCACCGGCAACTACCTCGGCTTCCGCTGGAACTTCGTCAGCGAGCAGGAACGAGAGGAGTGGACCGATTCCCACAAGCCGGGCGACAACACGTTCGGGACGCCGGTGACCAACACGATCGCCATCGCCACCAACGGCGTCTTCGCCGAGGCCGTCCTGGGCCGGGCCAACTCGGCCGAGAAGATCGACCTCACCCGCTTCTGGAACTGGAAGGACTCGCCCATCCAGATCACCCCGGCCGACATCGCGCCGATCTCCACCGCGTCGCGCGCGCAGAACCTCGACACCACGGCGGCCGGGATGGGGGTCTCGCAGGCCAAGTTCACGCCGACGGTGGCGATGCCCGACCCGGTCGGCCTCCAGACGGCACAGGCCATCGCCACCGCGAACCTGTTCCGCGACATGAGCGGCCTCAGCACCATGAGCCAGGTGCTCACCAAGGGCATCGAGGCCGCCGCCGGCAACGACAAGGAAGCCGGCATGCGCGCCCAGGAAGCGCTGAAGACCGCCACCGAACACATGCAGAAGATGGCCCAGATCGCCCTCGACGCCGCCGGCAAGGCGGCGGCCGCCATGGTCGGAGGGGGAGCCGGGGCCGGGGCCGGCGGAGACGGCGGCAACCTCAGCGCCCTCGGCGGCAAGCTGAACCAGGACGCCAAGGCCGGTGCGGCCAAGCCGTCCGGAACGCCGGCCGCCGGCGGGACCGCGGCGACGGCCTGATCGCCGCGCCGCGTCGCGTCGCACGGCTTGGGCTCGGGCAACCGCTCGGGCCCGAGCGGTGACCTGGCTTGCCCTCGGTGAGCCATCGGCAGGGTGGGGGCGGGTGGTGCGTTGCCACCACCCGCCCCGCAGGGCACTGCCCCGCTCGGGAGGGGCGGGGGCGGCAACCGTCACGCCGTTCCCCTTCTCCCGCTGCGGGGCGCCACCCTCCGCTGCTTGGCACGCTCGGCGTGCCTGCCCGGGCGGCTTCCGCCCTCCGCCGCCGCTCCGGCCCTACTCGCTGGAGCCCGTGTGGCGGAAGGGGATCGAGATGTCGGCCCGTGTGCCGCTCCCGGGTCCGCATGTCGAGGCTGTCAGCAGCCGTACATGATGTTGATCTGGGTGATCGGGGAGCTGGTGCTCAGGCCGAAGCCCTGGTGCGGGTACAGCTTGTCGACGAATCCGGTGGAGTGCGTGAGCAGCACGCAATCCTCGTTGCGCGCGTTGTGCACCCATCGCGCGGTCCGCGTCTTCGCGCTGGTGGTCTGTGCGCCCTGGTCCTTGTACATCGTGAGGATGTTCTCGTTGGTGTCGAGGAAACAGACGTAGGGCCAGGGGCAGATCTCGTCCGCCGCGGCGGGGGTGGCGGTGGCGGCGGTGATGCCCGACGCGGCCAGCAGGCCGGCGAGGGCCACGGAAGTGAACTTGGTACGAAGTGCCACGGGTCGAACTCCTCAGTCGATAACCGGATATGGTTCATGATCATTTTGAGGAGTCCGGGCCTCGATGTCGAGGGTCTGGAGCTACTCGATACGCTCCTGACCTCGGGGTTTCTCGTCGCTCCCGCGAAGGGGCGGCGGTTCTAGCCGTTGTAGCCGGGGCGGAAGGGGATGGCGATGTCGGCCGCGTGCTCGTCCGGCTCGGCGGTCGCCCAGTTCGGGTAGTACACCTCCCGGTTGGAGGCGCTTCTGACGTACCCGTGGGTGGTGAGCCACGCGCCGACCGCGTCATGGGCGGCGGTCGCGCCCGCGTAACTCATCTGCGCCTTGGTCCGGGCGGTGAACGCCTCACGGTGCGCGGGCTCGATGCGTACCCCGATCGGCCCGGCCGGTTCGACGGCGTTCCAGGTGGGCGCGCAGACCTCGACCGGGCCGTCGGAGTCCTCGCTCACCACACCTTCGAAGACGGCGAAGACCGGCCCGGACAGACACGCTCCGGTCTGCCCCAGGTGGGAGAAGAGCCGCTCGCCCGACTCCGCGAGGAAGCCGGGCAGATCGGCGGCGGTCACCTGGCTTCGGACGAACAGGACTTTCTGTTCCGGCACTTCACGCTCGGCTATCTCGTACACGGTCGGGCTCCTTCCGGTCAGTACCTCACGGGCATGGCCCACCGCCTCCCGGCGGGCCGCGTGCGCGGACTCCTGCTCGCGCCAGTACGCGGCGAGCAGCCGCACCGACTCCTCGCCGCCCGCCGCGTCGAGCACCACCGCGATCCGCGCCAGCGGCATGCCGGCGGCACGCAACAGCGCGATACGGCGGGCCCGTTCGACCTGGGCGACCCCGTAACGCCGGAATCCGGTCCGGGGATCGACCCGCGCGGGCGGCAGCAACCCCCGGTCTCCGTAGAGCCGCAGGGCCTTGAGACTGAGCCGGGTCCTGGCCGCGAGTTCCCCGATGGTGATCAGATCCTCTTGCACGGGAGTCACTGTGCCCCCTGCCCTTGGGGGAGGGGCAAGCGCCGTACCCGGACTCGGGGGAGTCGGGGCAGGGGCGCGGCGGGCAGGGCGTCAGGGGGGCGGCGAGGAGGCCGTCCACCAGGGCTCGGAGTCCGTCCAGGCAGGTGCCCTCGGCGGTCAGTGAGGCCCACTGGCCCGAGAGGTGCGTCAAGCGGGGAAGGTCGCCGGGGTCGAGGGCACCCGCCTGGAGAAGCGCGAGCCGGGAGGCCCTGGGGATGGATCGCCCTGTTGCCTGAGCGCGGCTGGAGGCGGCTTCCGGCCGGCCCGGGCCGCTGGAGGTGAATTCGTGAACTCGTAGAGTCGTAGGGGCTGATGGCTCGTCGTCCGTGGGGCTCCGCAGGGGTTGCGGCTCCCGGCCAAGGGGTGGCGACGATGGCCGCCGCTCGCCCGCCCTCTCGCCCCTGCCACGGGAGGCCTATTCTCGGCCCGTGAGCGAACAACTGGGCGGATTGATTGTCAGAGGTATTGCCATCGTGGGCGGGGGGCTCCTGGCCGGCAACGTCCGAGGGGCAGCCGACTGGTTCCTGGTGATCACCGACGTCCATGGGATCTGGCCCGTCCGCGCGGCCCGGCTGGTCGGGGGCTTCCTGGCCGTCATGGTGGCGGGAACCCTCATCGCCGACTGGCTCTGAGCCTTACGTGCCGCAGCGGACGTCCGATGTGGACGCCCGCTGCGCCTGCCTGCCGACTGCGAGGTCTTCCGGCCACGGGCCAGGAGGCCGACGCGTACGGGCGCCCCGTGCTCCCTCTTTCGGGATCGGCTCGGCCCTCCGGCGGCGCCGGGGCTACCGGGGCTTCCTGCGCCGCGAGAGCCGCCAGCGCTACTGGGCGCGAACTACCACTCGGAGCCCAGGAACCGGATCTCGTGTTCCGTCAGGGCCCCGGAGTAGGCCTGAAGTTCGTCGACGTGACCCTTCAGGTACTCGCCCCAGCCGTCGGCGCCGTCGGTGCCGTCGGCCGTGCGAGCCCGGCCCACCTGGAGCGGGCCGTTGCTCGTCCAGCCCTGGGCGACGCGGGCGGTGCCGCCGGCGTTCGTGTAGCCGTCGATGTACAGCGTGACCGTGCCGGCCGCGTCGTCGTAGACGACGGCGAGCTTGGTGCCGTGCCCGCTCGCGCCGTCGGGGCTGGTGATCTGGGAGACGACCGTCTCCGGTGCGCCCACCTCGTCCCGCACCGGCATGACCAACTGCCAGGCGTATGCCTTCGGGTCGTAGCGCAGCTTGAACGCGTCGGTGTGCTCACCGGCCTGGGAGAGGACGGTCATGGGCCGGGTGGCGTCGTCGGGATCGATCCAGGCGACGACACCGAGGGTGAAGCTGTCACTGGTGTCCACGACGGGCTTGTCGAGGACCGCGTACCCGCGCTCGCCGTCCAGCTTCAGATCACCGTCGCCCTCCAGCGGCCAGGCGCAGTCGGAGCAGCCGTTCCCGGGAATCCCGTGGACCGTCGCGCCCGTGGCGAGCCGCAGCGGCGCGCCGCCATTGCGCTCGGGCGTGGTGCCGTCCTCGGACGTGACGAACGACCAGTGGCCGAGCTCCTTGCTCTTCCGCTGGGCCAGCGAGGTCACCTCGTCCGGGACGACCAGCCGATCGTAGGCGCGGACGTCACCGATCTCACCGTGCCAGCGCTGCTGGTAGCCGTCCTTGCCCTGGAGTCGGCCGATCTGGAAGGCGCCGTCGGCCGCGACCGGAGCGGCCTCGGCCTTGGTGCCGGTCTCCCAGCCGTCGACGAAGAGCTGGGCCTTGCCGGTCTCGGTGTCGTAGACGCCGAGCACGTAGGACCACTTGCCGGCCTTCGGCGTACCGCCGGAGACCTTCGCGTCACCGAGGGCGAAGGACCAGGCGGCGGAGCCGTCCGCCGCGCTGTCCAGGCCGAGGGAGTACGCCGAGCCGGTCGCCGTGTCCTGGCTGAGCACGGTCATGGAGCGGCCGGTCTCCGCCGGACGCACCCACGCGCCGACGCCGAAGGTCCGGCCGCTGTCGACCGCCGGGGTGTCGGTGGTGAGGTAACCGTGGTCGCTGCCGTCCAGGGTGGCCGTGGCGGTGAGCGGGGTGCCCGCGGGCGCGGAGGCGCCGAAGGTCACACCGCTTCCGGCGCGGGCCGCCTGGCCCGTCTCGGCCGCGGCCGTGGTGGAGCCGGCCGGGTCCGCGAGCTTCCACTGGGAGACCGGAGCGCTCGCGGACTTCGGGATGAACGTGTAGTTCCGGGGCGCGCTTTGCTGTCCGGCGCGGTCGAGCGCGCTCACGGCGAGGACCTTGGTGCCGCTGCTCAGCGGGACGTAACGAATGGTGGCCGGACCGCCCATCTCAGCGGGGCGAACGGAGCCGGAGGAGCCACCGTTGAACGTGTACCGGTACTCGACGACGTCCGGGGAAGGCGAGTCCACGGTGAAGCTGCCGTAGATACCGACCCCGGCGCCCCAGTACGTCTCCTCGGGAAAGTCCGACGAGGTGACGACGGGGGTCTCCGGGGCCTGGTCGTCGTAGACGAAGCGGCAGGCCGCGCCGGGACCTGCCGGGCTCCACTCGGAGTTCGCGATGCCGTCATTGGCCCGGACTCGCCAGGAGATGACGGTGTCGGCCGGGAGGTCGAAGTTCACCGGGAGGCCGCGGCGCCCGTTCAGGGGCCACTGCGCGGAGAGAGTGCGGCGCTGCTCGGCGCCGTCCGTGTCCGTCCACCAGATCTCGAACTCGGCAGTGCCGGAGCCGTTGGCGTCCGGGTCCGTGAACTCGGCGGAGAGCGTCGGTCGCTGCCTGAGGTACATCGGCTCGGCGTCGGTCAGGCAGTCTCTGCCCTCGGTCTGAAGGTTCTTCACGGTGGGCGGAATGTTCGCCGCCCCCGCCGCGTACGCCGTACCGGGTGCGGCGGCCCCCACCACCGCGGCGAGGCAGCTGCCCAGCAGCATGCCCCGTCTTGCGAGTCGTCCAGACATGAGTGAATCCCTCCCCTGGAAATGTGTCCGACCGATGATCAGACGCCGGGAGGTTAACAAGTGGCCTCTGACCTCGGCTAATGGATATGACGGGCCGTCTGGAGTGTGTTGGCCTCTTGTGGTTCGGATCTATGGTCAACAAAGGGCAAGCAAAGTCGAGTTGAAGGTTGAGGCCGGGAAGTGGGAAGAGTGGCATGACTGTTGGCCACCGGCGACAATCGGCCGATGAGCACCGTCGATCGCCCCCTACCGCCACTGAACGCCGACGAGCGCACCACGCTCGAAAGCTGGCTCGACTTCCACCGCGCCACCCTCGCCCTGAAGTGCGAGGGCCTGGACGACCGGCAGGCCGCCCTCGCGTCCGCTCCACCGTCCGGACTCACCCTGACCGGACTCGTCCGGCACATGGCGGAGGTGGAACGGAACTGGTACCGGCGGGTCTTCGCCGGCGAGGACGCCCCGCCGATCCATGACCCGGCGGCCGACCCGGACGGCCCCGACGGTGGCTTCGAGCCGGTCGAGGGCGCCACCCTGGGCCAGGCTCTCGCGACTTGGCGCGCGGAGATCGACCGCGCCCGCGCGTGCTGCGCCGGCCGCGCCCTCACCGACACCGGCCGCTTCCAGGGGCAGGACGTCAGCCTCCGCTGGATCCACGTCCACATGATCGAGGAGTACGCCCGCCACAACGGCCACGCCGACCTGCTGCGCGAACGTATCGACGGCACCACGGGCGTGTAGGCGCCGCCTTCGCGACGTACGGGGCCGGACAGGGCGGAGCGCGGAGTAGGGAGTACAGGGTCCCTGACCCCTGACCCCTGACCGCTGACCGCTGACCGGGTGCTTGGCGGGCCGCCCCGGCTTGTCACCCGATCGCGAGGGCGACGCGGCTGCCGGCTGTGTTGGTCAGACCGAAGGCGATCGTCACTTGCCGCCCGCGGACCTTCTCCCGCGGCGCCGGACCTTGAACTCGACCGGGGCGAACACAGCGACCAGAGCGACGAGTACGGCCAGGGGGGCCGGCAGCCAGAACCAGCGCTGCTCCCACCACTGGGCGGTCGGCTCGGCCAGGAGCGTGTGGCCCAGACCCTCGTAGATCCACACCGTGACGACATAGGCGGTCATGTGCCACAGGAACACGGTGATCGCTACCAGGTTGAGCGCCACCACGGGCTTCCACACACGGGGGTGGCGCAGGAGGCGTGCCGTGGCCGGGGTGATCAGGGCCAGTAGCCCGAGCTGGAAGACGGCGAGCGCCGCGATGGCCGCGTTGGTCGGGAAAATGTTCGACTCGGTGTCGCCCACCGTACCGACCATCGAGCGGGGGTACCCGGCGAAGACCGTCAGCACGATCAAGGCCAGCAGACCGGCCCCGGTGACCGCCAGCCGCTGGACCAACGGCCGCCGGCCGGGGTTCCAGGTGCGCCAGGCGTAGCCGAGTTGGTGACAGAACAGCCACACCAGCGCGAGGGTGACCCAGTCGGCCCACTCCAGCCCGACGCCTCGGCCGAGCACACTGCCGACGGCGATCAGTACGACGAGCGCGGCCAGGGTGCCGACGGCGTGGCGGGCGTGCAGGGAAGCCGTCACCGGTACGGCGACGATCAGCAGGCCGTACACCCCGAGAAACCACAAGGGCGTCAGGTAACCGGGGAACCACTGCCACATCCAGCGGTGGGGCCCCGGCAGGGCCGCGGCGATCAGCTCGCCGGCCAGCCATACCCCCGCCCAGACGGCGGTGGGCACCGACAGTCTGCGGAGCCGGTCGGTGACGAACCGGCCGGCGGGATCCTTGTTCGCCTGTGTCCGCTGCCAGCCGGCCAGGTTCGCGTAGCCGCCGACCAGGAAGAACACCGGCATGATCTGCAGAACCCAGGTGGCCAGCCATCCACCGGGGACGGCGTCGATCGGGTTGGACATGACGAGGACGCCGTCAGCGTTGCGGTAGGTGACCGACAGCGTCCAGTGCCACAGGGTGACCACCACGATGCTGAGCACGCGGGCGGCGTCGACGACACGGTCCCGGGTCTCCGGCGTGGCCCGCACCAGCCGGTCCAGAGCGCCACCGGCTCCGTGCGCTTTGCCGGCCCCGTGCGCCCCACCGGCCCCGCGTGCCCCACCGACTCCGTGCGCTTTGCCGGCCCCGTGCGCCCCACCGGCCCCGCGTGCCCCACGGGCTTCGCTGGCCCCGGGGTCACGAGACCCCTGGTGCCGACGCGGGATCATGCCCGGTACAGCGCTTCGACATCCGCGGCGAAGTCCTTGAGTACCCGGGCGCGCCGGACCTTCAAGGTCGGGGTGAGATAGCCGTGCGCCTCGGTCAGGTCACCGGGCAGGACTCTGAATCTGCGCATCCGCTCGGCCCGGCTGACGGTCGCGTTGACCTCGTCGACCGCCTGCTGCACCTGGGCGATCAGGGCGGGGTCGTCGCGGAGCTGCGCGGGGGTGGCGGACGCCGGCTTGCCGGCGCTCTTCTTCCAGGCCGCCAGCCCCTCCTCGTCGAGCGTGATCAGGCCGGCGATGAACGGACGCTGGTCGCCGACGGCCACCACCTGGCTGATCAGAGGGTGGGCGCGCAGCCGGTCCTCCAGCTCCGCGGGCAGGACGTTCTTGCCTCCGGCGGTGACGATGAGCTCCTTCTTGCGGCCCGAGATGGTCAGGAACCCGTTGTCGTCCAGGGTGCCGACATCGCCGGTGTACAGCCAGCCATCGGCGGTCAGGGTCTCCTTCGTGACCTGCTCGTTTCGCCAGTAGCCCGGGAAGACCACGGGGCCGCGGAGCAGGATCTCGCCGTCCTCGGCGATGCGGACCGTGACGCCGGGCAACGGCTTCCCCACCGAACCGATCTTGATCGCGAAAGGCGTGTTGACGGTGGCGGCGGCGCTGGTCTCGGTCAGGCCGTACCCCTCCAGCACGGTCACGCCGATGCCCCGGTAGAAGTGGCCGAGCCGGGTGCCGAGCGGAGCGCCGCCGCTGATGGCATGGGTGACCCGTCCGCCGAGCGCCGCCCGCAGCTTGCGGTAGACCAGCCGGTCGAACAGGCGGTGGGCCAGCGTCAGTCGCAGGCTGGGGCGTTTGCGGTCCAGCGCCTGGCTGTAGCGGACGGCGACCCGCTCGGCACGCCGGAAGACGCCGCCTCGGCCCTGCTCCTCGGCGCGCTGCCGCGCACGGGCGTAGACCTTCTCCAGCACCCTGGGCACCGACAGGATGAACGTCGGCCGCAGCGCCGCCAGGTGGTCCGGCAGCCGGGCGACGTCGGACGTGTGGGCCAGCCGTACGCCGTGCTCGACACAGGCCACCTGGATCACCCGGGCGAACACGTGCGCCAGCGGCAGGAATAGCACGGTCGAGGCGTCGCGGCCGAAGATCTCCCGCAGTGCCTCGATCGAGGCACGGGCGTCGTGGAGCAGGTTGGCGTGGGTGAGGACGCACCCCTTGGGGCGGCCGGTGGTTCCGGAGGTGTAGTTGATGGTGGCGGTGTCGTCCGCGCGGACCGCGTCGCGGCGCTCGTCGACCCGGGAGCCGGGAACCCCCTCGCCCTCCCGTCGCAGCCGGGCGAGGTCGCCGGCGTCGATCTGCCACACCTGCCGCAGCCCGGGAAGATCCACCTGGATGTCCGCCATCCGGCGGCGGTGGTCCGATGTCTCGACCACGGTCGCGACGGCCTGCGAATCCTCCAGCACCCATTGGATCTGCTCGGCCGAGGCGGTGTCGTAGACCGGCACCGGCACGGCCCCGACCGTCCACAGGGCGTAGTCGGTCACGGTCCACTCGTAGCTGGTCGCGGCCAGCAGGGCGACCCTGTCGCCGGTCCGGATCCCGGCGGCGAGGAATCCCGCCGCGAGGGAGTGCACATCGCTCGCGAACCGCGCGGCCGTCACGGGCTCCCAGCCGCTGCCCGTCGGCCGGTCGAACAGGACGGCTTTCGCCCGGTCGCTCCGGAACACCGTGTCGGCCAGCTGTTCCTGGGGAGCGATCCGGATCGAGGACGGACTCTCGTACGTGCGCATGGTGCCAGTCTCCGGCGAGATCGAGACGCGCACGATCCGCTGCGGCCGTATGTGCGAGGCTCCTCGCCGGCTTCCGGACGTGGGTGCGGACGTGGGTCGGACAGGGATGCACGGGCGTGGGTACGGATACGACGCGTCCAGGGCGTGGGCCGGACGCTTGGCCGGATTGCGGTGACATGCCAGGGTGCGTTCACTTCTCTAGGACAGGTTCCCGGTGTGGTGACGCGCCCGGAGGCCGGGGAGGCCGGGGAGGACGGGCCAGCGGGCCCGGCGGCCGTGCGGACGTGCGGTCGTGCGGACGTGCGGTCGTGCGAGAGAGTGAGGACCGGGTGCGGATTCGGGAGCTCGCCGCCGCTACTCCCGCGCGCCGTGATCGCTGTGTCGACTTCCTCCGGGCGTTCGCCATCGTCATGGTGGTGATCGGCCACTGGCTCGCCGTGGTGATCACCTTCCAGGACGGCCGGCTGGACGGCGAGCACATGCTCGCCGTCCAGCCCTGGACACGGTGGCTCACCTGGGTGTTCCAGGTGATGGGGATCTTCTTCCTGGTCGGCGGCTACGCCAACGCCGCGTCCTGGACCTCGGCCCGCGGGCGCGGGGACGGATACGCCGCCTGGATGGGGTCGCGCGCGCAGCGGCTGCTGCGGCCGACGACGGTGTTCATCGTGATCGGGGTCGCCGCCTCCGCGATCGCCCGGCTGGCGGGCGCCGATCCGGGGCTGGTGCGGCTGGCCGCCTGGGTGGTGGCCATCTCGCTGTGGTTCCTCGCCGTCTATCTGGTGGTCGTCGCCGTGACCCCGGCGATGCTGGCCGCCCACCGGCGCTGGGGCCTGGCCGTTCCGGCGGTTCTCACCGCGGCCGCCGCGGGCTTCGACGTCCTGCGGCTGAGCACAGGCGACGCCGGCCTGGCCGCCGCCAACTATCTGCTCGTCTGGCTGACCCTTCCCCAACTCGGCTTCGCCTGGCGCGACGGCACCCTGACCCGCTCCGCCCGGCCCTGGCTGCTGTTCCTCGGTGGGTCGGCCGCGCTGGTCGTACTGACGACGATCGGGCCGTATCCGGTCAGCATGGTCGGCGTGCCCGGGGCCGAGCTGCAGAACACCTCGCCGCCGACGATCGCGCTGCTCTCCCTGGCCGTGGCCCAGACCGGTCTGGCCCTGCTGCTCGCCGAGCCGTTGCGCGCCTGGCTGCGTCGCGAACGGGTCTGGATGACGGTGATCGCCGTCAACGCGGGGATCATGACGCTGTTCCTGTGGCACATGGTCCCGGTGCTCGTGGCCGCGCTCGCGCTCTACCCGACCGGCATCATGCCCCGACCGGAGGTCGGGTCGGCGAGCTGGTTCGCCTGGCGGCCGGTGTGGGTGGCGATCTGCGCCCTGCTGCTCGCGGGCTTCGTCACGGTGTTCGTACGTTTCGAACGTCCGCGCCGCAAGAGGGCGACGGGGACCCGTACCGCCACCTCTGCCGCCCCCCGTTCCGCCGGCCGGATGGCCCCCGGCGCCGGTGGAACCGCGGGGCGTCTCGCCGTCGCCCTGACACTGGTCGGCACGGCCGCGAGCAGCGTCGGCATCATCCGGCTCACCATCGGAGGCTTCCAGGGCGCGGGGCCGGCGGGCATCCCCCTGGCGGCCCTGCTGATCTATCTGGCGGGGCTGTTCGCCTTCTGGGCGGCAGGCCGTGTACGGACCTCACGGCCGGCTCCCGACGCCGCAGGGCGGGACGCGTGACCGGGGCCGTGCCGCGTCCAACGAGGGTGCCGCCGTTGTCCCCGGACAGTGCCGCCTCCAATGCCTTGGAGTTTTCGGGGTGTTGGGAGGGGCTCGGGAGTTTCCGGCGTGTGCGGGGCGTGGGGGCATGGGAAAGGGGGCGCGGGGTGCCGACCCCTGTCGACCTCGGGCGCGCGTGAAAAATCTTGAGGGGCAGGTCCGTTGTCCCCCTACACTGCGGCGCATGGCATGCCGTATCAGTGAACTGGTCATCGAATGCGTCGACCCCGAGCGTCTCGCCGCCTTCTGGAGCGAGGTGCTCGGCTTCGTCGAGATCGACCGTGAGGGAGACGTCCTCATCGAAATCGGTCCGTCCGACGCCGGGTTCGGCGGCCCGCAGCCCACGCTCCTCTTTCTCCGCAACGACGCCCCGCGCGCGGGCAAGCTCCGTCTGCACTTCGACGTCAACGCCACCGACCGCGATCAGGACGCCGAACTGGAGCGACTGCTCGCCCTCGGCGCGAAGCCGGTCGACATCGGCCAGGGCGAGTCGGCCTCGTGGCATGTGCTGACGGACCCCGAGGGCAATGAATTCTGCCTCCTGCAGCGCCGCCTCGCACCGCTCTGAGCGCGGGAGCCGGCCGCGGGGCGGCTCACTCGCTCGACCTCACGATCCGTTCCAGATCCCCAGGCGCTTGAGCCGGCGCTGCCGAAGCCGCTCCGAGACGGCCGTGAGGCCATAGACAAGCCCCAGGAGCAGCCCGAAGATCACGGCGAACAGGGGATCACGCGGTTCGTCCTCGCGCGCCAGCAGCAAGAGGACAAGGGTGGCGGGCACCGCGACACAGAGGCCGGTGCCGATCGGGTGGCGGGCCACCCATTTCTGGATCGTGGTGGGACGCCGCTGCCCGCCCAGGGACTTGTCCCAAGCCCAGAACGCGTTCGCCAGAGATCGTCGCCAATTCGCCATGCGGGGAGGATAAGGGAGGCGGAGGCTGCCTCCGCCGAGAGACCGGCGCTGGGCAGGCAGTCGGGCGGCAGGGGGAGAGGGGGGAGTGGACAGGCGGGGGTCGTGACGCTTCCCGCCACGCGCTCTGCTCCTGGCCGCCCCCCCCCGCCGTCGGACCGGTCCCCGCCTGTCGGCTCAGCGGAACTCGCGGACGACCTCGATCGTGCCGACGATGTGCGCGTTGAACTCGTCCAGTTCCTCCGCCGGTACCCACAGCTCCAGAATCGTCTCGCCCCCGGCCTGTCGCACGGGGTAGCGGGACAGGAAGTCGCTCTCGACCTCGAAGCGGGTCACGTAACCGACGCCGCTGTGCGGGACGTTCCAGTCCCGCGCGATCCGGATCGCGTAGTCCTCGTTCAGGACCGGATAGAAGATCGGCTGCTCCGGCAGCCGCGGCGGCCACGCCCGCCATCCGGAAGCGCGCACGAGCTTCAGCTCCTCGGGTCCCGTGGGACGCCAGAGAGTGGTGGTGCTCGCGGTGCTCGCGGCGGTCATGGGGCTTGCGGTGCTGGTCGTGGGCCTGCTGGACATGCTCGCGGTCTTTCTCTGACGTGCTCGTGTGTACGGGGGTGGAGACGCGACGCTACCGGCGGGCCCCGGGCGCCGGCCACGGAATTCCGGGCCGGGGGCGGGCCGGGGACGAAGCCGGGTGCGGGATGGAGGTCGTGGCCGGCGCGGGCCTCGGGCCGAGGGCCGGTCGGTGACAATGGCGGGCATGGACGGACGACTCGAACCCCTCGTCGAGCGGACCCGGGAGCTTGCCCGGGACGGCCGGCGGCGCGTGCTCGGTATCGCGGGGCCGCCCGGCGCCGGGAAGTCGACGCTCGCCGCCGCACTCGTCGCGCGACTCGACGGCGCGGCCGTCCTCGTACCCATGGACGGCTTCCACCTCGCCCAGGCCGAACTGGAACGCCTCGGCCGCGCGAGCCGGAAGGGCGCGCCCGACACCTTCGACGCCGCCGGTTACACCACTCTGCTCACCCGGCTGCGTGCCGCCGAACCCGGCGTCACCGTGTACGCGCCCGCCTTCGACCGGGACTTGGAGGAGCCGGTGGCCGGGGCGATCCCCGTATCGCCGGAGATCCCGCTGGTGATCACCGAGGGGAACTACCTCCTGCACGACGAGGGCCGCTGGGCCGCCGTACTGCCTCTGCTCGACGAGGCCTGGTACACGGATCTCGACGACCGCACCCGGGTCGCCCGGCTCGTCGCGCGGCACATCCGCTTCGGCAAGGACCCGGCGTACGCCGAACGCTGGGTCGCCGACTCCGACGAGCCCAACGCCCGCCTGGTGGCGCGCGGCAGGGCCCGCGCCCATCGCGTCGTCCCCATGCCGTGACGCGACGGACGCGGCGAGAGCGGCGGGAGCGGCGGGAGCGGCGGCTGTGACGGCTGTGACGGACGCGGCGCGAGTGGTGGAAGCGATGGGGCGGTGTCGGACAGGTGACCGTCGTCCCGGTCGCGGGAACGGTCGCCCGGACCCACTCTGACCAGGAGTTTTCCCTGGCTTGAGGTATTGCGGAGGGTGATCGTTTCGGAGAGGATTCCCCGCTGTGATCACCTTCGTCCTCGTCGTCGTATTCGGCGCGTCCCTCCCCGTGCTCTACCACTTGTTCCTCAGACCGGCCCGCGCCGACAAGCAGGTCTTCGAGGCGGCCGCCTACGGTCTGCCGCCTCGCGAACTGCTCGACCCGGAGCACCCCGGTCCGCCCCCGCCGCCCCACCGGATGAAGGAGCGGCAGGCCGTCGCCGACGCCGCGTGGGCAGGGCACTGGCAGTCCGCCGCGCGGTACGTCCGGGCGGCGGGCGAGGACTGGGACGAGCGCTGGAGCCGGCTGGAGATCCTGCGGCACGTCGCCGCGGAGGACGACGCCTGGCTGGACGCCTGGCGCGCCGCCGAGCCCGGCGACTGCGACGCGGCCACCCTGCACGCGAGCCTGATGGTCCACCGCGCCTGGAAGATCCGGGGCCGCGGGTACGCCCACGAGGTCAGCGCCTCGGCCATGAATCAATTCGTTTCCCTGCTTCCGGCCGCGATCGAGGAGGCGCGGCGGGCCGCGCTGCTCGACCCCGCCAACCCGGGCCCCTGGGTCGTCATGATCACGGCGGCGCGAGGGGCGAAGTACGACCACGCCCGGTTCAGGCCGCTCTGGGACGGACTCGTCGCCCGCGCGCCGTACCACTACGAGGGGCACTGGCAGGCGCTCCAGTACTGGTGCGCCAAGTGGTTCGGCAGCGACCGGGAGATGATGCGGTTCGGCCGTGAGGCGGTCCGCAAGGCCCCGCCCGGCAGCCCGCTCGCCGGGATCTATCTGCACGCGCTGAGCGAACTGGCCGACCGCCCGGCCGGCCTGCTGCCGCCCGTCACCCCCATGACGCGGAGCCGGCTGAAGCGGATCGCGGCCACGCTCGACACGGTCGAGCCCGACGACGAGCGCCTGCCCTACCTGCGCCATCTGCTGGCGCACGCCATGCTGCGATCGATGCTGTACGGGCCCGCCCTGAAGCAGTTCCGGCTGATCGGCGTGTGGTGCGGCGCCCAGGTCTGGCGCGAGAACGGCAACGCGGTCCTGGGCTTCGAAGCGGCCCGGCGCAAGGCCGCGCAGCTCTCCCGGCCCCGTCCCCTGCCGCCTCCGCCGCCGACCCACGGCATGGGGCGCTGACTACCCGTCCGCCCCCGGGCGGGTGGCGGACGCGGCAGCGA
Source organism: Streptomyces sp. NPDC048718 (assembly GCF_043198875.1). NCBI lineage: Bacteria > Bacillati > Actinomycetota > Actinomycetes > Kitasatosporales > Streptomycetaceae > Streptomyces > Streptomyces sp. NPDC048718. Next base: position 324,941 of record NZ_JBICVG010000006.1, read on the forward strand.
CTGCCACGGCCAGCGGGTCGCGGGCCGGGCGGCCGAGGAGATCCGTGAGGTCGGACGTGCTGCCGTCCAGGAAGCCGTGCCGGACGGCGGTGGCGATCGAGACGAGCATGGGCGGCTGGAACGGCAGCAGCCCCGACGCCTCGTCGAGGAGCCTGCCCCGGTACTCGCCCAGGCCGATGGAGCGGTGCGGGACCCCGAGCCGGGCCGCCACCTGGTCCGCCGTGATCGGCGTGCCGACGAGGTCGTAGACCCGGCCGTCGTGCCGGGCCGGATCCTCCGCGACGACCGCCGCGGCCTCGGCGAGGTCCTCCCGCGCGACCGCCGTCAGGGCGCCGTCCCCGAACGCGGACTCCACGCCCGTGCCCGCGCCCGCGTCCGTCCCCGCCCACATCAGCAGGCCGCCGAAGAGTTCGGCGTACAGGCCGTTGCGCAGGATCGTCCATGGCAGTCCGCTCGCCCGGACCAGGCGCTCGGTGGCGCGGTGGGCCGGGGCGAAGGCGAGGTGGTCGCCGGCCGTGGTCAGGCTCGTGTAGACGACATGACCGACGCCGTCGCGCACGGCGGCGTCCAGGACCGCCGCGTGCCGCGCCACGACCAGGTCGTCCTCTCCGTACCCGGCGGAGACCAGGACCAGGGTCGCCACTCCGGTGAGATCGAGGCTCGCGGGGTCGTCGAAGTCGAGACGCCGGGTCCCCTCGCCCGGTGTGCGGCTGCCGCCCGTCGCGTCGGCGCCTCGGGCGCGCAGCGCCGCGAGGGTGGCCGAGCCGAGGTGCCCGTTCGCTCCTGTCACCAAGATCATGTCAATCGCGTCTTCCGTCGTGGTTCTCTTCGGTAACTACGCTTGATCCTCGAACGCGTGAACCCCGACGACAAGAAGGCAGTTTGATGTCACTCACGCACACCGAAGTAACCACCCCCGCCGATGCGGGTGTCATCGTCCCTACCGACGCCGGGGTGGCCGTCCTCGCCGATGCCGGGGTGACCGCGCCCGCCGAACTGGAGGCCTGCGGGCGCGAAGACCACCCCGACTGCGGCATCCGTGATGTCCTGGACCGCATCGGCGACAAGTGGTCGGTGCTCGTGATCGTCGAACTCGCGGGCGGGCCGCGCCGGTTCCGCGAACTCCAGCGGGCGATCGACGGCATCTCGCAGCGCATGCTCACCCTGACCGTCCGCAGGCTCGAACGTGACGGACTCGTCCTGCGTACCGTGTACCCGACCGTCCCGGCGCAGGTCGACTACCGCCTGACCGAGACCGGAGCCGGTCTCACCCATCTGGTGAAGGCGCTCGCCGACTGGTCGCTCGCGCACCGAGCCGTCATCGCCGAGGCGCGGCACGCGTACGACGAGACCCACCCCGGTAACGACATCCATTGATCGGACTGATTGAACTGATCGGACCGATCTCTCCGCGCCAGACCTGGTCGCCCGCGCGCATGTCGGCGAACAGGCCGGGTATCCCGGCGCGGTGGACCCCGGCGTAGGAACGGCCTTGCTCCTACGGCTACTTCACCTCCTTTACCCCGTTCCACTCCTCCGGCTCGGTCGTTGTTCCGTCTCCGTTCCGCCGCCGTTCCGTGTCGTCCCGTCCCTGGCCGCCTCCAGCTCCGGCGGTTAGCCTCGGCAGAGCGCGGCGGGCCGGTGCGCGAGGCGACGGGGGGAACCGATGCCGGAAACCGACATGCTGGATCTCGGCGGGCTGCGGATACCGCAGGGGCCGGGAATCGAAGTCAGGCTGGAGAGCGGGGGAGTTCCCGCCCGCCTGCTGGCGGCCACGGTGCTCCACGAGGCATCGGCGCTGCAACTCCAGGCGTACCGAGGCCCCGACGTGCGCTGGGCGGCCGTGCGGGCCGAGCTGATCGAGGGCGTCGAGGACCGGGGCGGCACCGCCTGGGAGCGGCCAGGACCGGGCGGGACCGAGGTCCGGTGCGCCCTGGCCGCCGAGTCCTACGAAGGCCGCCGCACCGACACGGACGTGCGGATGCTGGGGCGGGAAGGCCCGGGATGGCTGCTGCGGGGCACGGTCACGGGGTCGGACGTCGACCCCGTCCGCGGCGGTGAGGACTGGGCGTACGACTACTTCACCCGGGTCGTGGTGGTCCCCGGCTTCGGACGCGGCCGAGCGGCCTCGCTGTCCGCCGTACTCGGCCGCGCCCGCGCCACGGGCTTGATCCCCCTCCGGTTCCCTGTCTGACACGACGGGCACAGCGGGTGGGACGTGCGGTGGGCGGGTTCACGGTGGGTGAGGCGCGCGGTGGTGGGGCGGCCGATCCGGCGCCGGTGGGTGCGCCCACCGACGCCGTACCCTCAGGAGCCGTCGGACGGCATCCAGCGCGGTGCTGCGGCCGGGATGGTTCACCGTGACCGGCAGGCGGCTCGGGGGCCGAGCGCACGCGAACCGGCTGGTATTACTGAGGCATGCAGGAAGAGACCGCACGCTCCGCGATCGACACATTCATCTCCGCGTTCAACGCCTCGGACGACAACTATGTGACCGACCTGCTCTCCCAGGCCCTGACCTCGGACGTGGTCTTCTGGGGACCGTTGGGCCGCAGCGAAGGAATCGCGGCGGTCGAGCGGTTCGTGCTGGACATCCGGCACCACCCGGCGGGGACCGGCACGATGGTGCGCTGCTCGGCGGTGGACATGCCTGACGAATGGGCCCGGTACCAGTGGGTCTTCACCATGCCTGAGGGAGGCCCCCGCCTGGCGGGAACGGACGTCGTCCATCTGCGGCGGAGCCTCATCGACCAGGTCATCGTCTTCGCGGGGGAGATCGAGCCGTCCGCCTCCTGACCCGAGTCGTCCTTCCGCCGCTTTCCTCCCCCTCCTGAACTTGTCCCTTCGGCGTTCAGGAGCCGGCGTTCACGGTTGGTCAGGCTGCGGTGCCGAGGGGACGACCACCAACCCGGTGGACCTTCCCGGTCAGAGTGCTAGTCGGCCCGGCCGAGGCTGACGCCGGTCTCGACCGGAGTCGAGCGCCACATCACGCTCAGCACCGGGTGCCCGTCGATGAAACGGCGGGTGTCCGCGAGGGCCTCCGCTCGCGGGCTGCCGAGGGGAGCGAAGTCGAAGCCGGTGTCTCCGCCGCCGTCGGAACCGAGCAGACCCGCCCAGGCGGGATTCTCGGCGAAGACCGCCTGGAACTCCACCATCCAGAGCTGGAGATCGTCCGGGTGGCCGTCCCCTTCGACGGTCAGTTGCCGGCCGAGGGTCAGCGCGGGGCGATACCCGTTCCAGCTCCAGGCTCCCCACTCGACGATGAAGCCGTCCTTGTCGTCCCCGTCGTCCTCAAGGCCGGCGAGCCCCTCGACCGGAACCTGAGCGAACTCCTCGAAGGCGGCCCACGCCGCCGCCATGACACCGCCGCCCGGGGCGGCCGTGTGCCGGTCCAGGATCCGCTCGAACGCCGCGGCGCCGGTCTTCCAGGGAAAGGTCATGCCGGGCAGACTACCGATGGCTCCCGGCCGGCCTCGTACTCGTCGAGGACGGCCACACCACCTCCGTACGCGAGGACGACGGCCCCTACGCCGCGCCGGACGTCTCCCTCGCCCACCACAACGAGATCTTCCGCAACCTCGACTTCCCCGGCCGGTCGATCCGCGTCCTGCCCCCGTCGGCGTGGACTTCGCGGCAACCGGCCGCCGTTGAGCCGGATTAGGGCATACGAGGTGCGGCCGAGACCTGAGGCCGGGACGCACGGCCGGGATGTCCCGCTGAGGAACGGCTCGGAGAGTCCCCGCGCCGGGTGAGCCGGTCCGTGGGCGACTACCTGATGAACTGATGTCCGGTCTCCGGGCGCGAGACGGACACGCGCGCCCCGGCGCCTTCGGCGTGCGGGCCCGTGTCGACGCGCGTGGCGAGGCGCCCCCGGGCGGCCAACCCGTCCGTACGGCCCCCGGGTTGACCGGAGCGCGCCGCCAATGCGCCGTCCGCGCCCCAGGCGGGTGGGTAACCTGGCGAGAACGGCCGACGAAAGGCGGGACGACGTGGGGTGGTTCCGGCGAGGACCCCGACGGGATGGCGAAGGCGCGCCACGGGACCCGGAGTTCACGTACTTCTCCGAGCGCGAGGCCGCGCTCTTCCGCAGCCGGGTCCGGGAGACCTTCGCCGAACTCGGACTGGAGGTCACCGTCTACGCCGACCATGTGACGGACGACTCGGGCCGCCGCTTCGGGCTGGCCAATCTCGCCGCCGTCTGCCATCACGACCCGCGCGGCCCCCGTGTCTGGCATCAGCTCGTCAACCGTCACGTCGGACTCGTGGTCCGCGCCCTCGAAGGGCCCTCCGCCCTCGACACCCTGCCGCCCGAGCAGATCCGCTCCCAGCTCTACCCCCGTGTCGTCAGCGGCGAGGGCATCGACCCCGGCGCGTTCGGCTACGCCCGCAGCGTCGCCCCCGGGCTCTACGAAGTCCTGGCGCTCGACCTGCCAGAGAGCGTCATGACCCTCACCGACGAGGCACTCGAACGGCTCGGCGACCCGGCCCGGCTGCGCGCCCGGGCGCTCGACAACCTGCGCGGACTGCCCCTCGAAGGCCACGAGACCGTCAAGGACGCCGACGGCATGAGCTTCGAGGTCATCCTCGGCGACTCCTTCTACACCGCCAGCCGCGTCCTGGACCTCGATGCCGTCGTCCGTCGCGTCACCGGCCGCCCGCTCACCCCCGATGGCGCGCTCGTCGCCCTGCCCTTCCGGCACCAGCTCGCCTTCCACGTCATCCGCGACACCACCATCGTCCCCGCCCTCGGCGCCATGGCCTCCTTCGCCGCCTCCGGATACGAGGACACCCCCGGTGCCATCAGCCCGTACGTCTTCTGGTGGCACTCCGGCACCCTCACCCAGCTCAGCGAACACAGCGAGGACGACGGCCAGTTGAGGATCGTCGTCGGCGACGAGTTCCAGGATCTGCTCGAACGCCTCATCGTCCGGGACCCCGGGTAGCGGAGCTCGGGCAGCGGACCTCGGCACGGGGCCAAGCGGGGCTATGGTGACCGCCATGACTGCCACGACCGATCTCGGCCCCGTCGCCTGGCCACCCGTCCCCCTCCGCACCGAGCGGCTCGTGCTCCGGGCAGCCGAGGCCCGGGACCGGGCGGCGTTCGTCGATCTGTTCGCGTCGCCCGAGGTGGGCACCTACATAGGCGGCGCCCAGCCGCGCGACCACCTCGCGCGCGTGATGCCCGAGACGCCCGGACAGCGCCCCGGCTTCTTCGTGATCGACCTCGACGGTGAGATGATCGGCGCGGTCACCCTCGACCGGCGCGACGCGGAGCCCGGCGAGGGTCAGGAACGCGAGGAGCGTCCGGGGCACACCCCTGCGACCGCCGGGCCGGTCGAACTCGGCTTCCTGCTCCTTCCGCAGGCATGGGGAAACGGTTACGCCGCCGAAGCGAGCGAAGCGGCACTCGCGTGGCTGGCCGCCGCACTTCCCGGCGAACCGGTGACCCTCCGCACCCAGACCGCCAACGCCCGCGCGATGCGTCTCGCGTCGAAGCTCGGCTTCACGGAGGTCGAGCGCTTCGAGGCATACGGTGCCGAGCAGTGGTCCGGCGTACGTCCGGCCCACGCGTAAGCCCCGGCCCCGGCCCCTGCCCCTGCCCCGGCTTCACACGGCTGATCACCGGATTGTCAGTGCCGCCCCCTAGCGTGAGCGGACAGTGCTCGACAGCGCGGCGGACGCGCGGGTGGAGGGGCGGGGACATGAGTGACGGTGTGGAGTGGCCGGTCGAGCGGGACGCCGACGCCGCGCTGATCGTGAGGACGGACTATTCCGACGACCAGGCGTGGGAGGCGGTGTTGGCGGAGTTGAGGAAGCTCCCGGAGAAATGGGGCGACGACTACGAGTCGTACCTCCACATCGTCGACGATCCGGCGTGGGCGGGTGTGACTCCCGATCGGATGCTCGCGATGGCCTCCTCGGCCGGGGAACAGGACCACGAGGCGTATCTCGCCGACGGCGTCACGATGACGGGCACTCCCATGACACTGCTGGCCCTGTCCTTGCTGAGCGAGGATCACGCCGAGGACCCTGAACACTTCGAGGAGTGGGCCGGGTCGTTCCGCGTCACGCCGCCCGTCGTCCACGAGATGAACGCGAACCTGATCATCGCCAACCTGAGCTTCCGCGAGTTCGCGGAGACGGCCAGAGAGGACCCGGAAGGCATCTGCCGGGAACCCGTCTTCTGACGGTGCCGGGGCGTGGGCCCGGACGGCGAGGAGGGCGCCGGCCGGGTGCCGCCGCGGCTCCCGCCGGACGGCGGTTCCGGCGTCCGCACGACGACTGTCCAGTGACCGTCCGCCGGTCCGCCCGCGCGCGGTCGCGGGACGCTGCCGCCCCGGGGCAGGATGCTGTACGTCGAGGAGGAGATCACCCATGACCCAGAGCCCCGAGCCCCGGAGCACCACCCCCGAGGATCCCGAGAGCGCCCCCGCCCCCTTCACCGCCGACGACTACCGGGCCCGGATGGCCCGCGCCGCCGAATCCGCCGCCGCGGCCGGACTCGCCGGACTGCTCGTCGCACCCGGCCCCGACCTCACGTACCTCACCGGCTACCAGCCGACCGCGAGCACCGAACGGCTCACCGTCCTCGTCCTCGTCCCCGGCCGGGACCCCGTCCTCGTCGTCCCCACCCTGGAGGCCCCGGACGCGGCGAAGGCCGCCGGCGCCGCCGCGCTCACCCTGCGCGACTGGACCGACGGCAAGGACCCGTACGCCGTCACCGCGCCCCTGCTCGACGCCTCCGGCCGCTTCGGCGTCAGCGACAACGCCTGGGCCCTGCACCTGCTCGGCCTCCAGCAGGCCCTGCCGGGGACCTCGTACACCGCGCTCACCGATTCCCTGCCGATGCTCCGCGCCGTCAAGGACACCCACGAACTGGCCCGGATCGCCGCCGCCGGGGCCGCCGCCGACCGGACGTACGGCGAGATCCTGAAGGTCCGCTTCGCCGGCCGGAAGGAGAGCGACGTCGCCGCCGACCTGGCCGCCCTACTGCTGGGCTTCGGGCACTCCCAGGTCGACTTCACCGTCGTCGGCTCCGGCCCCAACGGCGCCAACCCGCACCACGAGGCCGGCGACCGGACGATCGAGCACGGCGACATGGTCGTCCTCGACTTCGGCGGCCTCAAGCACGGCTACGGCTCCGACACCACCCGTACCGTCCACGTCGGCGAGCCCACCGCCGAGGAGCGGCGCGTCCACGACCTCGTACGGGAAGCGCAGCAGGCCGGGTTCGAGGCGGTCCGGACCGGGGCCGCCTGCCAGGACGTGGACCGGGCCGCGCGCCGGGTGATCGCCGACGCGGGCTACGGCGAGTACTTCATCCACCGCACCGGCCACGGCATCGGCGTCACCACGCACGAACCCCCGTACATGATCGAGGGCGAGGAGCGGCCGATCGTCCCCGGCATGTGCTTCTCCATCGAGCCGGGCGTCTATCTGCCCGGCCGCTTCGGCGTGCGCATCGAGGACATCGTGACCTTGACGGAGGACGGTACCGGCCGCCGCTTCAACAACACCCCGCGCGAGATGGCCCTCGTCGAGTAGTCGCACAGCGGGGGAGGCGGACCGCGGGACCGGCACCGCAAGACGCCGGCAGCCACCGCCCGTCACCCGTCCGTGAAGACCGCCGCCGACTCCGCCGGCAGCCGCAGCATCCCGTCCCGGCCGGGTGCCTCCGTCCGCTCCCACGCGGCGAGCACCCGGTCGCGGCCGTTCGAACCGAGCGCGATCTCCGCCGGTTTCGCCCCCAGGTTCACCGCCACCCGTACGTCCCCGCGCCGGAACACCAGCCAGCGCGCCTCCTCGTCGTACGCCACCCGCACCGCCGCCAGGTCCGGATCGGTGAGGTCCGGCAGGGTACGGCGCAGCGCGATCAGCTCGCGGTGCCAGGTCAACAGCCGCTTGTGCGGATCGCGCCCGCGCTCGGCGCGGTCGAGCACGGAGCGGTCCCGGGTGGCCGGATCCTGTGGATCCGGAATCTCTTCCTCCGCCCAGCCGAACGCCGCGAACTCCCGCCGCCGCCCCTGTCGTACGGCCTCGGCGAGCTGCGGATCGGTGTGGTCGGTGAAGTACATCCACGGCGTCCGCGCCCCCCACTCCTCGCCCATGAACAGCATCGGCACCGCCGGACCGGTCAGCACCAGCGCCGCCGCGCAGGCCAGCAGCCCGGGGGAGAGGGTGGCGGAGAGCCGGTCGCCGGTGGCCCGGTTGCCGATCTGGTCGTGGGTCTGGGCGTAACCGAGGAACCGGTGCGCCGAGGTACGCGCCCGGTCCACCGGCCGGCCGTGCTTGCGGCCCCGAATGCTCGAGTACGTGCCGTCGTGGAAGAAGACCCGCGTGAGCGTCTTCGCCAGCGCGGCCATCGGGGCGCGCGCGAAGTCGGCGTAATACCCCTGGGACTCACCGGTCAGCGCGGTGTGCAGGGCATGGTGGAAGTCGTCGTTCCACTGGGCGTGCAGCCCCAGGCCGCCGGACCCGCGAGGGGCGGTCGTCCGCGGGTCGCACCGGTCGGACTCGGCGACCAGGAAGTGCCGGCGGCCCTGCTCGGCGGAGAGTTCGTCGACCGCCGCCGACAGCTCCTCCAGGAAGGTGAGCGCCCGGGTGTCGACGAGCGCGTGCACGGCGTCCAGCCGCAGCCCGTCGATCCGGTAGTCGCGCAGCCAGGCCAGCGCGCTGCCCAGGAAGTACGCCCGGACCTCGTCCGAACCCGGCGCGTCCAGGTTCACCGCCGGACCCCAGGGCGTGGTGTGGGTGTCGGTGAAGTACGGCCCGAAGGACGGCAGATGGTTGCCGGACGGGCCCAGGTGGTTGTGCACCACGTCCAGGACCACCCCGAGCCCGAGCCCGTGCGCCGCGTCCACGAACCGCTTCAGCGCCTCCGGCCCGCCGTACGGCTCGTGCACCGCCCATGGCGCGACCCCGTCGTACCCCCAGCCGCGCGTTCCCGGGAACGGGCACAGCGGCATCAGCTCCACATGGGTGACCCCGAGCCCCGCCAGTTCGCCGAGCCGCGCCGCCGCCGCGTCGAGCGTGCCCTCGGGAGTGAAGGTGCCGATGTGCAGCTCGTACACGACACCGGCCCGCAGCCGTAGCCGCGGGGTGTCGTGCCGCCAGACGTACGTGTCGTGGTCGACGACGGCGGCGAGACCGTCCGGGCCGTCGGGGAGACGGCGGGCGCGCGGATCGGGCAGCACGGGGCCGTCGTCCAGGGCGAAGCCGTACCGGTCGCCGTCGGCCGCCGGAGCGGTACCCGTCCACCAGCCGGCCCGCTCGGCGTCCCGCGTGAGCGGGTGCGCGGCACCGGCCAGCTCCAGCGTCACCCGGTCGCGGGCTTGTGGCGCCCATACCTCGAACAGCACGTGACGGTCCCCTCGTCTCGTCGAGGGCGCGCGGACACGGGGCGGGTCGGGGGCGGGCCGGGGCACCGGAGCCGCCGGAACCGCCGGGTTCGGTCGAAGACCACTCGGTCGTGTCGTCATATGGCCGAGTGGACCTGTTGCCCCTATTACCCCTGTGACCGCGCCCGTGTCCACACGCCCGATCCACGGCTACGGGACCATCCTGGCAGTCAGTCGCCCTGCCCGCCCGCTACCTCCGGCGCGTCCCACACGTAATTGATCTGCCGCTCGAAGGTGACGTAACCGGCCCGCGCGAAGGAACGCGCCATCGGCACATTGCCGACGTCCGTCGCCGCGCGGATCCGCGGCACGCCCTCCTCGGCGAGGATCCGGGTGCCCTCGGCGAGGATCTCGTCGATGTGGCCCCGGCCGCGGTGGGCGGGCAGCACCCCGAGGTACGCGATGATCGCGTGGTAGTTGTTGCGCGCGGGCACGACGAAGCCGACCGGCTCCCCGGTCGTGGCGAGCTCCGCGATCCGCCACCACGAGCGGGGCGTCGTGTAGTGCGCCAGCTCGTCGTCGTAGTGGAGTTCGGCGGCCTCGCGCAGCGAGAGCCCGGACGCCAGATCGGCCTGGCCGTGGGCGTCCAGCGTGCCCTCCATGACCGGGGTCATGAGCGCGAGCAGATCCTCACGGTCTCGGACGGGGCGGAAGACCAGTCGGCCGGTGGGCGCGGGCGGGGGAGTGGACGCGGACGCGGGAGTGGGCGGGGACAGGGGCGCGGGTGCCGCCGGCTCGCGGCGCCACTCCAAGCGAAGACGCTCGACCAGGGGCCGGGCACCGGAGGCAGCGAGAACGCCGAACAGGGTCTCCAGATGCGCACGCGTCTCCGGTACGTCCTGCCAGTCCGGCGGTATGTAGCGTCCGTACTCGGGGCGCGGGCCGTCCCCGACGACCGCCGCGCTCGCCGTCTCCAGCAGCCGCGTCCCGATGGCGGCGGCCTCGCCGGCGGGCAGGGCGGGGTCCAGATCGAAGAAGTCCAGATACTGGGGCTCCGCGCCGGGCCGGCCGGTCCACCAGCCGATCCGCCCGACCAGCCGCTCCCCGCGCAGCGCCACCCACAGCCACTCGGGGCGGCGGCGGCCGGTGGCGAGGTCGTCGGCGAGTTCGTGGTCCAGGACGTAGTCGAGACGGTTGAAGAGATCCAACTCCCCGGGGCCGGCCAGCGGCCGTACGACAAGCGGGGCTTGTGGGTCGTGCGGGGCGTGCCGGGTGTACGAGTCGGGTGACTCGGGTGAGGTCATACGGGTGTCCTCCAAGTGGTCGAAGCGGGCCGACCGTAACAACGAAGCGGCAGGGTGGCACGCGATTTAGGGGGTGTCCGGTGGATCAGGGGCGGATAGGCCGTGCCAGGCGTCATGGCCCCGACCGAGATCCGCCGGACAGCTCCTGACGGCCGTTCTGGACACCTCGGGGCCTTCCGGCGGACAATCACGAGCGTGACGACCCCTCACCCGTACCCGCTCCCGGCGCCCCCGCCGGACCGTGCCCCCCGCCTCGGCGACGCCGAGCGGGAACAGGCGCTCGCGGTGCTGCGCGAGGGAGTCGCGCAAGGACGGCTCTCGCACGACACGTTCCTCTTCCGGATGGAACGCGTCCTGGCCGCCCGGCGGCCCGAAGAACTCGTCGTACTCACCTCCGACCTCGCCACCGAGTCGGGCTGGAGCCGCCGGGTGATGGGCGCGGTCGGCCGCATGTCGGCGTTCACGGCGAAACTCAGCCGCACCTGGCACGCCGAACGCCTGCCCAAACTCCTCCTCCCGCCGCCCGGCCCGTACCCGCTGCGCATAGGACGCGACCCCCTGAACGGGCTCCGGCTCACCCACGAGACCGTCTCCCGCATGCACGCCGAACTCTCCTGCCAGGGTGGAACCTGGGTCCTGCGCGACCTCGGCTCGACCAACGGCACCACCGTGAACGGCCGCCGCGTCGTGGGCGCGGTGGCGGTCCGGCCCGGAGACCAGGTCGGCTTCGGACAGGTGGCGTACCGGCTTTCGGGAGACTGAGGAGTGGGCCTCTCTTTTGTGCCTCGGTTCTCCTCCGGGGTGCCGGAGTCGGACTCACAGCATCGATCGTGCTCGGCCGTTCGCGCCCGACTCGGCGACCCGATCAGGGACCGATTACCCGGCCAGAGCCGCCTGACAAGCCGCCAGTCCACCTGGGCCCTCATCCGAACGGTGGTGTGCTGATCCGCTTCTCGAACCAGTGGTGGGCATACGGCTCATCGTTGAAGGCGGCGACCTCCTGGAAGCCGCTGGAGTGGTAGAGGCCAATCGCCGCGGTGAGCGCCTTGTTGGTGTCCAGGCGGAGTACCTCGCAGCCTTGCCGGGCGGCTTGAGTCTCCAGCTCGGTCAGGAACCGGCGGCCGAGACCGAGGCCCCGGGTGCGGGGCGCGACCCACATGCGTTTGATCTCGGCCGGGGCGCCGGGGGGCAACTTCAGGCCGGCGCAGCCGACGGGCTCTCCGTGTAGCCGGGCAACCAGGAACAGGCCGCGTGGTGGCCGGAGTTCGCCCGCGTCAGGCAGCAGGCTCCGCGCGGGGTCGAAGCCGGTCTCAAAGCGTGCCTGAATCTCGGCGAAGTACGACCGCAGGCAGTGCTGGGCGTCGGGGTGGTCCGGGTCGACCGCGTCCAGCGTGACCGTCGCAGCGGTCAGCAACCGTTCGACCTCAGCCATGGCGGCGGTCAGCCGGGCGCGCTGGGCCGTGTTGAGCGGCTCCAGGAGAGAGCCGGCCAACTCGTCGCTGCGGCCATCGAGCACCGCGCGCTCGGCGCGGCCCGCATCGGTGAGCCTGATGGTGCGCACCCGCCTGTCCCGGGGCTGCGGCTCTACCGTCACCAGGCCGTCGGCTTCCAGGGAGCGCAGCAGCCGGCTGACGTACCCGGAGTCGAGCGCGAGGTGCTCGCGCAGCTGCCGCACGTCCCGGCCCTCCTCACCGATCTCCCAGAGCAGCCGGGCTTCACCGATGGGCCGATCGCGGCCTAGGTAGCGGTCGTGGAGTACGCCCACACGTTCGGTGACGGTGCGGTTGAACTGCCGCACCTGGTCGATCTGCGTCGTGTCCATTCTCTGACCTTAGTCAGAGAATCATGTGCGGGGTCAGAGGCTTCAGCCCTTACCAAGAAGTTGACCGACGTTCGAGAAGGCGGATGCCAGACCGCGTCTCGATCACCCAGTCGACGATATGAGCCAAGCTGCTGGCGTCGTCAGGTGGGTGGCCCGCGCTCACGGTGCCTCCGAGAAGGGGCCCGCACGTGAGCGCGGCAGTTGGGGGCTCGTACCCAGGCGTGGCGGTAGGGCCATTTCACCCGGCCGGCGGTATATCTGCTGCGGTCGGGTGGGGCCGGTGGTGCTGTGAGGGGAAGGTGATGGGCGGCGCGGATCCGGTGAGGGGGCGAGATGAGCGAGCGGCAGACGGGTGGCGTGCCCGACGAAGTGCCCGGCGGCACGCCCGGCGACGGGGCCGAAGACTTGCCCGGCGGTGCGGCCGAGGCAATGCCGTCCGGTCGGCCGGACGGCGGGCCGGGCCGCAGTACCCTCGGGCATCGGAACGACCGCGCGCCCTGGCGGGACCTCTGGGCCCGGCTGCCCACCATGGCGCCGGCGGCCCGTCCCGCAGAGAGGGCCCTGCGGCCCGGTGCGCGCCGAGTGCCGCCGAGTCCGCTCGCGCCGGGGGCGGCGCGCGATCCGTACCGCACGTACCGGGTCCTGCGCGAGGAGTTCCCGCTCACCCACGACCCGCTGCTGCGAGCCTGGGTGCTCAGCCGGTACGCGGACGTGGCGGGCGCGCTGACCGACTCCCGGTTCACCCACGGGCACCGGCCCGGCGATCCGCCCTGCGCCCAGACCCACACGGACGTCGACGAGGCCGAACTGCGGGCCGTCGCCGAACGCACCGCCTTCGTCCTCGCCCACCGTCTCGTCGGCCGGCCGCTCGTCGACCTCGTCGCCGACTTCTGCCGCTGGCTGCCCGCCGGCACCGTCGCCGCCGCCGTCGGCGTCCCGTACCGCGACATGATGCGGCTGGTCCGGGGCCGTGCCGCCGCCGCTCTCGCCGGCCAGTGCACCGGACAGATCGGCGTCCGGGAGAAAGCTCTGGCCGGGTTCCTCGCCGACGTCCTCACCGACCCCGAGCAGACCGCGGCGCTGCGCGACGCGCCCTCCGACCTCATCGCCCGGGCCTGGGCCGAATCCCTGCGGCGTGAGCCACCGGTGCAGATCGTGCTGCGCCGTACGCGCGGCGAGATCCACGTCAGCGGGGGCGTGCTGCCGTCCGGCGCGCCCGTCGCGCTGCTGCTCGGCGCGGCCGGCCGCGACCCGGAACGCTTCCGGCACCCCGACCGCTTCGACCCGGACCGCGCCGACCCCGCCCAACTGACCTACGGCTCCGGTCCGTGCCCCGCCGTCACCCTCGCCGCCCTGGAAGCCGAGTACGCGCTGCGTGCCCTGTTCTCGGCCATGCCCCGGCTCCGGCTCGCCGACGGCTTCCGCCCGGTACGCGCCGGAGTCGTCACCCGCGCGCCCCGCAGCCTCGTCGTCCGTCCGGGCGGATAGCAGGACGGACGTCGACCCGCGCCGAGAAACGGGGGCCGGATGAAATGGGTGTGCGGGCGGGTGCGGGGGCCTGCGAACATGCCGCCATGGAACACCCCATAGCGCACACACTCGAACGACTGGTCGTCCGGCACACCCTTCGCGTCCCCGCCCCCGAGGGAAAGGCCCTTGAGCGGAACGCCCCGGAAGGAAGCGCTTGGCAAGGGGCCGACGCGGTCCGGCAGTTCGACGTCGCTCTGATGTCCGTGGGGTTCAAGCTGTCCGGCGGGCTCATGGCCGCGCTCGGCGGGCTCGACCGGCCGGCGGTCGAGACGATCGCCGCTCGCGCTCTCGCCACGGTCCGCGAACTGGTCGGCGACCACGTCGGCCACAACGTCTACTTCAAGGACTTCCCCGCCGGGGTGCCCGACACCCTGGACTTCTGGGCCGCGTGCGTCGCCCAGGCGTTGGCCGCCGACGAGGAGACCCGGACCCGGGTCCTCGATCAGCTCCGTCACGGCCACCTCGACCTGCTGAGCTTGCCCACGTACGGCCGTTACCAGCACACCTACGAGGACATGCTCGCCGCCCACGACGAGTTGACCGCCTCCGCCCGGGACCGGGTGACCGTCCTCGGTCTCGGGGGACCCCTGGAGGACGAGGTCGCGGACCTCTACCGCGCGCTGGCCGGCAGCACCACTCCGCTCGGCCCGGAACACCTCGCCGACCTCGCCGTGCTCGCCACGCACTGCGCCGACGGCCCCCAGCCGGACACGATCCCGATCCGGGAGAGCCGCGCGGTCGTCAACAAGGCACGGCTGATGGCCGGTTGCGCGCCGCTCCTCGACACCGTGACGGATGTGCTCCGGCTGGCCTGCGCGCTCGCGGACGGTGATGTCACCCTGCGCGAACGCACCCGCTTCCGCGCTCTGTCCCGGCCGCACCGGCGGGCCTTGCTCGCCGGGCTCGACGCGGTGCTCGCCGAAGCCCCCGGCAAGTACGCCGACGTGGCGCCGTACCGCGAGCAGTGGAAGCGGCTCGGCGAGCGGCTGCACCCGCACGAGTACCCCCAGTGGCCGCACGCGGCCGAGGTGTTCGCGATCGCGCGCGGTGAGCGCAAGGTGCCCTCGCTCGCCGCCGTTGTCGAGGAACTGCTGGGCCGAGGCGAGGTCGCCGAGGCCGCCGGACTGCTCGCCCGCGAGGCGCCCGGCCTGCTGCTGCGCTCCCTGGACCGGCTGCTGCGCACCGCCGCCGGGGACGGGGAGCGCGAGGCCGTACTCGCCGCCGTCGAGAGGGCCGTGCCCGGCGGGTCGGGACGGGTTCTGCTCTCCGTGCGCGAGCACCTCCAGAATCGTGCTGAACAGACCGTGCCCCAGCGGGTGTTCGTGAACCGCGCGGGCGGGGCCTGGGTGGCCGACGACACCCGCGCGCCGATCCCGTCCGCCGTATGCGAGCGGGTCCTCGCCGTGCTCGACGCCGAGATCCGGCGCCGGCTCGACGCGCCCGCGCACCTGCTGGTCGACCCGGACATCCTGGACGTGGCGCTGCCGCTGAGCGGCCGGGCGGCGGCGGCCGGGCTCGGCACCCTGCCGCGCGGCTCGCTCTCCCCGGTCGACGGTGAGCTCCTGCGCTTCTTCACCTACTGGAAGGAGGCGGCGCGCACCACCGACTACGACCTGTCCGCGCTGGTCCTGCGCGACGACTATGCGACCGAGACCTGGCTGTCGTACACCAACCTCCGGTCCGTGGCGGGCACGCACTCGGGCGATGTCACCGAAGCGCCGGACGGCGCCTCGGAGTTCATCGATCTCTGGCTCGGTGCGGTGGACGGCCGGTTCATCGTGCCGCACGTGAACATCTACTCCGGCGAGGGGTTCGACGAGGTCGCCGAGTCGTTCTTCGGCTTCATGCTGCGCGACGCCGCCCAGGGAGGGCGGCCCTATGAGCCGCGGACCGTGCGGATGAAGTCCGATCTGCGCGGCCCCGGCCGGATCGCGCTGCCGCTCGTCTTCGAGCGCGGCGACGAGGGCGGCTGGCAGGCCCGCTGGCTGCACCTGTATCTCAAGGGCAGCCCGGCGGCGAACACCGCCGAGAGGAACCGGGTGTCCTTCGCGATCCTGGTCCGCGGTCTGGTCGAGCGCACCCCGCTGACGCTCCGCTACCTCCTGGACCTGATGGCCGGGAAAGGCGCCCGGATCACGGTGGCGGACGGGCGGACCGTGCCGGACGAGCCGGTCGTCTACCTCGGTCTGGAGCCGCTCGACGGCCTGGCGCCGGGCTCGCGGGTGATCACCCCCGGAAATCTGCGCGACCTGATCCCCGCCTGAGTGTTACGGTCGGTCCCGGGGCGAGGCCATGAGAGGGCTTCCTTCTTAACGATTCCCTTCGTCTGATAGTCCTCTCGCTCTCCTCGTCCCCCACTTTCTCTTCTCACGCCCGCGCGAACAGCGCCACCGGCCGGGCCTCGAACAGCTCCGCCAGTTTCACCGGAGTGTCGGGGCCGCCCGTGAACTCCCGTACTCCGTCCAGGAGATCGGACCAACGGCCCTCCGGCAGCACCAGCGTGGTGTCCTGCCAGCCGCCCGTCTCCGCGAGCCGCAGCGACAGCCGGGTGACGGCGGTCAGGACCTGCCCGGTGCGGGCGAAGGCGACACAGTGCCGGGCGGCCGGACCGGTCGCGGTCAGCGGGGTGTACGTGCCCGCCGGGCCGAAGAGTTCCGGGCGGTCGCGGCGCAGCCGCAGCGCGGCCCGTACCACCGCCGTCTTGTCGTCGTCCGGACCGGCCGCGAACGGTGCCCGGTTGTCGGGGTCCACCAGGGCCCGGTACTCCCGCTCGGTGTTCTGGTACAGCTCCGGCACCCCTGGCATCGTCAGCTGGACCAGCGTGGCGCCCAGGATCTGGGTCCGGATGTGCGATTCGAGACCGGCCGCCGGCCCGGCGGGGCCGCGCAGCGGGATCCGGCCGGGCCCCGCCGCGACGAAGTCGGCCACCGTCCGCTCGTAACCGGCGTCAGGCTCCGTCCAGTTGGTGTGCAGCCCGGCCTCCCGAACGGACTTCAGCACCGCCGGTCCCAGCCGCTCCGCGTCCGGGGCTCCGAAGCCGAACGCGGTCTGCCACGCCGTCCACGCCAGATGCGGATCCGGCGCGGGGACGTCCGAGGTCCGGGCGGTCACCTCGGCGAACAGTTCCGCCCAGCGGCCCGGGCACTGGGACAGCACCGCGATCGCGGCCCGCACATCCGCGCTGCGCTTGGTGTCGTGCGTGCTCAGCACCGTCCCCGTCGCGGGCCAGTCCCGGGCGAGCCGGGCGCAGAAGGCGTGGAACTCCTCCGGCGAGACCGCCGGACGGCCCGGATCGCCGCCCACCTCGTTGGCGCTGAGTAGCGGGGTGTAGCGGTAGAAGGCCGTGTCCTCCACGGACTTGGCCCGCAGTGCCGACGAGGTCTGCGCGAACCGGGCGCGGAAGGCCCGCTGTCCGGGGCCGTCCCCGTACGCGCCGAGGGCCAGGCCGCGCACGACGTCCACCGCCGTCGCCTCCTCCGGTACCGCGAACGCCGCCTTCGCGCCCTGTACCGCCTCCGCCGTGAGAACCCGCTCGCCGCCCGCGCGATAGGGGCGGTAGACCGGCATCCGGACCAGGAGTTCACGGATCGCCGTGTGCAGCGCCCAGGGCGCGTGATCGCGCAAGGGGGGCTCGGCCGCGCAGATCCGGGCCGCCGAGCGGGTCAGCGCGACGACCTCGGAGGTCAGTTCATGGGTCACCACCTTGTACGCGGCCCGCCGGGCCGTCGCCTCCCAGTAGCCGCCCCGGTCACCCGCCCGGCCGGTGAACTCCCGGTACAGATCGGCAAGTTCCTCGGCGCCGAGCGGATCCGTGAACAGGCCGTCCACCCGCCGCAGCGCGTCGTAGCCGGTCGTGCCCGCCACCGGCCACGCCCCGGGAAGGCACTCGTCCCCCGTGAGGATCTTCTCCACCACGATCCAGCACCGCCCGCCGGTCGCCTCCTGAAGGCGGGCCAGATAGTCCTCGGGGTCGGCGAGCCCGTCCGGGTGGTCGATCCGCAGCCCCTCCACCACCCCGTCCGCCACCAGCTCCCGCACCTTCGCGTGGGTGGCCGCGAACACCTCCGGGTCCTCCATCCGCACCCCGATGAGATCCGCGACGGTGAAAAAGCGCCGGTAGTTCAGCTCGGTGCGGGCCAGCCGCCACCAGCCGAGCCGGTAGAACTGGGCGTCGAGCAGCTCGTCCAGGGGCAGTCCCTCCGTACCGGCCCGCAGCGGGAACACCGGACCGTCCGCCCCGTCCGCCCCGTCGAGCGCGAGCATCCCGTCCGTCACCCGCAGCCGGCCCCGGACGTCCGGCAGGCGCGCCGGCAGCACCGGCATCAGGACCCGCCCGTCGCCCGCCGCCCAGTCGATGTCGAACCAGCGGGCGTACGGCGACCCCGGCCCCTCCCGCAGCGCCTCCCACAGGGGGCGGTTGTGCCGGGGCGAGGCCGCCATGTGGTTCGGCACCACGTCCAGGACCAGCCCGAGGCCGTGCTCCCGCGCCGTCGCCGCGAGGGCCCGCAGCCCGTCCTCGCCGCCCAGCTCGGCCCGGACCCGCCGGGGGTCGGTCACGTCGTAGCCGTGCGCCGAACCGGGCACGGCCTCCCATACCGGCGACAGATGCAGATGCGAGATGCCGAGCCCGGCCAGGTGCGGCACGGCGCGCGCGGCAGCGGTGAAGGGGAAGTCCGGCCCGAGCTGGAGCCGGTAGGTGGCGGTGGGCAGCGCCCGCTGCGAGGGGGACGTCATGGGAACGTACGTACCCCGCCGCACGCCTTCCCTGTCATCCCGGCCCGCGTCCGATCGGGTGTCGACGCCCTTGGCCGGGGTGGCCCGGACCCGCGCGGCCGTCCCGGCTCACCCGTTCGGCTCACTCGGTCGGCCGCCCCGCGCGACGAGCATCGGGGGTCCGTACGGGTCAGGCGGGGCGGCGCAGCACCGTCAGGGTCAGCGGTGCGAGCGTCACCCGCTCGCCCGCCGTGACCTCCGGCCCGCGCTCCGGGGGCATGCCCTCCGGGTGGGAGGTGTCCACGACGACCTGCCAGCGCTCGCCGTGCGTGTCCGGCACCTCGAAGTCCAGGTGCTCCGACTCGGCGTTGAACATCAGCAGGAAGGAGTCGTCGGTGATCCGCTCGCCCTGGGTGCCCGGCTCGGAGATGGCGTCGCCGTTGAGGAAGACCGTCAGCGCCTTGGCGTGCGCCGCCTGCCAGTCCCGGGCGGTCATCTCCTCGCCCTCCGGGGTGAACCAGGCGATGTCCGTGAGCTCGTCGTGGGTGCCCTCGACTGGCCGGCCGTGGAAGAAGCGCCGGCGCCGGAACACCGGATGCTCGCGCCGCAGCCGCACCATCGCCCGGGTGAACTCCAGCAGCGTGGCCTCCGGTTCGGCCCCAGGCTTGGGCCAGTCGACCCAGGAGACCTCGCTGTCCTGGCAGTACGCGTTGTTGTTGCCGCCCTGGGTGCGGCCGAACTCGTCGCCGTGGCTGAGCATCGGCACGCCCTGCGAAAGCAGCAGGGTGGCGAGGAAGTTACGGGTCTGGCGGGCCCGCAGTTCCCGGATCCCGATGTCGTCGGTCTCGCCCTCCACCCCGCAGTTCCAGGAGCGGTTGTGGCTCTCGCCGTCCTGGTTGCCCTCGCCGTTGGCCTCGTTGTGCTTCTCGTTGTACGAGACGAGGTCGCGCAGCGTGAAACCGTCGTGGCAGGTCACGAAGTTGACCGAGGCGAGCGGTCGCCGTCCGTCGTCCTGGTAGAGATCCGAGGAGCCGGTCAGCCGCGAGGCGAACTCGGCGAGCGTCTGCGGCTCGCCGCGCCACAGATCGCGGACGCAGTCCCGGTACTTGCCGTTCCATTCGGCCCACTGCGGCGGGAAGTTGCCCACCTGATAGCCGCCCTCGCCCAGGTCCCACGGCTCCGCGATCAGCTTCACCTGACTGACCACCGGATCCTGCTGCACCAGGTCGAAGAACGACGACAGCCGGTCCACCTCGTGGAACTGGCGGGCCAGCGTGGCCGCCAGATCGAAGCGGAAGCCGTCCACATGCATCTCGGTCACCCAGTACCGCAGACTGTCCATGATCATCTGAAGGACGTGCGGGGAGCGCATGAGCAGCGAGTTCCCGGTGCCGGTGGTGTCCATGTAGTAGCGCTGGTCCTCCGCGAGCCGGTAGTAGGAAGGGTTGTCCAGGCCCCGGAACGACAGCGTCGGACCCAGATGGTTGCCCTCGGCGGTGTGGTTGTAGACCACGTCGAGGATCACCTCGATGCCCGCCTGGTGCAGTGCCCGGACCGCCGCCTTGAACTCCAGGACCTGCTGGCCCCGGTCGCCCCAGGAGGCGTAGGCGTTGTGCGGGGCGAAGAAGCCGATCGTGTTGTAGCCCCAGTAGTTCGAGAGCCCCGAGTCCACCAGCCGGTGGTCGTTCACGAACTGGTGGACGGGCATCAACTCCAAGGCCGTGACCCCCAGTTCCCTCAGGTGTCCGATCACCGCCGGATGCGCGAGCCCCGCGTACGTCCCGCGCAGCTCCTCCGGCAGATCCGGGTGACGCATGGTCAGGCCCTTCACATGCGCCTCGTAGATGACGGTGTGGTGGTACTCCGTGCGCGGTCTGCGGTCGTCGCCCCAGTCGAAGTACGGGTTCACCACCACCGAGGTCATCGTGTGCGGTGCCGAGTCGCGGTCGTCGCGCGCGTCCGGACGTCCGAACGGGTAGCCGTACACCGCCTCCCCCCATGCGACCGAGCCCGAGATCGCCCGCGCGTACGGGTCGAGGAGCAGCTTCGCCGGATTGCAGCGCAGCCCGCGCTCCGGCGCGTACGGACCATGGGCCCGGAAGCCGTACCGCTGCCCCGGCATCACCCCCGGCAGATAGGCGTGGCGGACGAAGGCGTCCGTCTCGCGCAGCTCGACCGTCGTCTCCGTCCCGTCGTCGTCGAGGAGGCACAGCTCGACACGGTCGGCGGCCTCGGAGAAGACCACGAAGTTCGTACCGGCGCCGTCGTAGGTGGCGCCCAGGGGATACGCCTGTCCCGGCCAGACCTGCATAGGCGAACCTCTCCCACTTCTGATCCGGGGGCGGGCAACGGCACACGGCGACCGCACGCCAACGGCAACGGCACGAGCCGGACGCGGCGGGGAGACCGCACTACGGGCCGACCCGGTCCGAAAGGCCGATCCTGCCCGAAAAGCGGACAAGCTCCTAGGAGGTTGATTCCTCCGGATGGGTGATCGCGGGAGGATGGCCGCCGTGGGCGCGGACGGCCCGGATGCGCGGCCGGCCTGAATACGCGCCGGGAAGCCCGGTGAATCGGGGGATCCCGGCCGGTCCGTTCCCGGCGGTCAACATCGGGTTCCTCGCCGTCGCCCCTCGGTGGGAGGCCGTGCCGCGCGGGGCGGGTCCGGCGGGGCGGAGCGGTGCGACAGTGGGGCGTACCCCTATGAATCCGCTCACTCCGGACGATCTTGACCCCGGGAACCTGGGCCCGGATCGGGGCAGTTGGGCAAAGCCCCGGACGATCCTGCTGCGTCGGCTCCCGGTCCCGGAGTACCCTTCCTTGATCGTTGTCAGGTGGTAGTGGCGGGTTGTCCGGCCGGTGGGCCGGATCGGATGTCCGGGAGCAGAAGGCGGTGCGCGGGTGAGCTCGGGAGAGCTGGAGCTGCCCCCAGGCGAGGCGGGCGGCGACGGCGGGGCGGCCGAGCCCGCGACGGTGCCGCCCGGCGCGGTCTCTGTCGCCCGGCCGGTGGAGATCGGGGCCGAGCTGGAGTGGGGCGCCGAGGCGTGGAGCGAGGTGCGCACCCGGGCCCAGCGGGCCGGCCGCGCGTACATCTGGCTCAATCTCGTCGAGCAGCGGCTGCGGGCCGTCGTCGCGGCGGTGCTGCGCCCCGTCTACGAACCGGTGCACGGTGACGACTGGGTGGTCGCCGCCGCCGGACCCGCCGGGCAGGAGTGGGTCCAGCGGGCCGTGGCGGTCCGCGAGGTCTCACGGCGCAAGGGCTATCTGCTCGACCCGGCCGACGACAACGTCCTCAGCTTCCTCACCCTCCCCCAGCTGCGCGAGCTGATGGTGCAGCACTGGCCGTGCTTCGAGCCGTACTTCGACGACCGGCGCGAGGTCGAGCTGGCCCTCGACGAGCTGGAGGTGACGCGCAATGTCGTCTCCCGTAACCGGGCCCTGTCGCTGACCGTGCTCGCCCAGTCCGAGCGGGCCTCCGCCCGCCTCCTGGAGATCCTGGGCAGCGGCGCCGGGGTGCCCTCGGCGGACCGGCTGCCGGTCGACGCGGTCGAGGACCTGGTGGGCGACCGGTACGCGGACGTGGTCTCCGTCCACCCCGACCGGGTCCGGCTCCAGCGGCAGCTCCCGGCCGAGGACCTGTTCGGCGGGGCGCGCCGGCTCGACGCCACCGGCATAGGTCTCAATCTGCTCGTGCAGAACTTCTCCGGGCGCCGGATGGTCCGGCTGGCCGAGTCGGGCTGCCGGATAAGGCTGCTGTTCCTCAATCCGGCCAGCAGCGCCGTCAAGCGGCGCGAACGCGAGCTGGGCCTGAAGAAGGGTGAGCTGAGCCGCGCGGTCGAGATGAACATCCTGCACATGCGGCGGGTCCGCTCCCGGCTGCGCGACCCCGGCGCCTTCCAGATCCACGTCTTCGACGAGACCCCGCGCTTCACCGCGTACCTCGTCGACGGGGACGGCCCCGACGGGGTCGCCGTCGTCCAGTCGTACCTGCGCAAGGCGCGCGGGATGGAGGCACCGGTCCTGGTGCTGCGGGGCGGCGGACGGAACATGGTGCGGCCGAGCGGGGCCGCCGACGCCGACGAGGACAACGGACTTTTCTCGATATATCGGGAGGAATTCGAGTCCGTGTGGCTCGACTCCCGGCCGGTCTCCTGACCGCCGGACCGCCTTCCGGTCCACATCCGACCCACACCCGACCCACAGTCGGTGTCACGCCCGGCGCCGTACCCGGCCCTGCGCCCGACCCCGCGCCCGAGCCGTCGCCCGAGCCGTCGCCCGCGGCGGATTGTCAGTGGTGCGTGCGAGGGTGAACATCACCACGGGGGAGATCACGTAAGGAGGACCCGATGGCTTGGCATGCGGAAGCACTGGTCGGCTTCGACCTGGAGACCACCGGCACCGATCCGCTGGAGGCCCGGATCGTCACGGCCTCGGTCGTCGGCGTCCACGGCGGGCGGGTGGTCCGGCAGCGGGACTGGCTCGCCGACCCGGGCATCCGCATCCCGGAACAGGCGTCGGCGATCCACGGCATCAGCAACGAGCGCGCCGCCGCCGAGGGCCGTCCGGTCCGCGAGGTGGCGGACGAGATCGCCGAGACCCTCACCGGGTACTGGCGGGACGGGGTCCCGGTCGTCGCGTACAACGCGTCCTTCGATCTGACCCTGCTCGCCGCCGAGCTGCGCCGGCACGGGCTGCCCTCCCTGGAGGAGCGGCTCGGCGGGGCCGCGATAGGCCCGGTCGTCGACCCGTACACCATCGACCGGGCCGTGGACCGCTACCGGCGCGGCAAGCGCACCCTGGAAGCGGTCTGCGGGGAGTACGGGGTGGAGCTGACCGCCGCCCACCAGGCGTCTGCCGACGCACTCGCCGCCGTCCGGGTCGCCATCGCGATAGCCGAGCGGCACCCGGCCGTCGCCGCCCTCGACCCGGCCGCGCTGCACGAGAGCCAGATCGGCTGGTACCGGACCTGGGCCGTGGACTTCCAGGCCTTCCTGCGCCGCAAGGGAGACGCGGAGGCGGTGATCGACCCGGTCTGGCCGATCCGCGGCCTGTCCGCGCTCACGCCCGGGTCCGAGGAGCCGGTGACCGCCCGGGCGCCGTTCTAGCGGCAGGGGCGGTCAGGGGGCGGGGCGGTCGTTCCCGGACCCCGAATCGGACCCCGGGCCGAGGGCGCGAGCTGCCCGAGGGGTGTCAGGAGTTGGACTTGAGGAAGGAGAGCAGCAGCTCGCCGGTCGTCTCCGGCCGCTCGACCGGGAACCAGTGGCCCGCGTCCTCGACGCGCTCGTACTGCCAGGAGCCGGACACCCGCTCGCTCGTACCCGTCATCTGGTACTCGGTGAGGAAACGGTCGCCGCTGGACCAGATCCCCAGCACCGGGAACCCGTCGGGCAGCGGCGGCACCGGAAGTTCCGGGGCGAACACCAGCTCGGGGGGCAGGCCCGCGCGGTAGATGTTCAGCGCGGAGGTCAGCGCGCCCGGCGCCCGCAGCGGCTCCAGGACCTCTTCCACGTCCGGGTGCTCGGCGAGCATGTCGCGCAGGTTGGCGAAGTCGTCGTGCGCGAGCCAGTTCTCGGCGATCTCCGGGATCTGGAAGAGCAGGACGTACCAGGACAGCTGCTTCTGCGTCCAGCCCGCCTGCCGATAGGCGGCGATGTGACCGACGGACAGGAGGCTGAGGCTCAGCACCCGGTGCGGCAGCCCCTGGGCGAGGCCCTGCACGATGCCCGCTCCCCAGTCGTGGCCGACCAGATGGGCCCGCTCGACCTCGAGCCGGTCGAGCAGTTGGACCAGGTCGCCCACCGAGGCGGCCGGGGAGTACGCCTCCGGGCCGCCCTCCGGACGGTCCGATGCGCCGAAACCCCGCAGGGTCGGCGCGATCGTACGGAAGCCCGCCGCGTTCAGGACCGGGATCTGATGGCGCCACAACCGGTGCGAGTCCGGGAAGCCGTGCACCAGCAGGACCGCCGGTCCCTCGCCGCTCACCTCGACGTCCAGCGTGACGTCCGACAGTTCCACGCGCATCACAACACCCCGTCCCGACCGGTCCGTTCGTTACGGGGAGCCATGATGTCAGAACGGGTACCAGCGCACCTCGGGATCGCCGTCGCGCAGTGAGGCGACCCTGCGTTCGAACTCGGCCAGCGCCTTGGGGTTCGCCGGCGCGTGCTGGGCCACCCAGGCGCAGCTCGCGGTCTCCCGCGCGCCGCGCAGGACGGCGCAGCCCTCCCAGGCGCGCACGTCCCAGCCGTAGGCCTCGGTGAAGGCGTCGTAGGCGGCCGGGTCCAGGCCGTAGCGGTCCCGGGACAGCGCGAGGACCACCAGGTCGTGCTCGCGCAGGTCGGAGGAGAAGGTCTCCAGGTCGACCAGGACCGGGCCGGCGGGGCCGACGTGGACATTGCGGGGGAGCGCGTCGCCGTGGATCGGCCCGGGGGTCAGGTGCGGGGTGAGCGCGGCGGCCGTCGGCGCGAAGGAGTCGCGCCGCTCGCGCAGGAACGCGGCGTCCGCCGGGTCGATGGCGTCGCCCGCGAGCCGCAGCCAGCGCTCCACACCGCCCAGCAGTTCGCGGCGGGGCAGCTCGAAGTCCTCGGGTTCCGGCAGGGCGTGGACGGCTCGCAGCAGCGGCGCGAGATCGCGCGGCTCCGGCGGCCGGACCGCGTCGGGGAGCCGGTGCCAGAGGGTCACCGGGTGTCCCAGGGCGACGAGGGGCGCGGACTCCGCCGCCCGTACGGCCGGAATGCCGGCCGATTCCAGCCAGCCGGACAGGGCCACCTCGCGCGTGGCGCGCGGCAGCAGTTCGGCGTCCCGGCCGACCTTGACCACCAGGTCGCCGAGGGCGAAGACCGCGTTCTCGCCCAGGGCGAGCAGGGTCGCCTCGTCCGCCCGCAGTCCCGCAGCGGCCAGGATCTCCCGGGCCCGCGCCTCGTTCATCGTTCTCTCCCCACAGAAGGTGCGATTTCCGCCAAAGTCTCGCATCCGCGCTGGTGGCCGCAGTGATCGGCCGGGTGGGTGGCGGGGTGGGTGTCCGGTCCTCGGGGTGGTGGCCGGGGGAGTGGCCGGAGCGGTGGCCGGGGCGCGGAAGGAGGGCTCGAAGCGCGCGTGGCACCGGAGGGGGAGGGCGGGGCCGGGCCGCGGCGGGTGGTGCCGGGCCGCGGCGGGTGGTGCCGGACGGTCTCGGCGGGTGGGGTTGGCGACAACTCCAGAGAAGTGAGAGGCGAGTTGAGACGACTCGCCCCTTTTCTCTTTAAGGAAGCTTGTTGGAAAAGTCAGGGCTTCGTGAAGGCCTTGATTTGCACTCGTCAATCAGACAAGGTTTCGAGCAAGTCGCCGGAAGGGTTCCGTCCGACGGCTCAACCCCCCACAAATCCTGACGAGGAGACTCCTCTTCATGGCAATACACAAGCGTGACCGCAAGCGCACCCGGATCATCGCCGTCGCGACCGCGATCGCGGCGGCTGCCGGAGTGACCGTCCTCACCGGTCAGTTCGCGGGAGCGGCCCCCGCTCCCGCCGAGGGCAAGGTCTACGGTCTCGGCGTCAAGGACGCCGTCGCGGGCAGCTATGTCGTGCTGCTCGACCAGAAGAAGGGCCGGGCCGGCAAGTCCGAGCTGGCCAAGGAGTACGGCGGCACCCTGCGCCGCAGCTACGACTCCCGTGTCAACGGCTTCTCGGTCAACGGTCTCAGCGAGACCCAGGCCAAGCGTCTCGCCGCCGACCCGGCCGTCGCCAAGGTCGTCCAGAACCGGAAGTTCGGCATCGAGGCCGCCCAGGAGAACCCGCCGTCCTGGGGCCTGGACCGGGTCGACCAGACCGAGACCGCCGGCGACGACGCGTACAACTACCCCGACAGCGCGGGCGAGGGCGTCACCGCGTACGTCATCGACACCGGAGTCCGCATCACCCACCAGGACTTCGGCGGTCGCGCCTCCTTCGGCTACGACGCCGTCGACAACGACGACACCGCAGACGACGGCAACGGCCACGGCACCCATGTCGCGGGCACCATCGCCGGATCCACCTACGGCATCGCGAAGAAGGCGAAGATCGTCGCCGTCCGGGTGCTCGACGACAGCGGCTCCGGCACCACCGAGCAGGTCGTCGCCGGCATCGACTGGGTCACCAAGAACCACCAGGGCCCGTCCGTCGCCAACATGAGCCTCGGCGGCGGCGCCGACCCGGCCCTCGATGACGCGGTGCGCCAGGCCATCGCCTCCGGCGTCACCTTCGGCGTCGCGGCCGGCAACGAGTCCTCCGACGCGGGCCAGGGCTCCCCGTCCCGGGTCACCGAGGCCCTCACGGTCGCCTCCTCGACCAAGGACGACGAGCAGTCCTCGTTCTCCAACTACGGCTCGGTCGTGGACCTCTACGCCCCGGGCTCGGACATCACCTCGGCCTGGAACGACAGCGACACCGGGACCAAGACCATCTCCGGCACCTCGATGGCCACCCCGCACGTGGTCGGCGCGGCCGCCGTCTACCTCGCCGGGCACCAGGACGCCACACCCGACCAGGTCGCCGAGGCGCTGGTCGACGGGGCCACCCCGGACACGATCGGCAACGCGAGCCCCGGCACCGCCAACCGGCTCCTGAAGATCGTCGAGTAGGACCGACCGACCCGGCCGCCGACCGGCCGGTGCCGTACGGACACGGGCACCCGTACGGCACCGGCCCCGGCCGGCCGGACGACGGCCGCCGCGCCCTCCCCCACGGGGCACGGCGGCCGTCGTCGCGTTGCGGGGGGTGCGGCTGTCGGGCGCGGATCGGGGCGGACCCTAGGGTGAGGTCATGACGAGGACCACGTGGGCCGCCCTGCTGCGCGGCATCAACGTCAGCGGGCGCAACAGGGTCCCCATGGCGGAGCTCGTCTCCGTCCTCGAAGGGCTCGGCCACACCGGCGTGCGGACTTATCTGCAGAGCGGCAACGCGGTCTTCACCACCGACCGCGCGGCGGCCGGGGGTGGGGGCGGGGCCGATACCGGGTCAGTGGCGGCCGCGGAAGAGGAGCTGGCCGCCGAGCTGGAGGCGGCGATCGAGCGGCACTTCGGCTTCGCGGTCCCCTGTCTCGTACGCGACCACGCCTATCTGGCGGCCGTCGAGCGGGCCTGCCCCTTCCCCGCCGCCGAACTGGAGGGCAAGCAGCTCCACGCCTTCTACTGCTCCGGCCCCCTGGACGCGGACCGCTTCGCCGCCCTCGATCCGGCCGTCTTCGCCCCCGAGGCCTTCGCGCTCGGCGACCGCGCGCTGTACCTGTACACCCCCGAGGGGCTGGGGCGTTCGAAGCTCGGCGACGCCCTGGGCCGACCGGCCTTCTTCAAGGGCCTCACGGTCACCGCGCGCAACTGGAACACCGTGCGCAAGCTCGTCGGGATGACGGCGGGCGCCTGAGCCGCGCGGGTACGCGGCTGGCGCGGGGCCTGCCGGTGTGAGGACCGTCGGTGTGCCGCGGCGCCCGGCTCACAACCCTTCGATGGCCTCGCCCAGACCCGGGCCGTAGCAGGCCCAGCAGACGATCGAGCCGTCGGCTTCGAGATGCCCCATGAACCAGTCGCCGTCGACCCGCGCGAGGCAGAGTCCGTGGAAAGAGATGATGACGTCGGGCTGGAGGACGGCGTAGTCGGTCCGGCCGTCCTCGTGCTCCTCGATGACGACGAGCCGCTCCAGGGGGAGCGGATCCGCTGCGGCGTCGCCCGAGGCGGAGCGCACGCGCTCGATCGTCCAGCCGTCGGGAAGTTCCGCGTCCACCTCCTCATGATCATTGCGAAGGTTTCGCGCGGTCAATCCCGCGGCGCCTGACTCCGTTTCGCCGAAGCCGGGTTCTGGCGCGTTCGCACGAGCCTCTGGCGGGTCCCGCCCGAAGGCCGCGCACTCTCCGCCGCCCCGCCGGGCTCCGCTGTTGACTCTTTCGGCTAATCGTATTAGCTTTTGGCTAACGAGATTAGCCAAGCCTCTGGGGGACGACGACATGACCGAGACCGAGTACCTGACCGTCGACGGCGGCGGCACTCTCGCCTACGACATCGCGGGATCCGGCCCGCTGATCGTGCTCGCGCACGGCATGGGCGACAGTCGCGAGGCGTACCGCGCCGTCATGCCGCGGCTCGTGGCGGCGGGTTACCGGGTTGCCGCGGTCGACCTGCGGGGCTGCGGCGAGTCCAGCGTCGACTGGCCCGCCTGGACGCGTACCGACATCGCCGGTGATCTGCTCGCCCTCGTCCGCCACCTCGGCGGCCCCGCCGTCCTCGTCGGACACTCGGTATCCGGCGGCGCCGCCACCATCGCCGCCGCGCAGGACCCCTCGCTGATCACCGCCGTCGTCGAGATCGCGCCGTTCACCCGCGAGCAGTCCATGTGCCTCGGCGACCTGCGGGTCACCCGCTACCGCCAAGGCATGCTGAGACTGCTCGGCGCCGCACTGTTCGGCAGCCTGCCGATGTGGCGCCGGTACCTCGAGGTGGCCTACCCCGGAACCAAGCCCGCCCACTGGGCCGAGCGGCTCGACCTCATCGAGCGCCGGCTGAACGAGCCCGGCCGGATGAAGGCCCTGCGGAACATGGGCAAGAGCGCCCCGACCGACGCCGGCGCGCAGCTCGGCAACGTCCGCTGCCCCGTCCTCGTCCTGGAGGGCACCCTCGACCCCGACTGGGCCGACCCGCACGCCGAGGGGACGGCGATCGTCGCGGACCTGCCGGCCGGCCTCGGCCGTCTGGAGATGATCGAGGGCGCCGGGCACTACCCGCACGACCAGTTCCCCGACCGTGTCGTCTCCCTCGTGCTCGACTTCCTCCGGATGGAGGCCGCTCGTGCCTAGGGCCGGACTGGACCCGGCGGCCGTCGTCGCGGCCGGCGCCGCGCTCGCCGACGAGGTCGGCTTCGCCCAGCTGACGATGGGTTCGCTGGCCGCGCGGCTGGGGGTGCGCACCCCCTCGCTGTACAAACACGTGGGCGGGCAGGACGACCTCAACCGCCGGATCGCCGCCCTGGCGCTCGGCCAGGCCGCCGACGCCGTCGAGCGCGCGGTCGACGGCCGTACGGAACGCGACGCACTGGCCGCCGCCGCCCGCGCTTTCCGTACCTTCGTCGTGGCCCACCCCGGCCGCTACGCCGCGACCATCGGCATGGAGCCGAACAGTTCCGAAGACCCGCTGGCCCTCGCGGGGGAGCGCCTGCTCGGTGCGTTCGCGGCCGTTCTGCGCGGCTACGCGATCGGCGAGGCGGAGGTCGGACACGCCCTGCGCATGCTGCGCAGCCTGTGCCACGGGTTCGCCACGTTGCAGGCCGCCAACGGCTTCCAGTGGAGCACCGACATCGACGAGAGCTTCGAGTGGCTGGTCACCTTCGCCGACCGGGGCCTGCGGGCCATGGGAGTCCGGTAAGGGGGGAGGGGGTGTATCGGAGCCCTGTCGCGGGGTGCCGCCGTCGGGTGCCGCCGTCGGTTGCCGCCGGGTGGTGTCGTCGCGGGGGCGTCGCCGGTCAGGACGCGGGCCCGCTCGTGAACGCCCGCCGCCCGTATGTGAGGAACTCCCGTACGCCCGGCCCGTGCGCCCCCTTCCACACCAGGGCGAGCAGCGCGGGCTCCTCGATGTCGTCGAGCGGGCGGACGGTGAGCCGGTCCCCGTACCGCGCGGCCATCGACTCGCTCAGGACCGTCACGGCGAGCCCGCGCGCGGCGAGGCCGGCGAGCGCGTCGGCGGCACCGGCCTGCAGGGCGATCGTGGGACGCAGGCCCCGCGCGGCGCAGGCCTGGTCGAACAGGGTGCGCAGCCCCGTCCCGGACGGCATGCACGCGAGGGGGTGGGGGGCCAGGTCGCGCAGGGTGACGCGCCGCCGCCGGGCCAGGGGGTGCCCGTCGGGGACCGCGACGACGAGCCGTTCGCTGACGATCGTCAGCGACTCCAGATCCGCGGGCGCGGCGCCCGCCGCCCCGATGACCGCAAGGTCCAGGGAGCCGGTGCGCACCCCCTCCACGAGCCGGTCGGAACCGTCCTCGCGCAGCGCGATCTCCACTCCGGGATGCGCCTGGTGGAACGCGGCGAGCGCGTCGAACAACGGGGTGAGGGTGCAGCCGACGACCATCCCGAGGGTGAGGCTGCCCCGGATCAGCCCGGTCACCTCGCCCACCGCCTGGCCGACGGCCCCGGCCGCGGCGAGCGCGGCGCGGGCGTGATCGAGTGCCGCCGTCCCGGCTGCGGTGAGGGTGACGGTACGGCCCGACCGGTCGAACAGCGGGGCACCCAGCTCGAGTTCGAGCTGGCGGATCTGTGCGCTGACACCGGACTGGCTGATGTGCACGCGCTCGGCGGCACGGGTGAAGTTCCGTTCCTCGGCGACCGCGACGAAGTACTCCAGCTGCCTCAGTTCCATGACTGTGGATTCTAGTAAGGAGAAGAACCATCTGTTGGACTTCTGATCGATGGGAGACGAGCCTTGGAAGTGTTCCAGCCGCCCCGCGCGCACGGCCGCCCGCCGGGGCCCGTCCACGCGTCACGTCAGGAGAACCCCTGTGCCGGAGTACGAGAAGGCCATGAGCCCCGAGGACATCACCCGTCTGTTCGTCGAGCGGTCCAACGCCGGTGACGCGGCCGGAGTCGCCGCGCTCTACGAGGAGGACGCGGTGCTGGCGTATCCGCCCGGCCGGCGAACGGTGGGCCGCGAGGCGATCCGCGCACTGTGGGAGAAGGTCCTGGCGAACCGTCCCCGCTTCGCGCCGGAGACGCCGCTGCCCACCCTGGTCGGCGACGGGCTCGCCCTCACGTCGACCGCGCCGAAGGACGGCGCGGGCGCCCGTGCGCAGGTCGTCCGCCGCCAGCCCGACGGAAGCTGGCTGCGCGTGCTCGACCAGCCCGAGTTCACCCCGGTCGAGACCACTGTCGAGCCCCCGGCGCCGAGCCGCTGACGTGCGCGTCGGCCGAGCGCGCCGCCCCGCTGAACAGCACGCGCGGGGTGCCGAATTGGCCCAGACAGGTGGCGGGGGAATGGCCCACGAGCGCGGTCCATCCGCCGCCTAGGCTTTCCGGCATGACGACCACTGTGGACTTCTACTTCGACCCCGCCTGCCCGTTCGCCTGGATCACCTCACGCTGGATGCTGGAGGTCGAGCGGCACCGTGACATCGACCTCCGCTTCCGGGTGATGAGCCTGTACTTCCACAACGAGGGCAACGAACTGCCCGACTGGTACCGCACCCTTGTAGACGACTCCATCCGGCCCGTCCGCGTCGCCGCCGCGGCGGCCGAGCGGCACGGCGAGGAGATCCTGCGCCCGCTCTACACCGCGTACGGCACCCGTATCCACGAGCGCAAGGAAACGGACGTCGACGCGGTCGTCGCCGAGTCCCTCGCCGAACTCGGCCTGCCCGCCGAACTCGCCGCCGCGGCCCACGACCCGGCGTACGACGCGATCGTCCGCCGCAGCCACGACGCGGGCCGGGACCCGGGCGCGGACGCGTACATCGGCACGCCCACCCTGCACATCGACGGCACCGCCTGGTTCGGCCCGGTACTCCGCGCCATCCCGCGCGGCGAGGCCGCCGCCGAACTCTTCGACCACGTCCGCGCCCTCGCCGCCCACCCCGACCTCTTCGAGCTGAAGCGCACCCGTACCGGGGGTCTCGACTACAGCTGATCTCCGGTCGAGGTCGTGGCCCGCACGGTCCGGGAACGGTCGTTCGGGCTCATGGGAGACAGGGGGTGGATCGCCCGGCCGTGTCGCGATTCTTCAAGACCCACCGTGCCGGGGCTTCATAGCGTCGGCCGTATGAACACGATCCACCACCACCTCGCCCTCTGCGCCGCCGAAGCCGCCCGGGTCACCCGCGGCCTCACCCCCGAGCAGCTGGCCGGGCCGTCGGTCTGCGCCGGCTGGACGGTCCGCGAACTCGCCAACCATCTCGTCCTCTACTCCGCCCACGGTCTGGAACACCGCGCCCTGCGCACCGAATTGCCAAAGGAGACGGTCGCGCGCGACTTCACCGCCGACGCCGACTGGCCCGAGCGGTACGCGGCCCAGCTTGACCGTGCGCTCGCCGCGTGGGAGAAGCCCGAGGCGTGGGAGGGCGAGGTCGACATGGCCGGCAGCCCGGTCCCGGCCGCCGAGATCGTCGCCATGCTCATCCTCGAACTCGCCCTGCACGGCTGGGACCTGGCCCACAGCACCGGACGCGCCTTCGAGCTGCCGGAGGAGACCGGTGCGTATGTGCGGGAGGTCGTCGAGCGGTACGCGGGGATGTACCGGCAGTACGCGGGATTCGACGAGCCGGTGGCCGAAGTCGGCGCCGACGCCACCGCGTTCACCCGCGCGCTCGCTCTGAGCGGCCGACGCCCCTGACGCGCGGCCCCCGCTCGCCGGGGGCACGGGAATTCGGTGGCGGGCGGGGGAGGCGGCGGCGACCATGATCGACATGAGCGACCAACCCGAGCGATGGACCCAGGCGACCGTCTACCCCGACATGTGGGTGGACCCGAAGGACGACCCCCGTGACAGTGAGGGGCCCGGCCCCGAGGGCGAACGTGCCACTCTCGACGGATACTTGGCGGACTACCGGTACACCCTGCGCATGAAGTGCGAGGGTCTGGACCCGGAGCAGCTGGCCCGCCGCTCGGTGCCCCCGTCCACGATGTCGCTCCTCGGTCTGATCCGGCACCTCGCCGAGGTGGAGCGGGACTGGCGCAACTGGCTCACCCACGACGAGCGGCTGCCCAAGCTGTACGGGGCGCGCGACGCCGACTTCGACGGCGCCCGCGCCGACCAGGCCCTCGTCGACGCCGCCTACGCCGACCTGGAACGCGAACAGGCCACCACCGACGCCGCGTTGGCTGCGTTCACCGACCTCGGCACCCGGGTCGGCAAGGACGACGTCTCCATCCGCAGCCTGCTGGTGCACCGCATCGAGGAGTACGCCCGCCACTGCGGACACGCCGACCTGCTGCGCGAGTGCGTCGACGGACGCGTGGGGCAGTGAGCGTGGTGCGGTGAGCGAGGGGCCGGGCGCCGCGCGGGCGCCCGGCCCCGATCCCGTGGGGGCTCTTGTGCCAGGACGTGGCCAAGGGCGGATCCCGGGGCCGGAATGCGGCAGCCCCGAGTGGCCCCCGGCCTGTCGTACGGCATCCCGTCCACGGTTCGATCGCGACGGGCCGCGGGATCCTCAGCCTGCCGCCGCCACCAGGGCCAGTACGGCCCGCTCCTGCTCCCGCTGCCGTCGCCACGTCCCGGCAGCCGTCTCGTACCGCTCGATGAGCAGCCGGGCGAGCTCGGGGCAGGGGCCGAGGACGTCGGCGAGGATGTCGGCGCCGGATACAGCGGCGCCCTCGGCGATGCGGTCCGGGAGGCGGCCGGGGGCGATCACGTACGGGGAGACCGCCACCCGCCGCACTCCCGGCTCGGCGCGCAGGGCCCGTACGGCGTCCTCCGTGCGGGGAAGGGAAGCGGAGGCGAACGCGGGCCGCACGGAGCACCAACCGGTGCGCCGCAGCTCCCGCGCCGTTTTTGCGATCGCCGCGATCGCCTCCGGGTCGGAGGAGCCCGCCGAGGCCAGGACGACCCCGGTCGTGCTCTTGTCGGCGGGCGTCAAACCCGCCTCGTACAGCCGCCGTTCGACCGCCGCCGGCAGCAGCGGCGACGGGCCGAGCACCGCCGCCTGCCGGATCCTGAGCGCGGGCGGGGCCGCGCTCAGGACGGCGGGGATGTCGGCCTTCGCGTGGAAGGCGCGGGTCAGCAGCAGCGGCAGCGCCACCACCTCGCGTACCCCCTCGGCGGCGAGCCGGTCCAGCACCCCGGGAACGGACGGCAGGTTGAAGTCCAGGAACGCCGTCTCCACCCGCAGCCCCGGCCGCAGCAGCCCGGCACGGTCGACCAGCGATCGGACGGTCGCCGCGTGCCGGGGGTCACGGCTGCCATGGGCGAGGACGAGCAGCACGGGGGCGGAGGCAGGTATGTTCACGGGGGCGCTCAGCCCTTCACCAGCAGGCCGCGACGGCGCAGCACCGTACGCTCCAACGGGCTGAAGATCAGCAGGTCGACGGCGATGCCGACGAGCAGGATCAGCAGGATCGCCAGGAAGATCCCGGGCATGTCGAAGTTGTTCCGGCCGTTCTCCAGGAGCTGGCCGAGACCGAGGCCGAGGTCGGGGGAGGAAGCGATGATCTCCGCCGCCATCAGCGAGCGCCACGAGAACGCCCAGCCCTGCTTCAGGCCCGCGAGATAGCCCGGCAGCGCCGCCGGCATCACGATGTGCCAGGCGCCCTTCAGGCCGGTCGCGCCCAGCGTGCGGCCCGCCCGCAGGAACAGCGGCGGCACCTGGTCCACGCCCGCCACCAGACCGTTGGCGATCGACGGGACCGCGCCGAGCAGGATCACCGTGTACATCATGCTGTCGTCCAGGCCCAGCCAGAGGACCGCGGGCGCCACCCAGGCGACCGACGGCAGCGACTGCAGACCGGACAGGATCGGGCCGATCGCGGCCCGGACCGGCTTCACCCGCGCCACGAGCAGACCCAGCGGGGTGCCGATCGCGAGCGCGAGCAGGAAGCCGAGCAGCGCCCGGGACACGCTCGTCCACAGCACGCCGAACAGCGTGCCCGCCAGCCACATGGCCGTCAGGCTGTCCCACACCGCGCCCGGCGAGGGGAGCTTGCCGGTGTCGGCGACCCGCGCCGACACCAGCAGCTGCCACACCGCGAGGACGACGGTGACGGCGATGGCCGGCGGCAGCACCTTGCGCACCAGGACCTCGCGGACCGGGGCGCGGCGGACCTGCACGCTGTCGAGGGCGTCGAGACCGGCTCCGAGGCCCGCCAGGTCGGCGGAGCCGTTCCCGGAGCCGTTCCCGGAGCCGTTCCCGGAGCCGTTCCCGGAGCCGTTCCCGGACCCGGAATCGGAGCCGTTCCCGGACCCGTTCCCGGACCCGGACCCGAAATCGGACCCGTTCCCAGTCCCCGCCCCGGCCGCGACGGCCTCCCCGGCCTCGGCGGCGTCGCCGCCTGGCGTCGCCGTCGTCGTATCAGTGCTGGCCATGGCGGCGGATCTCCCCACGCAGGTGTTCGGTGATCTCGACGGACAGTTCCGCCACGGCGGCGTCCTCGATACGGCGCGGCTGCGGGATGTCGATGTGCCACTCCCGGGCGATCCGGCCCGGCCGGGAGGACAGCAGGACGACACGCTCGGCCAGCCGCACGGCCTCGCGCACGTTGTGGGTCACGAAGAGCACCGACAGCCGGGTCTCGCGCCAGATCCGGGTCAGCTCGTCGTGCAGGACGTCCCGGGTGATCGCGTCGAGCGCCGCGAACGGCTCGTCCATCAGCAGCAGATCCCCGGCCTGCGCCAGCGCGCGGGCCAGTGCCACCCGCTGCCGCATGCCGCCGGACAGTTCGTGCACCCGCTTGCCGTACGAGCCGTCGAGGCGCACCAGGGAGAGCAGCCGCTCGGCCTCCGGGCGCCGCTCCGGCTTCGGCATCCCCCGCAGTTTCAGGGCGAGTTCGATGTTCTTGCCCGCCGTCAGCCAGGGGAAGAGGGCGTGTTCCTGGAACATCAGGGCGGGCCGGCCGCCCGGGGTGTCGATGCTTCCCCGGGTCGGCCGGTCGAGTCCGGCGACCAGGTTGAGCAGGGTGGACTTGCCGCAGCCCGAGGCCCCCAGGAGGGTCACGAACTCACCCGGCGCGACATCGAGCGAGATGTCGTCGAGGACGAGCTGGCCGCCGGAAGGGCCGCCGAAGGACTTCGAGACGTGGTTGAGCCGCGCGGCGTGACCGGTCGTGGCGACGACGTGATCCTCGGCCTTGGCGAGCGTGTCGAGAGCAGCCATGGATGTCACCTCCTGGGAGACGGGGGGCGGGAGACCTGAACGCGGGCTTGTGCCCGGTTACTTGACGCCGAGGCCGGCGTCGGGGACCGCGGATCCGCCCGCGGCGGCGAGGACCTTGTCGAGCGGCCGCAGGTCGTAGATGCCCGTCAGGTCGGGCTGCGCCAGGAGCCCCGCCTTCACCGCGTGGTCGGCCTGGGCGCGCAGCGTCGAGGCCAGCGGGTCGTCGGTGAAGCGCAGCGAGGACCACGCGCTGTCGAGCACGTCGGCGGGCAGCGGCTTGCCGCTGAGCTGCCGCAGCTTGTCGTTGGCAGAGGTCTTCGCCTGCTCGGGATGGGCGTTGATCCACGCGTTGGTCTTCACCGAGCCGCGCAGCACCGCCTCCACGACGTCCGGGTGCTCCTTCAGGAACTTCTGCGACACGATGATGTTCGTGATGACGAACTGCTTGTCCGGCCACAGGTCCCGCTCGTCGAGCAGCACCTTCGCGCCCTCGGAGACCAGCTTCGACGCGGTCGGCTCCGGCACCCACGCGCCGTCGATGGCGCCGGTGGTGTAGGCGTTCGGCGTCACCTTGTTGTCGGTGCGGACCACGGACACGTCGCCCTTGCCGCTCTGCGCGTCGACCTTCCAGCCCTGCTCCGAGGCCCAGTTGAGGAAGGCCACGTCCTGGGTGTTGCCGAGCTGCGGGGTGGCGATCCGCTTGCCCTTGACGTCGGCTGTCGTCTTGATCTTCGCCGGGTTCACCACCAGCTTCACGCCGCCGGAGGCCGAACCGCCCACGATGCGCAGGCTGGTGCCCTTGGACTTGGTGAACCCGTTGATGGCGGGGGAGGGGCCGATGAAGCCGATGTCGATCGAGCCCGCGTTCAGTGCCTCGATCTCGGACGGGCCGGCGTTGAAGGTGGTGGACTTCAGCGCGGTGCCGCCCAACTCCTTTTGGAGGATGCCCTCCTGCTCGCCGACGAGGGCGGTGGCGTGGGTCAGGTTGGGGAAGTACCCGAGCCGCACGGTGTCGGTCGAGAGCTTGGGGCCCTTCGGGGCCGCGTTCTTCGCGGCGTTCGCCGTGTTGTCCGCCCCGCCGTCCGAGGCCCCGTCGGCCTGCGAACCGTAGCCGCAGGAGGCGAGCGCTCCGATCAGCAGGGGGAGGGCGGCGGCCGCGGCGAGGCCTCGGCGCAAGGCGGTACGGGTGGTGCGGGGGGTGGTGGCAGGCGTGGCAGGCACGGGAGGTGGTCCCCTCGGTCTGAGCTCAGCGGAGGCTGGGCCTATGTCGATGTCGTCGCCCGGGTGCGAGCGGGTGGTACGGGTGGAGCGGTGCCGCGCCGCCGGGACGGCGACGGCACACGGAGGTCAGCCGCACATCGCGCGACCCCTCCCAGGCCCGCGCCGAGGGCGCCGGAGCCCACCCGGCCGCCCTCCTTGGCGAATCCGGCCCAGATGTCCTGCTTCATATCAGAAATCCCATCCGTCCTCGTCGTCCACCGAGGGCGCCTCGGCCGGAGCCGGGGCGGCGGAGGCGAAGGAGTCGCCCGCCATGCCGGCGGCGAGGGTGGTGCCGTCGGCCGGGTCGATCAGCAGAAACGATCCGGTGCGCCGGGAGTCGGCGTACGCGTCGAGCGCCAGCGGCTCGGCGGTACGGACCTTCACCCGTCCGATGTCGTTGGCGACGAGCCGTTCCGGCTCCGGGTGCTGGGAGAGGTCGTCCAGGGTGAGCCGGGACGGGATCTCCTTGACGATCGCCTTGACCGTACGGGTGGTGTGCTTCAGCAGCACCCGCTGACCCGCGCTCAGCGGCCGGTCCGCCACATGGCAGACGGTCGCCTCGACGTCCTGACCGGTCGGCGGCGCGTCGGCGGCCGGGGTGATCAGGTCGCCACGCGAGATGTCGATGTCGTCGGCGAGCCGGAGGGTGACCGACTGAGGGGCCCAGGCGGTGTCCACGGAGACACCGAGCGCGTCGATCGCGGTGATCTCGGAGGTCCTGCCGGAGGGCAGGACGGCGACCCGGTCGCCGACCCGGAACACACCGGCCGCGATCTGGCCCGCGTACCCCCGGTAGTCGGGGTGCTCGGCGGTCTGCGGACGGATCACGTACTGCACCGGGAACCGCGCGTGACAGGCCGTCAGGTCATGGCTGACCGGCACGGTCTCCAGGTGTTCCAGGACGGTCGGGCCGCCGTACCAGTCCATCCGCGCGGACGGCTCCACGACGTTGTCGCCGACGAGCGCCGAGATCGGGATCGCGGTGACCTCCAAGACGCCCAGCTGGGTCGCGTACCGCGTGAACTCCTCGGCGATCGCGGCGAAGACGGACTCCTGGTAGCCGACCAGGTCCATCTTGTTCACGGCGAGCACCACGTGCGGGACCCGGAGCAGCGCGGCGACGGCGGCGTGCCGGCGGGTCTGCTCGACCACACCGTTGCGCGCGTCGACCAGCACCACGGCCAGTTCGGCGGTCGAGGCACCGGTCACCATGTTCCGGGTGTACTGCACATGGCCCGGGGTGTCGGCCAGGATGAAACGGCGGCGCGCGGTCGCGAAGTAGCGGTACGCCACGTCGATGGTGATGCCCTGCTCCCGCTCGGCCCGCAGGCCGTCGGTCAGCAGCGCCAGGTCCGGCGCCTCCTGGCCGCGCGAGCGCGAGGCGTGCTCCACGGCCTCCAGCTGGTCGGCGAGCACCGACTTGGAGTCGTGCAACAGCCGCCCGACCAGGGTCGACTTGCCGTCGTCGACGGAACCGGCGGTCGCGAAGCGCAGCAGGGTGGTGGTCCCGAGCGCGGTGTGCGCCTCGGGCGCGGGCCCGGTGGTGGATGTGGTCATGGCTAGAAGTACCCCTCGCGCTTACGGTCTTCCATCGCGGCCTCGGACAGCTTGTCGTCCGCCCGGGTGGCACCCCGCTCGGTCAGCCGGGACGCGGCGATCTCCGCGATCACGGCGTCGAGCGTGGCGGCGTCGGAGTCGACGGCACCCGTGCAGGACATGTCGCCGACCGTGCGGTAGCGGATCAGCCGCTTCTCGGTCGTCTCGGAGTCCTTCGGACCGCCCCAGTCGCCGGCCGTCAGCCACATGCCGTCGCGCCGGAACACCTCGCGCTCGTGTGCGAAGTAGATCTCCGGCAGTTCGATCCGCTCGCGCTGGATGTACTGCCACACGTCCAGCTCGGTCCAGTTGGACAGCGGGAAAACCCGTACGTGTTCGCCGGGGGCGTGCCGCCCGTTGTACAGCTGCCACAGCTCGGGACGCTGGCGGCGCGGATCCCACTGCGAGAACTCGT
This sequence comes from Streptomyces sp. NPDC048718, assembly GCF_043198875.1. Classification (NCBI taxonomy): domain Bacteria; kingdom Bacillati; phylum Actinomycetota; class Actinomycetes; order Kitasatosporales; family Streptomycetaceae; genus Streptomyces; species Streptomyces sp. NPDC048718. The sequence continues at coordinate 364,709 of NZ_JBICVG010000006.1, forward strand.
CACGGAGGCTGAACACCCGTTCCTTGGCGCGGGCCTTCTCCTCGTCGCGCCGCCCGCCGCCGAACACGGCGTCGAAGCGGTGCCGCCGGATCGCGTCGGTCAGCGGCACCGTCTGGAGCGGGTTGCGGGTGCCGTCCGGACGCTCGCGCAGAGTGCCCGCGTCGATGTACTCCTGGACGGAGGCGACATGGAGCCGCAGTCCGTGCGCCGCCACCACGCGGTCGCGATAGGCGAGGACTTCGGGGAAGTTGTGGCCGGTGTCCACGTGCAGCAGGGTGAAGGGGACCGGCGCCGGAGCGAACGCCTTCAGTGCCAGGTGCAGCATGACGATGGAGTCCTTGCCGCCGGAGAACAGGATCACCGGGCGCTCGAACTCGCCCGCCACCTCACGGAAGATGTGCACGGACTCCGACTCCAGCGAGTCGAGGTGCGACAGCGTGAACGGGCTGCCGGTGGTGTCGTGCGGGTGCGCGACGGTCGTCATGACAGACCCTTCTCTTCGAGCAGCGCGTGCACCGCGGCCGCCGACTCCGCCACCGTCTGGTGCTGGGACTCGATCCGCAGGTCGGGCGCCTTCGGCTCCTCGTACGGGTCGTCGACCCCCGTGAGCCCGGATATCTCGCCGGCGGCCTGTCGGGCGTACAGCCCCTTCACGTCCCGCACCGAGCACACCTCGACCGGCGTGGCCACATGCACTTCGAGGTACGGCGTGCCCGCGGCCTCGTGTCGCGCGCGCACCGCGTCCCGGCTGTCGGCGTACGGAGCGATGACCGGCACCAGGACCGTCACACCGTGCGAGGCGAGCAACTCCGCGACGAAGCCGATCCGTTGGACGTTGGCGTTCCGGTCCTCGCGGGAGAAGCCGAGGCCCGCCGAGAGGAACTCGCGGATCTCGTCGCCGTCGAGGATCTCGACCCGCCGGCCCTGCGCGCCGAGCCGCCCGGCCAGCTCGTACGCGATGGTGGTCTTCCCCGCGCTGGGCAGGCCGGTCAGCCAGATGGTGGTGCCCGTGGTCACGTCTGTCTCCTGAACTTCCTGGGCGTCGAACGGGACGCTCGCGTCCGGGCGGCCGGCCGTCATCCGTGGATCCCGCATTCGGTCTTGGCGCGCCCGGCCCAGCGGCCGGCCCGCGCGTCCTCGCCCGCCGCCACCCGGCGGGTGCAGGGGGCGCAGCCGACGGAGGCGTAACCGTCCGTCAGCAGCGGGTTGGTGAGCACGCCGAACTCCGCGACGTAGGCGTCCACGTCGTCCTGCGTCCAGCGGGCGATGGGAGAGATCTTCACCTTCCGGCGCTTGTCGTCCCAGTCGACGACCGGGGTGCCGGCCCGGCTCGGGGACTCGTCGCGGCGCAGTCCGGTGGCCCAGGCGTCGTACCCGGCCAGGCCCTCGGTCAGCGGCCGGATCTTGCGCAGCGCGCAGCACAGGTCGGGGTCGCGGTCGTGCAGGCGAGGACCGTACGCGGCGTCCTGCTCCGCCACCGACTGGCGCGGGGTCAGGGTGATCACTCGGACGTCCATGACCGCGTCGACCGCGTCCCGGGTGCCGATGGTCTCCGGGAAGTGGTAGCCCGTGTCGAGGAAGACGACGTCCACGCCGGGCCTCGCCCGCGACGCGAGATGGGCGACGACCGCGTCCTCCATCGAGGAGGTGACGCAGAACCGGGGGCCGAAGGCGTCCGCCGCCCACTGGACGATCTCCAGCGCCGAAGCGTCCTCCAGCTCACGGCCGGCCCGCTCGGCCAGTGCCTTCAGCGCGGCCTCGTTCAGGTGTCGGGTGTCCGTCATCTCTCCTCCTTTCGCGGGGTGTTGTCGGTGGACTCGGTGGTGCCGGTGCCGATGGTGGCGCCGGTGTCGGTCGGCGCGCGGTGCGTCGCGGGGGCCAGCAGGCCCAGGAACTTCAGCTGGAAGGCCCGGCTGCACGCCGCGCACTCCCAGGTGCCGTGGCCCTGCTCGCCGGGGCGCAGATCCTCGTCGCCGCAGTAGGGGCAGTGGAAGGGGGCGGCCCGGCCGCTCACGCGAGGGCCTCCTCGGAGGCGCGCGCCGCCCAGGCGGCGAACCGCTCGCCGTCCTCGCGCTCCGCCTGGAAGCGCTTCAGCAACCGCTCGATGTAGTCGGGGAGTTCGGCCGAGGTGACCTTGAGGCCGCGTACCTTGCGGCCGAAGCCCGCCTCCAGACCGAGCGCGCCGCCCAGGTGCACCTGGTAGCCCTCGACCCGGTTGCCCGCCTCGTCGAGGACCAGCTGACCCTTGAGGCCGATGTCCGCGACCTGGATCCGGGCGCAGGCGTTCGGGCAGCCGTTGATGTTGATGGTCACCGGCTCCTCGAACTCCGGGAGACGGCGCTCCAGTTCGTCGATCAGGACCGATCCCCGGGCCTTGGTCTCCACGATCGCCAGCTTGCAGAACTCGATGCCCGTGCAGGCCATCGTGCCGCGCCGGAACGGCGATGGGGCCACCCGCAGGTCCAGCGCCTCCAGGGCGGAGACGAGCGAGTCGACCTTCTCCTCGGTGACGTCCAGGACGATCATCTTCTGCTCGGCGGTCGTCCGGACCCGGCCCGATCCGTGCGCCTCCGCGAGGTCGGCGATCTTCGTCAGGGTCGCCCCGTCGACCCGGCCCACCCGAGGGGCGAAGCCCACGTAGAAGAGGCCGTCCCGCTGGGCGTGGACGCCGACGTGGTCGCGCCAGCGGCCGGCGGGCTGCTCGGGGGCGGGTCCGTCGGTCAGCGCGCGCCCCAGGTACTCCTCCTCCAGGACCCGGCGGAACTTCTCCGGGCCCCAGTCGGCGACCAGGAACTTCAGCCGGGCCCGGTTGCGCAGCCGCCGGTAGCCGTAGTCGCGGAAGACGGAGATGACGCCCTCGTGGACGTCGGCTACCTCCTCCAGCGGCACCCAGGCGCCGAGCCGGACGCCCAGCTTGGGGTTGGTGGACAGACCACCGCCGACCCATACGTCGAAGCCCGGGCCGTGCTCGGGGTGGCGTACTCCGACGAAGGCCACGTCGTTGATCTCGTGTGCCACGTCGAGCAGCGGGGAGCCGGAGACGGCCGTCTTGAACTTCCGGGGGAGGTTGGAGAATTCCTTGTTGCCGACGATCCGGCGGTGGATCTCCTCGATGGCGGGCGTGCCGTCGACTATCTCGTCCGCCGCGATCCCGGCGACCGGCGAGCCGAGGATCGTCCGGGGGGTGTCGCCGCACGCCTCGGTGGTGGACAGGCCGACGCCCTCCAGCCGCTTCCAGATCTCGGGGACGTCCTCGATGCGGATCCAGTGGAACTGGATGTTCTGCCGGTCGGTGATGTCGGCGGTGCCGCGCGCGAACTCCTCGGATACCTCGCCGATGACCCGTAGTTGTCGCGTCGTCAGCCGGCCGCCGTCGATCCGTACCCGCAGCATGAAGTACTCGGCGTCCAGCTCCTCCGGTTCGAGGACACCGGTCTTGGTGCCGTCGAGACCCTCCCGGCGCTGGGTGTACAGACCCCACCAACGCATGCGTCCCCGCAGGTCGTTGGGGTCGATGGAGTCGAATCCGCGCTTGGCGTAGATCGTCTCAATACGTGTCCGCACATTGAGACCGTCATCGTCCTTCTTGAACTGCTCATTGCCGTTGAGCGGGGTGAGGTGCCCCGCGGCCCACTGGCCCTCGCCGCGGTGACGCCCGGTCTTGCGGCGGGGCGCGGCGGCGGGCGTGGGGGATTTTGGGCTGGCGGCCATGGCGATGTGTCCTTCGGGACGGAATGAGGGCGGCTCTGACCTGCACATTCGCGCGCAGGGCAGGGGAGGGCGCGGCGATGCGCGGGGGAAACGGGACGTCAGGGGAAACGCGGCGGTGCTGGATCTTTCAGCGCGCCGGACAAATGGCGCTGGACACGCGGCCGAGGTCGACGTGCCGCCGACTCACCAAGGCAATTCCAGTTCCAGGCATGACGGAAGCGTGTCACGGGACTTTGGACCCAGTCCACCAACATCCGGGATGTGGACGATTCGGTCTCGTATGACGAGATAGCAGAGATCGAGGCGCAGAAAAAGGGGCCCTTTTCGGGGCCCCTTTTCCCTGGCGGGATGGTGCGGTTGTGGCCGCTGTGCGGCCTGGTGCGCGTGATGCGGCGCGGTGTCTCAGGCGCCGGGACCCGGCCACGATCCGGGGGTCTCGGACGGCTCGATCTGCTCGGTCTTCGTGTCGAAGAGGCGGAAGCCGCGGCGCTCGTAGTTGGCCATCGCGTGCTCCCCGTCCAGGGAACAGGTGTGCAGCCAGACCCGCTTGGTCGGCGGCCGCTCGGGCCAGCGCTCCGCCAGGTCCCAGGCGCGCGCCACGCCGTACGACAGCAGCCGGCCGCCGATTCCGCGCCCCCGGAAGGCGGGTATCAGGCCGAAGTAGACGATCTCCACGACCCCTTCGTCCTGCGCGTCGAGCTCCACGTACCCGGCCGGCGTCCCGTCCTCGTACGCCACCCAGGTCTCGGTGCCCGGCTTCTCCAGGATCGCCTGCCACTGCGCGCGGGTCAGGGACAGTCGGTCGCCCCAGTGGATGTCGCCGCCGACCGCGGTGTAGAGGAAGCGGCTGAACTCCGCCGACGGGAACCCCACGCGCGCGATCCGCAGCTCCCGGCCCTCGGGGGCGGGGGACGGGCGGAGGTCGTCCGGCGAGGTCTGTTCCAGGGACCAGGTGGTGAGAGTGATGCTCATGGGGCTATCGCATCATGCGGAGCGCCGGATTCCCAGGGTGGACGGGCAGTGAATCCGGCGACCTCTGTCCACGATGTGGACAGTCGGTCAGTCCGTGGACGGGTGCCCGCCCCTGCCGCTCGCCCCTCCTCGCCCTGCCGCTCGCCTGACCGCTCGTCGGCCGCCCCACCCGCTCCTCCGCTCGTACCTGCCCTCTTTGCTCCCGGCCGCCCCTCCGTTCAATCCGGCGGTTGGTCGCGGGCCGCGCGGACCGCCGGGGCGGTCGACCGGGGCAGCAGGTCCGCCGGGTCGGCAGGGCCGCGCAGTTCGACCTCCACCTCCTCGCCGAAGCGGTACGGCCGGTGGGCGAGGACCCCCGCGAGGGTGCGCCGGATCCGGGAGAGCTCCGCCCGTACCGTCACCGTCCGGGCCGGGTCGCCGAACACGTCCCGCGCCAGCTCCGCCGCCGTCCGCCCCTCCGGGTGCCGCGCGAGCACGTACAACAGCTCGGCGTGGCGCGGGCTCAGTTCCTGCGACCAGGAGCCGGCCTCGCCCGACACGGCGACCGTCCAGCGGTGCGGCCGGCTCACGTCCAGTACCACCCGGCTCGCCGCCCCCGCGCCCGGCACCGGACCACCGGCCTCCGGTTCCCCGGACTCGACCCGCAGCAGCCAGCCGCCCGGCAGCGGCTCCACCGCGCACATCCCGAGCGCCGGCAGCCGGACCCGGCCCGCCCGCAGCGGCTTCGGCAGGGCGAGCCGGTCCACCGGCGCCATCCCGGTCACCGCCGCCGTCCAGCCGTGCTCGTCCACCGCGACGGCCCGTCCGCCCACCCGGCACAGGATCGGTGCGGCCACCGACCGGAGCCGTTCGACCGACCGCAGATGCCGCTCCCGCAACTCCGCCTCGGCCAGCCGCGCCACCGTGTCGACCAGGGCCAGGGTCGCCGGGTGGAAGGCGGCCGCCGGACCGCTCACGTCCACGATCCCGAGCAGCCGTCGGTCGCGCGGGTCGTGCACGGGGGCCGCCGCGCACGTCCAGTCGTGCAGGGACTCGACGTAGTGCTCGGCGGAGTGGACCTGCACCGCGCGGCCCATCGCGAGCGCCGTGCCCACCGCGTTGGTCCCGGTCGAGTGCTCGCTCCAGGCCGCGCCCTCCTCCAAGCAGATCCCGTTCGCCCGGCGCATCACCCCGGTGTGCCCCTGCCGCCACAGCACCCGGCCGTGCTCGTCCGTCACCACCATGATCTGCGTCGAGGCGTCGGCGATGCCCGCGAGCCCGCCGGCCAGCGTGCGCATCACCGCGCCGAGCGCCGTCGTCCGGCGGCGTTCCTCCAACTCGTCGCGGCGCAACAGCACACTGCTGGTGGCCTGGTCGGGCAGGACGCCGAGACGGGTCATCCGCTGCCAGGAGGCGTCGATGACCGGGCGCGGCGCCACCGGCGGGGTCCGGCCGGCCAGGGTCGCCTCGCGCACCCGGCGCAGCAGCCGGGTCGCCCGCGCGGCGTCCATCGTCGCCAGCCGCTTCAGGTCGAGCTGACTGTCGTTCATCGGTCCCCTCCCGGCCGCCCGTGGCCCGCGCTCGCCGCCGTACCGGATCGGCACCGGCTCGGCACCGGCTCCGCACCGGGCGCTCGCGTGCGGTGCCGTGCCGTCATTCCGTAAGGCGCTCCCTGTGCTCCCGGACGCTCCGGCGGACCGGCGCGCGCTCGCTCCCCACGTTCGCTCCCCGCGCTCCGGACGCTCCGGCGTACGCGGGAACGCCGGCGTACGTGTGACGCCGACGCGCGCGGGCGCGGGCGCCCGTCGTACCGCCCGGTGGCAGCCGGTACCGGACGCTCGGAGCCATCCTGCAACCCCCTGCAACCCTGGCGAACGCCGCCCCCGGTGCGCGAGGGTGGGCGGAAGCGGAGGGTGGTGCCGTGTCGGCGCGGCACCACCCTCGGCTTTTGCTCCAGTCGGTCCCTCGCGGGGCCGGTCGCCGGTGCCGCCCGCCCCCCCCGGCCTCCTCACCCGAAGGGCGGATACTTCGAACTTCAGTTCAGATCGGAGTGCGGGATACGGAGCGCGCCCTCACCCCGCCTCCACCGGTCGCGCCCGCTCCACCACCGCGCCCAGGGCCACCGTGTGCGGCAGCGTCCCGAACGACGCACCCCAGTCCCCGCCCAGCCGCGACGCGCAGAACGCGTCCGCCACCTCCGCCGGTGCCCACCGCACGAGCAGTGCCCCCTGGAGCACCCGCGCCATCCGTTCCACGAGCCGCCGCGCCCGCGCCTCGATCCCCTCCAGATCCGCCAGCTCGGCGAGCATGTCCCGGATCGCCCGGTCCAGCCGGTGATCCGCCCCGCGCGCCCGGCCCACCTCGGTGAGGAACGCGTTCAGCGCGGCCGGCTCCCGGCGCAGCACCCGCAGGACGTCCAGCGCCTGAATGTTCCCGGCGCCCTCCCAGATCGAGTTCAGCGGCGACTCGCGCAGCAGCCGGGGCAGCCCCGACTCCTCCACGTACCCGTTCCCGCCCAGGCACTCCAGGGCCTCGGCCACCACCGGCGTACACCGCTTGGTCACCCAGTACTTCGCCACCGGCACCGCGATCCGCAGCAGCTGCCGCTCGTGTTCCCGCTCCCGCTCCCGGGCGCGGACGCTCTCCGCCTGCACGGACTCGGCCTCCGTCACAGCGCCCTCCGCCACGTCGTACGCCGCCGCGAGCCGCATCCCGAGCACGGTCGCCGCCTCCGACTCCAGCGCCAGATCGGCGAGCACGTTGCGCATCAGCGGCTGGTCGACGAGCGGCCGGCCGAAGGCGCTCCGGTACGAGGCGTGGTGCACGGCCCGCGCGACCGCCTGCCGCATCTGCGCCGCCGAGCCCAGCACGCAGTCCAGCCGGGTCGCCGCCACCATCCCCATGATCGCGTGCAGCCCCTCGCCCTCCGCCCCGATCCGCCGCGCCCAGGTCGTCCCGTCGAACTCGACCTCCGCCGAGGCGTTCGACCGGTTGCCCAGCTTGTCCTTCAGCCGCTGGAGCGCGAACGCGTTGCGCGCCCCGTCCGGCAGCACCCGCGGCACCAGGAAGCACGACAGGCCTTCCGGTGCCTGGGCCAGCACCAGGAACCCGTCCGACATCGGTGCCGAGCAGAACCACTTGTGCCCGGTCAGGGCGTACGTCCCAGCCTCCGCCAGCGGCTCGGCGCGGGTGGTGTTCGCCCGGACGTCGCTGCCGCCCTGCTTCTCGGTCATGGCCATACCGAGCAGGACGCCCGCCTTCTCCAGCGGCGGCCGCAGCTCCCGCTCGTACACGCGCGAGGTCAGCAGCGGCTCCCACGCCGCCGCGAGCGCGGGCTCGGCCCGCAGCGCCGGCACCGCCGCGTGCGTCATCGACAGCGGACAGCAGTGCCCCGACTCCGTCTGCGACGCCAGCAGGAAGCCCGCCGCCCGCCGCACATGACCACCCGGGCGGCCCCACGCCCCGCCCGCGAGCCCCGCGCCGACCGAGTGGCCGACCAGCCGGTGCCAGGCCGGATGGAACTCCACCTCGTCGATCCGGTTGCCGAAGCGGTCGTGCGTCACGAGCCGCGGCGGGAACTCGTTCGCCAGCGTCCCCCACTCCAGCACCTGCGCCGAGCCGGCCGAGCGCCCCAGCCCCGACAGCTCCGCCCGGGCCTCCTCGTACATCTCCGGCGGAAGATGTCGTTCCACGGCCTCGGTCAGTGCCCGGTCGGTACCGAACAGGTCGTACCCGACCAGCGGCGGAGCCTGATTGGTCACGGTGTGGGTCCTCGGAGCCATGCCGATACGGTAATGAGGTGCAGGCAGCAAACGAAACACCCGAGCGGGGCGCGCGGGCCGAAGAGGCCGACCGGCGTCCCTGGAGCAGACTCCATCGCGCCCGCGTTCTCTACCGGAACGTCTCGAAGCGGCAGATGGCCTGGCTGCTTCTGAAAGACACGGTCAATTCGTGCATGGAGTACCGCATCCTCGGTCTCGCCGCCGAGGCCGCCTTCTTCACACTGCTGTCCCTGCCACCCCTGCTGCTCGGCCTGATCGCCCTCCTCGGCTACGCCGACGAGTGGACCAACACCAACACGGTCGCCAGCATCGAGGAGAACATCCTCCACGCGGCCCGCACCGTCCTGTCCGAGCGGGGCGTGAACGAGATCGCGCGCCCCCTCGTCGAGGACGTCACCGAGGCGAAACGGCCCGATCTGATCTCCCTCGGCTTCGCCATCGCCCTGTGGTCCGGCTCCCGCGCGGTCAATGTCTTCATCGACACGATCACGGTCATGTACGGGCTCGACGGGCACCGCGGCATCGTCAAGACCCGGCTGCTGTCCTTCCTCCTCTATATCGTCGCGCTGCTCATCGGGGCGGTGGTGCTGCCGCTCGCGGTGGTCGGCCCGGACCGGGTCGTCGCGATCGTGCCCTGGAGCACCGAGGTCGTCTCCGTCCTGTACTGGCCGGCCGTCATACTCCTGTCCGTCGTCTTCCTGACGACGCTCTACCACGTGTCGGTGCCGGTGCGCTCGCCGTGGATCGAGGACATCCCCGGCTCTCTCGTCGCCCTCGCCATGTGGGTGCTCGGCAGCTTCCTGCTGCGGATCTACCTCACCAGCCAGGTCGAGGGCCCCACCATCTACGGTTCTCTCGCGGCGCCCATCGCCGTGCTGCTGTGGATCGGCGTGTCCGCCTTCGCCGTCCTCGTCGGCGCCGCCGTCAACGCGGCCATCGACCGGGTGTGGCCGTCCGTCGCCACGGCCGCCGCCCGCGAGGCCAACGACCGGGTGCGCGCCGCCCAGGCCGCCGATCTGGTCGCCCGGCTCCGTGCGGAGGAGGACGACGTGGACGAGGACGATCCCGACATGCCCTCGGAGTTCCCGGAGCGGTGGTCGAAGTTCCTGCCGCCGGACGATGTGCGGTCGCGGCTGCACGCGGGGCGCGACAAGGACTGACACGGCGCGCGGAGGCGGTGCGCGCGGGTGGTGCGCGCGGGCGTGGGGCGTGGACGCCGGGCGGATGCCGGCGGTCGGGCGGGCACGGGGCGCCCGGCGCACGACGAGGACTCGGGTACGGACGGCAGGGGGCGGTCAGGTGTACGAGGAGCGTCCCTCGCTGCTCGACGGCGCGGTCGTCTGGACCCGTGTCCTCGGCCCGGCCGGTGACGCCGTCACCCCCGTTCCCCCCGTTCCCCCCGTTCCCCCCGTTCCCCCCGATCCCTCCGATCCCTCCGATCCTTCCGGGGGCCCCGCCACTCCTGGTCCGGAGATACGCCCCGTACTGCCCGACGGGTGCATGGACCTGATCTGGGCCGACGGGCGGCTGCTCGTCGCCGGTCCCGATACCCAGGCGTACGCCGTCAAGGACCCCGCCGCCGCGTACGCGGGCGTGCGCTTCGCGCCCGGGGAGGCGCCGGGGGTGCTCGGCACCGAGGCGAGCGCGCTGCGCGACCGCCGGGTGGATCTGGCCGATCTGTGGGGCGCCCGGACGGCCCGCCGGCTCGCAGACGACATCACCGGCGCGGCCGACCGCGCCGCCGCGCTCGAACGGCTGGTCCTCGGCCGGGCCGCCGCCGCCCCGCCGCCGGACCCGCTGCTGCGGGCCGTGGTCGCCCGGCTCCGGGCGGGCGGGACGGTCGGGGCCGCCGCAGCCGAGACCGGTCTCGGCGTACGGCGGCTCCACCGGCGCTCACTGGCCGCGTTCGGCTACGGCCCGAAGACCCTGGCCCGGATCCTGCGGCTGCGCCGCGCGCTCGACCTGGTGGCGGCGGGCACGCCGTACGCGGTGGCGGCGCACCGCGCGGGCTGTGTGGACCAGGCCCATCTGGCCCGTGAGATGCGGGCCCTGACGGGGATGACCCTGACGGGTTACACCACCGGTCAGCGGTCCGCGTAGAGCGACACCGCCGCGCCGTCCGGGTCGAGCACCACCGCGTACCGCTGGCCCCACACCGCGTCCCAGGGCTTCAGCCGCCCCTGGTGCCCGGCCGCCGTCAGCGTCTCGTAGACCGTGTCCACCTGGGCCGGGTCGGCGCAGCGGAAGGCGAGCGCGACCCGGTCGCCGCCCGCGGGCCGGGTCCAGCCCGGGTCGTAGGAGCGGACCGTGTCCTCGGTGTCCCACAGCACCCGCGCGCCGCCGGGCAGGGTGACTTCCACATGCGGGTCGGCCTCGGCGCCGGGCGGGACGTCCAGGCCGAGCAGCCGGTAGAAGGCGAGGGAGGCGGCCATGTCGGCGGTGACCAGGCCGATGGCGTCAAGGCACGGAGCGGGTCGGTCCGTGCGCGCGGTGGTGCCCGGGGCGGGGTTCGCGGGGCTGTCGTTCGTGTCCATGGCCGCACGCTAGAAGCCCCAGGGCCTCGCCGTCTTGTACGGATCGGACACTGGGCCCGGTGGCACTCGAACGGCCCTGCGGGTCCGCCCCCGAGGATCCGCGCGGGGCACGAATATGAATTCGACGAAATCTCCGGTGCGATGATTTGAAAAGCCATCTCATCATCCTTCTTCTCTTCATTGTCCGGTAAACGAATTTGTGTGCGCGACCCACTCGGCTCCCGCTGTCGCATGGGGAGATCGCGCGCCAATACAGAAACGGGCAGATCAAGTCAAGCCTGGATTCCTCGCCGAGACTCCCGTTACAGTCCAGGTACCGGGGATTCGAGTGGGGCCCTCCGTCGTAGCCGTTCCGTCGGCGCGGACCGCACCAGCCAGGACACGGGTTGCAGCAGCCGACAGCGACGACGAGAGCGAAGAGGCCATGCAATTGGATTTCGAGCAGCGCCTGATCTCCGCGATCCAGCCCATCAGGGGTTTCTTTCTCGCCCAGTGCGTCGAGTTCGCGATGACCAGCGGACTGCTCGACCGGCTGAGCCGGTCCTCGCCGGCCGCCACCGGCGAACTGGCCGAGGAACTCGGTCTCCACCCCGAGCGACTCACCGGCCTGCTGCGCTACCTGGAGGGCGAGGGCATCGTCACCGACTCCGAGGGCATGCCCGCCATCACGGCGAAGGGCCGGGAGTTCCTCGCCTTCCGCCCCTGGTACGAACTCCTCATCGGCGGCTATGGGGCCACCCTGCGGGAACTGCCCGAGGTGATGGCCGACCGCGGGCGTTTCGCTTCGCGCGACGGCACGATGGTCGGCCTCGGCAGCTGCGGGATGAGCCGCCACGACGCCGTCCCGCTGGTCAAGCGGATGATCGCGTGCCTGCCCGAACCGCCCGGCGCCCTGGTCGACCTGGGCTGCGGCGACGGGACCTTCCTGCTCGACTTGTGCGAGGGCGGCAGCCCGGGCGTCGGCGTGGACCCCACCCCCGGCAGCATCGACAACGCCCGCCGCGCGGCGGCCGAGCGCGGCATGGCGGAACAGGTCGCCTTCGTGAACGCGACCGCCGAGGACTACATGGCCAAGGCCGAACCCGCGCGGGCCGGCGCCCCGTGCTTCGTCACCGCCTTCTCCCTCCAGGAGATCCTGGAGCAGCGGGGGCGCGACGCCACCGTCGAGGTCGTGCGCACCGCCCTCGCCCACGCGCCGGGCGCGCACCTGGCGATCGTCGAGGTCGACCACCGGCCGCTCGATCCGGCCGTCACCCGGCACGGACTGGGCAACGCCTATTACAACCCCTACTACTTCCTGCACCAGATCACCGAACAGCGTCTGGAGACGCGGGCCTTCTGGGAGCAGCTCGTCGAAGAAGCCGGCGGGGACGTCATCGCCTGTATGACGACCGCGCCCGAAGTCGACTCGACCGGCCTTGAGCTGGGATTCCTGGTACGTGCCCGGTAGTTCCGGAGAGGAAAAGGCGAAACGAATGCCAGCTGGGTTGTGGCGCCACCGGGATTTCCGGAATCTCTGGCTCGGGCAGACGGCCTCCATGTTCGCGGCGCATATGGTGGCGGTTCTCTTCCCCTTGCTCGCCTCCGTTTCCCTCGATGCCTCCTTATTCGAGATGGGCCTGCTTTCGGCGGCGGGCTACGTTCCCTACCTCGGGGTCAGTCTCTTCGCCGGCGTATGGCTCGACCGGAAACCGAAGCGCTCCATCATCGTGTTCTGCGACCTGGCCCGCGCACTGCTCCTCCTCGCCATCCCGGTGGCCTGGGGGCTCGACATCCTGAGCGTGCCGACCCTGCTGGTCGTGGCGCTGCTCGTCGGGTCTTTCAGCGTCGTCGCCGACGTGGGCAGCGCGTCGATCCTGCCCGCGCTCGTCGAGCGGGACGATCTGATCGAGGGCAACAGCAAGCTGGAGCTGAGCGCTTCCTCGGCGAGCATCGCCGGCAGCGCGCTCGGCGGCGGCGTCTTCCAGCTGCTCGCCGGGCCGGTCTCGATGATGATCAATACCGTGCTCTTCGCCCTGTCGGCGTTCTTCACAGCACTGATCCGCGACGAGCGGAAAGCCGGCGCGGGCGGCGAGGCCGATGCGGACGGTGAGGGCGACGAGGAGGGGGAGGCGGCCGGGGAGCCGGGGCAGACCCTATGGCGCGACATGGCCGACGGCGTCGCGTTCGTCACCGGCCACGCCACGGTGCGGACCCTGGTCCTGACCACGCTCGTCATCAACTTCTTCATGGCGATCGCCGAGCCCGTCGCACTCGTCTTCGTCACCCGTACCCTCGACATCCCGCCGTTCAGCGTGGGCCTCATCCTGGCCGCGTCGGGGGCCGGAGCGCTCGTCGGCGCGGTGATCGCGGCGCCGATGAGCCGGGTGCTGCCGCTCGGCCGGCTGCTCGTCGTCACGGCCGCCCTGACCGGCGTCGCCTCCCTGCTGACACCGCTGGCCACCCTGGTCCCCGCAGTCCCGGCGGTGGTGCTGATGGTCGCGATGTACACGCTCGACGCGGCGATGATCGTCGTCTACAACATCAACCAGCGCAGCTGCCGCGCGGCCATCACGCCGGACGCGATGCAGGGCCGGATGAACGCGACCAACCGCATGGTCGTCATGGGCGTCATGCCCGTCGGCGCCATCCTCGGCGGACTGCTCGGCACCGCGGTCGGCACCCTGCCCGCGCTGATCCTCGCCTCCCTGGGCACGCTGATCGCGCCCCTGATCCTCCTGTGCACCCACGTCCGCAGCGTCGAGCGCGTCCCGGAGCAGATCGGGGCGGACAGTGGGACGGACAGGAGGACGAACAGCGGGGCGGACGGCGGGACGGGCAGCGAGACGGAGACCGGGGCAGCGGCCGGGGCGACAACCGAAACGGAGCCCACGTCATGAGCGAGCGGCTGAGCGGCCGGGTCACCGAGGACCCGAGTGCCCTGGTCAGGGAGCTGGTCCTCGATCCGCAGTTCCGCTACGAGGCCGAGCACCTGCTGCCCTGGTACCTCGCGATCGAGAAGGCCCTCGTGGCCGAGTACCTGCGCATGGAGCTGATCGGGGAGCGGGAGGCACACACTCTCGGCCGCCTCCTGGACGGGGTGACACCCGAGGGCGTCGAGGAGAAGCGGTCGCAAAGCCTCTCCGACATCGCCCTGGCGATCGAGCGCAGCGTCACCGAACGCCTCACCGAGCCCGTCCCCGTGTGGCACGCCGACCGCAGCCGCAACGACCTCCAGGCCTGCGCCCAGCTGATGTCCGCCAAGCGGCGACTCCAGGAGACGGCGGGGGAAATGCACCGTCTCGCGGACGCGGCCCGGCGGCTCGCCGGCCGGACCGCCGACGTACTGATGCCGGGCTACACGCACTTCCAGTCTGCCCAGATCATCAGCGCGGGCCACTACTTCGCCGCCCTCGGCGACCGGCTGCTGCGCCGCTCCCGGCGCATGCTCCAGACGTACGACCTGATCGACGCCTGTCCGCTCGGCGCCGGAGCCATGTCGGGACAGGAACTGCCCTGGGACCGCGACCGGCTGGCCGGACTCCTCGGCTTCGACCGCGCCGAACCGCTGGCGCTCAACGCGGTCGCCTCCCGGGAGTGGGCCGCCGAGGCCACGGCCGAACTCGGGCTGCTCGGCGGCACCTTGAGCCGGTTCTGTACCGACCTGCTGATGTGGGCCGGCAGCGAGCACGGATTTCTCGATCTGCCGGACGCGCTCTCCGGGATCTCCGCGGCCATGCCGCAGAAGAAGAACTTCCCGATCCTGGAACGCATCCGCGGCAAGACCGCCCATCTGGCCGCCTTCCATGTCGATGTGACGCTCGGTCAGCGCAATACGCCGTACAGCAATCTCGTGGAGGTCTCGAAGGAGGCCGGCACCCATGTCGCCGCCGCCTTCGACACCTGCCGGGACGTACTGCGCCTGCTCACCGTGGTCCTGGAGGGCCTCGTCCTGCGCGAGGACCGGCTTCTCGAAGCCTGCGAACAGGAGTACTTCGGCGGGTTCACCCTGGCCAACCGGCTGACCCTACGCCACGGCGTCCCCTGGCGCACGGCACAGGTCGTCGCCGGCGGCTACGTCCTCGCGGGAGTACGCGCCGGACGGGCGCCCAAGGACGCGGCGCCGGACGTCCTCGTGGCCCTGGCCGCCGAGCACGGGCACACCGTCGAGGACGCCGCAGGACTGCTCGCCGACGCGTTCGACGTACGGCGCGCGCTGCCCCGGATGCGGTCCGCCGGATCCGCTGCCCCCGACGAGGTGCGGGTCGCGCTGGCCGTACAGAAGCGGGAGGGGAAGGAGCTGGCCGCCGCCTGGGAGCGGCGCGCGGCGGTCGTACGGCAGGCGCTGGACGACACGGACCACGCACTCGGTGCGGGAGCCGACACGAAATGAACGCACGCGGGGGAGCACAGTGGATCAGAGGATGGTACGCGTCCCTGTACCCAGGGCCCGGCCGGCGGCGACCGCCGGCCGACCGGGCGCCTGGGCGGTCGGCAGCGGCGCGGCCCCGGGGACCTTCGGCGAACTCCTCCAGGGCGTCCTCCCGGACGGGCGGCACTTCCTGGTGACGCTGCCCATCACCATGGGCTCCACCGCGACCTTCCGCTACGCGGACGACGCCACCGGCATCACGGTGCACGCCCCGCGCAAGAGCAAGTCGGCACAGGTCGCCGCACTGGCCCTCGAAGCGCTCGGACGGCCGGGCGGCGGCGAGCTGACACTCGCCGGCGAACTGCCCGAGGGCAAGGGCCTGGCCAGTTCCTCCGCCGACCTGGTCGCCACGGTCCGAGCCGTCGCCGACGCCTTCGGAATCACCCTGCCGGCCACCGCCGTCGAATCCCTGTTACGCGAGGTGGAACCCTCCGACGGGGTCATGTACGAGGAGATCGTCGCCTTCCTGCACCGCGAGGTACGCCTGCACAGCCGCCTCGGCCGGCTGCCCCCGCTCGTGATCGTCGGCTACGACGAGGGCGGCCAGGTCGACACCGTCGCCTACAACCGCCGACCCGCCCCGGTCGACGCCCGGGCCCGCGCCGAATACGCCCTCCTGCTCGACCGGTTGACCACCGCCGTCGCCGCCGGTGACCTCCGGGAGGCAGGTGCCGTCGCCACCCGAAGCGCCGTGCTGCACGCCCGGCGGCGCCCCCGCGCCGCGCTCGCGCCGCTCCTCGCGGCCCGCGCGGAGACCGGCGCGCTCGGCGTCGTCGCCGCGCACAGCGGAACCGTCCTCGGCGTCCTCCTCGCCGCCGACGACCCCGAACTCGACCGCAAGACCGCCTGCTTGCAAGCCCGGTACGCCACGCTCGGCGGGCCCTCGTCCCTCTACCACCACGCGCCCGGCCCGGCCGCGCCGCGCGACGCCAACGAGGGGAACGGCGATGTTCTTTGACTCCCTGCACGACTCCATCGGAGCGACGCCCCTGGTCCGGCTCCGGCTCGACGCGGCCGAAGGCGTCGAGGTGTGCGCCAAGCTGGAGATGTACAACCCCTTCGCGATGAAGGACCGGGTGGCCCGGCACATGCTCCTGGAGGCCAGGCGCCTCGGCTTACTGAAGCCCGGGGCCCCGGTGATCGAGAGCTCCTCGGGCACGATGGCCCTCGGCATCGCCCTGGTCGGCCGCTCCCTCGGACACCCGGTGCACATCGTCACCGACCCGCGGATCGACCCTCTCACCCTTGCCAAACTGCGCGCCCTCGGCTGTGAGGTCCATGTCGTCGCGCGGATGTCCAGCCACGGCTGGCAGAGCGCCCGCCTCGAACGCCTGGAGCGGCTGCGCGCCGAGCTGCCCGGCGCCTACTGGCCGAGGCAGTACAGCAACCCGGACAACCCCGGGGCCTACCGGGCGCTCGCCCGCGAACTCGTCGCCGACCTCGGCAGCGTCGACGTCCTCGTCGGCTCCGTGGGCAGCGGTGGATCGCTGTGCGGCACGACCCGGGCCCTGCGCCGCCTCAGCCCGGACCTGTACGTCGTCGGCGTGGACTGCGTCGGCAGCGCCCTGTTCGGCCAGCCCGACCGGCCGGAGCGGTTGCAGAGCGGCCTCGGCAACAGCCTCCAGCCGGACAATCTCGATCTCTCGGTCCTGGACGAGGTGCACTGGCTCAACGACCACGAGGCCTTCGCGGCCACCCGCGAACTCGCCCGCGAGCAGCAGATCTTCGCGGGCAACACCTCGGGCTCCGTGTATCAGGTGCTGCGCCACCTGGCCCGCACCGTCGAGCCCGGCCGGCGCGTCGTGGGCATTTTCCCGGACCGGGGCGACCGCTACTTTGACACCGTCTACAGCCCCGCCCACTGGGAGCGGCACCGGCTCATGGAGCTGGAGCGCGCCGAGCGGCCGCGCGAGGTCGTCTACGGTACCGAGGTGCGCTCCTGGGCCTACGCGTCCCTCCGGGAGGTCCGACCGGTGCGCCGGAAGCTGCTCTTCGTCGAGTCCAACACGACCGGCACGGGCATGCAGGCCCTGCGCCTCGCCCGCGGACTGGGCTTCGAGCCGGTCCTCCTCACCGACGACGCCACCCGCTACCCCGGCCTCGACGACACGGGCGCCGAAGTGGTCGTCTGCGACACCGCCTCCCTGCCCGCGCTGCGGGCCGCGGTGCGGCAGCGCTTCCGGGCGCCGGACCTCGCCGGTGTCACCACGACCAGCGACTTCTACGTGCCCGCGGTGGCCGAACTCTCCACCTGGCTGGGCCTTCCCGGCAACCCGGCCGAGGCCATGCGCACCTGCCGGGACAAGGCGAGGCTGCGCGAGACCCTGGCCCGGGCCGGGGTGCGCCAGCCCCGGTTCGCGGTGGTGCGCGACGCCGAGGCCGGGGTGACCGCCGCGGCCAAGATCGGTCTGCCGTGCGTCGTGAAGCCCTCCGACGACTCCGGCTCCACCGACGTGCTGCGCTGCACCGGCCCGGACCAGGTCGGCGCGCACGTCGCCCGGATCCTCTCCCGTACCGTCAACGGCCGCGGACTGCCGACGGCCGGCACGGCCCTGGTCGAGGAGTTCGCCGACGGGCCCGAGTACAGCGTCGAGATGTTCGGCGTGGAGGGCCACCACCACCTGGTCGGCATCACCGCCAAGACGGTCACGGGCACCCCGTACTTCGTCGAGCGCCAGCATCTCTTCCCCGCGCCGCTGCCCGGGCCCGTGGCCGAGGAGCTGACGCGCATCGTACGGGCGGCGCTGTCGGCCGCCGGTGTGCTCTTCGGCCCCACGCACACGGAGGTCCGGCTGGTCGAGGACGGCCCCGTGATCATCGAGATCAATCCCCGGCTCGCCGGCGGCATGATCCCGGAGGTGATCCGTCTGGCCACCGGAACGGCGCTGCTGGAACAGCAAGTCCGGGCCGCGACAGGTGAACCACCCGACTTGGCTGGGGAGTTCACCCGGCAGGGCGGTATCCGCTTCCTGATCGCCGAACGGGCCGGCCGGCTCGCCGCCGTGGAGGGCGCCGACCGGGCCGCCGAGCTCGCCGGAGTGGACCGCGTGACGGTCACCGTACGGCCGGGCGCCGACGTACGCCCCGCCGAGGACGCCTACGGCCGGCTCGGCTACATCATCGCCACGGCCGAGCGGCCCGACGAGGTCGAACGGATCCTCGACGCCGCCGAGCGGGAGATCCGCTTCGTGTACGAGGACCACGAGCGGTGACGGCGCGCATGGCGCCCCGGAGGGGGCACGGCACCGGTCCGGGGCCATGGCTCTCCGGGACCGCCGACACCGCCGACACCGCCGGGATCGCCGCCACCGCCGGCCAGCCGACCGCGTCCGACCCGCGCACGCCCTTGGGGACGGAAAGGACATCCAGGTGACGGCTCCGGAACTGTCGGCGTTGCAACGCCGCCTGAACATCGCCCAGTCCCGCCCGGGCGAGGACTGGCTGATCCTCGTCGAGAACGTCCCCGAGTGGCCCGAGAGGTCTGGGGGGTCCGGGGGGCCCGAGCGGGCCGCCCTCCCGGTCGCCGGGGCGCCGCACGCCGCCCACGCCGGCGCCCCGTTCTCCTACGCTCCCTCGCAGGGTCACCCGCGACTGACGGAAGCGCTGGTCAAGCGGGAGTACGAGGTCTCCGCGAGCCGCCTCGCCGACGCGTCGAACATCCTGGTCACCGCGGGCGGCATGCACGCGATCGGCCTGGTGCTGCGTGACCTCGCCGCCCGCGGCTACCGCAAGGCCGTGCACACCACCCCCATTTTCTGTGGCGTCCGCGACAGCATGCGGGCCGCCGGAATCCGCTCCAAGGCCCTTTCGCTGAGCGGTACTTCGGGCGGCCTCGCACCGCTGCTCGCCGAGTGCGACGAGCCGGTCGTCGTCTATGTGAACCTGCCGCACAACCCGACCGGCGAGGTGCTGCGGCCCGCCTTCCTGGATGTGCTGCGCGAACTCGCCGCGCGGCCGGGTGTCCATGTTCTGTACGACGCCGTGTACGACTCCTTCGACTTCCGCCCCGACCGCTGTCCCACCCCGGTGGACCTGGCCGTCCGGGAACCCGGCTGCACGATCGTCAACTCGGTGTCGAAGAACTACGGGCGCCCCGGCGACCGGATCGGCTGGGTCGTCGCGGCCACCGAGACCATCGACCGGCTCGTGCCCCGCCTGGAATGGGAGGCGGTGGCCGTCAACGGACGCGCCCAGCTCGACGCCGTGGCCGCGATCGAGCGCGGCAACACCGAGTTGGTCGACGGGGTCCGGGCGGGCCGGGCCGCGTATCTCGCCCACGCCGACAGGCTGAGGGCCCCGCAGGCCCTGCCGCCCGGCGGCACCCAGCTCTGGCTCGACCTGAAGGTCCCCGACATCGAACTCTTCGCCGACTTCGCCCTGGACCGACACCACCTGGTCCTGACCACCTCCTCCAACTACGCCCCGGTGTCCCCCGGCCACATCCGCTTCCCCACGGGCATACCCGCCGAGCGGATGCGGCGCGGCCTGACGGCGCTCCACGAGGCGCTGAAGGACTGGGACACACGTGAAAGGGAAGGAGTGGGCGGCCATGACGTCAGCCGTTGACGGTCGGGACGGCCCCGGCGGCGGTGCGGAGCGGTACTGGCGAGGTGTCTTCGCGGGTGTCGACACCCTGGAGCGGGTGTTCCCGACCCGGCCGCCGTCCGGGCCCGTCGGCGCGCCGGGCCCGCGTACCTCGTACGGGCTGACCGTCGGCGCCGACCGGACCGCGCTGCTCACGGCCGCCGCGCGGCGCTGGGGTATCGGCCTGGACGCCCTGGTCGGCGGCGCCTGGAGCGCGGTGCTCGCTTTGTGGTCGGGGCGCGCGGACGTGATCTACGGCCATGCCGCCGCAGGCGCCGGAGCCGTGCCGATGCGGGTACGGATCGACGGCGGGCGCGCGGTCTCCGGCTGGCTGCGCGCAATCGCGGACCAGCGGCGGGACGCGTCGGCGCACCGTGGCGTCGAACCGGATGACATCCGGCGCTGGATCGTCGGCGACAACGGAGACGAACTGTTCGACAGCACCGTCGACTTCGGTACCGATGACGATTTGAGTGCCGGGCCCGATGGTGTGGTGCTGCACGTCGGGGCTGAGGCCGGTGCCGCACTGCGCCTCGCCCTGCGCGCGGCACCGGAAGCTCTGTCCCCGGACGAGGCCGAGACCGTACTCGCCTGCCTGGACCGGGCGTTGGCCCGGCTCGCGGTCGAACAGGAGCCGCTGGTCGGTGATCTGATCGCCGCCGCGAGCGGCCTGGTCCCCCTCGCGGCGACCCTCGGCACGCATCCCGGGAAGCCATCGGACGCGCTGATGTCCGCGGGCACCCGCGACGCCCTGCTGGCCGGCCTGTGCCGAGGGGGCGAGACCGAGGCCGAGGAGTTCGTCTCCGTCCAGGAGATGTTCGCGTCGGTGGTCCGCCGGTGGCCCGACGCCGTCGCCGTCGAGGCCCCGGACGGCGAGCTGACCTTCGCCGCCCTGGACGCGCGGGCCCGCTCCCTCGCGGCCCGGCTGCGCGCGCACGGCGCGGGCGCCGAGACCACCGTGGCCGTCGTGTGCGGGCGGACCGGCGATCTGATGACGGCCGTGCTCGGGATCTGGGCGGCGGGTGCCGCCTTCCTCCTGATCGACCCGGACGAGCCCGCGCCGCGGACGGCCGAGAAGTTCGCCCTGGCCGGGGTGCGCCTGGTCGTCGCCGACGCCCCGCACACCGGCATCGCCGAGCGTCTCGGCCCGCCCGTCCTCCCGGTGACCGGAGACACGTCCGGCGAGCCCGCGCCGGCGGAGCCCGTACCGTACCCGCGCCCGCTGCCCGGACAACTGGCCTACGCGGTCTTCACCTCGGGCTCCACGGGCAACCCCAAGGGCGTCCTCATCGACCACCGAGGCCTGGCCGAGCACATCCGCACCCAACTGGCGCCCGTCTACCGGCGGGTGAGCCCCGACGGCACGGGGCTGCGGGTGGGCGGTGCCGCGCCGGTCACCTTCGACTCGTTCATCGACCAGTTCCTGCCCACGATCGCCCTCGGCCACCGGCTGGTGCTCTTCGACGAGACGCAGCGCCGCGACCCGGGCAGCTTCCTGTTCCGGACCCCCGGCACCGAACTCGACGTCGTGGACTGCGCGCCGTCCCAGCTGTCCCTCCTCGTCGAATTCGGCCTGCTCCACACGCCGGTGAAGCTCGTGGTCTTCGGCGGGGAGAAACCCGGCCAGGAGCTGTGGCGGGCCCTGCGCGCCTCCGGGGTGAGCACCCTGAGTGTCTACGGCGCCACCGAGTGCTCCATCGGCTCGGTCGAGGCGGACGTCCACCGGGACGAGCGGGTGTGCCTGGGCCGTCCCGCCGGGTCCGGCACGGTGTACGTCCTCTCGCCGGACCGGCGGCTGCTGGCGCCCGGTCTGACGGGGGAGATATATCTGGGCGGTCCGGGTGTCGGACGCGGCTACGCCGGCGATCCCGCGCACACGGCCCGGGCCTTCCTGCCCGACCCGTTCGCCGGGGTGCCCGGGGCGCGGATGTACCGCACGGGCGACCTCGGCCGGATCGCGCCGGACGGCCGCCTGGTCTTCCTCGGCCGGGTGGACGACCAGCTGAAGATCAGCGGCTACCGGATCGAACCCGCCGAGATCGAGGCTGCTTTGGACGCGGTGTCCGGGGTACGGCGCTCCGCCGTGCTCCCGGTCCGCACGGTGGGCGCGGACCGGCTCGTCGGCTTCGTCGAGTGCGCGGCGGACTTCGACGCGGAGAGCGCCCGGAAGGAACTCGCCACCCGGCTGCCCTCGTACATGGTGCCCAAACGGCTGGTGCCGATGGACGCCCTGCCGCTGACACGCAACGGGAAGGTCGACCGCAAGCGGCTCGCCGAGCTGGGAGACGGCTCACCGGCAGTCGGTGAGTGAGCGCCCCGGTACCCGACCCGTCCTCCGAGTCCTCCGAGTCCTCCGAGTCCTGCGAGCCTTCGATGGAGTGGATCCACGTGAGTGAACTGATGAACCGGCTGAGCGAGAGGGAGAGCCCGGTCGTGCTCGACGCCGGCCTCGGCCCCGCCGAGCTGCACACGCGCCTGACCCGGCTGCGCTCGGTGCCGCTGGCCTTCACCGGCACCCGGGGCGGCACCGTGCTCGACATCGCCGTCGACGCGGACCGCACCGTCCTGGACACCGCCGACTTCGCGGCGGGCACGGGCCGGCTGCACATCGAGGGCACCCTGACGCTCGATCGCGTCCCCGCGCGCTGCGTGGCGGACGTCGACCTGGCCACGCGGACGGGGACCGGGCGCCTCCGGGCGGTGTGACACCCCGGCCGGCGGCGTCCGCGTACGTCCGGCGCAGGGCGCATGGCGCAGGCCACTGGCACAGCGAGCACATCGACAAGCTCCAGGACCGACAGGAGATGATGTGAGCAGCACGACCGCCGGCGCCGTACGGGCGCGGATGACGACCCTCTTCCGAGAGGTCCTCGGCAGGCCGGAACTGGACGCCGGCGCCGACTTCTTCGAGCACGGCGACTCCCTGCTCGCCGCGCGTCTCATCATGCGGGTACGCGTCGAGTTCGGCCGGCATGTCCCGCTGCCCTGGCTGTACGAGGGTCGGACCGCGACCGCGCTCGCCGCGCGTGTCACCGAAGCCGGCGACGAGCCGGCGCGGGCGGCCGGACCCCGGCCCATCCCGCCGGCCGAGCCGGGGCGCCCCGTCCGGCTCTCCCATGCCCAAGAACGCCTCTGGTTCCTGCACCAGCTCGACCCGGACGACCCCGCGTACAACGAGCCGCTCGTCTACCGCGTCCGGGGACCGCTCGACACCGAGGCGCTGCGGACGGCCGTACAGGCGGTCGCCGACCGCCACGACGCGCTGCGCACGGCGTTCGTCCTGGACGGCGAGGACCCCGTGCTCGTCGTCCGCGACCACCTCGAAATCCCCCTGGACGTACGGGACATCAGCGCGGACTGTGAGCGGGGCGGCGACGCGTGGCTGCGCGACTTCCTGCGCGCCGAGATCCGGATCCCCTTCGACCTCACCGCCGACCCCCTGGTGCGCGCCCACGCCTTTCGCATCGGCGACGACTCCTGGGCCCTGCTTTTCACCCTGCACCACATCGCCACCGACGGCTGGTCCCACAGTCTTTTCCTCGGCGAGGTGAGCGACGGCTACCGGCGGGCGATCGGCGCCACCGGTGCGCCGATCGCCGTCCCCCCGAAGGTCAGGTTCGCCGACTACGCCCAGTGGGAGCGGCGCACCGCCGCCGAGGAGCCGGCGAGCGGGCTGCGATTCTGGGAGGAGGAGCTGCGCGGCGTGCCGCTCGCGCCCGCGCTGCGCACCGACACCCCGCGCGGCAGCGGCGCCCGCACGCTCGGCGACGCCCTCCTCGGCGAGATCGACGCCACCGCCACCGCCCGGATCGCCGAAGTGGCGCGCGCGTGCGGGGTCTCCACGTACTCCCTCACGCTGGCCGTCTTCACCCTGCTGATGCACCGCTGGACGGGCGAGACCGACCTCGTGGTGGGCACCCCCGTGGCCAACCGCCGCCACCCGGACGTGGAACACGTGATCGGCTTCTTCGTCAACACCCTCCCGATCCGCTCCACTTACGACGGGCGGGAGACGTTCGCCTCCTACGCGGCGCGCGTCGAGGCGACCGTGCGCCGAGCCGTCGAGCACGAGCAGGTGCCCTTCGACCGCATCGTGAACGCACTGGCCGGCGGCGGCCGGACGGGGCACCAGCCGCTGGCACAGGTGGTGTTCGCGTTCCAGAACCACTTCGACCGCAGGCTCGCTTTGGAGGGCCTGGACATCGCCTTCTTCCCCGTGCCCAACGGGTCCGCGCGGTTCGAGGCGACCTTGTTCATGGCCCAGGCGCCCGGCGGCGTCCTCGAATGCGAACTCGAGTACAACACCGACCTGTTCACGGCGGACACGGCGCAGCGGTTCTTCACCGTCTACCGCACCCTCCTGGACGGCGTGCTCGACGACCCGCGGCGCGCGCTCGCCGCGTACGGCATGGTGGGACCGGACGAGCGGCTCCGGCTGGACGGCTGGAACGCCACCGACCGGCCCTTTCCCGACGGCCGCTGCCTGCACGAGCTCATCGAGGAGCGCGCGGCCTCCTGCCCGGACGCCGTGGCCGTCGTCCACGGCCACGAGCATCTGACCTACCGCGCGCTCGACGCCTGGGCGAACCAGGTGGCCCGCCGTCTGCGGGCCGCCGGGGCGGGCGCCGACCGGGTCGTGGGCATCTGCATGGACCGCTCGGCCGAGATGATCGCCGGGCTCCTCGGCATCCTCAAGGCGGGCGCCGCCTACCTTCCCCTCGACCCCGAGGCGCCGCAGGGCCGGCTCGACACCCTCGCCGAGGACGCCCGCTCCCGCTGGTGCCTGACCCTCGAACGGCACCGCGAGCGCGCGCCCCGGGTCCCGTACACCGTCTTCCTGGACACGGACCGGGAGACGATCGCGGCGTACGACACGACTCCTCCAGAAGCCCCCGTCCACCCCGACGACCTGGTGTCCGTCTACTACACCTCGGGTTCGACCGGCCGCCCCAAGGGGGTGGCCAACACCCACCGCGGCTGGGTCAACCGGATGGCGTCCATGCAACGGCTGCACGGACTGCGCCCCGGCGAGACCGTGCTGCACAAGACCACCCTGAGCTTCGACGACTCGGCGCTCGAACTCTTCTGGCCGCTGACGACGGGCGGCCGGATCGCCCTGATCGACCCCGGGCTGCACCGCGATCCCCGGGAGATCCTCGACGCCGCCGTCCGCAGCCGAACCGTCCATCTCCAGGTCGTCCCCAGCATGCTGGCGATGATCGTCGATCATGTCGACTCTGGTGTACGGGAGTTGCTGAGTGCGCTGCGAACCACCGTGTCGAGCGGCGAGGCGCTCCCGGGCGAGCTGGTGCGCCGCCACCACGAGGTCCTGCCGGGCGCCCTGCACAACACCTGGGGCGCCACGGAGGTGTCCATCGACTCCACCACGCACACCTGTACGGCCGCCGACGTCGACACGGCCGGCGCGGTCAGCGTGGGCCTGCCCTTCGACAACAACCGGATCCATGTGCTCGACGCGCTCCACCAGGATGTGCCGGTGGGCGTCGTCGGCGACCTCCACATCAGCGGGGTCGGGCTCGCCCGGGGCTACCTCGGCGACCCGGCGAGGACGGCGACGGCGTTCGTGCCGAGCCCGCATGTGCCCGGCGCGCGCATGTACCGCACGGGCGACCGGGGTTACCGCCGCCCGGACGGCACCCTGATGTTCGTCGGGCGCTTCGACCACCAGGTCAAGATCCGCGGCATGCGTGTCGAACTCGGCGAGATCGAGGCCGTGCTCGCCCGCCATCCCGGGGTCAAGGAGGCTCTTACCGTCGTCCAGGAGACGGCCTCGGGGCTCAAACGGCTCGTGGCGTACGCGGTGCCCGACGGCGCCGGGTCCGGCCTGACCGCCGAAGCGGCCCGCAGACATGTCGCCGCTTATCTGCCGGGCTACATGGTGCCGTCGTTCGTCCTGCTCCTCGACGCCTTCCCGCTCACCCCGAACGGCAAGGTGGACCGGCGGGCGCTGCCGGAGCCGGACCGGATGCGGGACTACGCCGAACTGGACTACGTCGCGCCCGAGGGGCCCGTCCAGGAGAGCCTCGCCGGGATCTGGGCCGACCTCCTCGGCATCGAGAAGGTCGGCGTGCTCGACAACTTCTTCACCCTCGGCGGCCACTCCCTGGTCGCCACCCGTCTCGTCTCCCGGGTCCGGCACGCCTTCGGGGTCGAGCTGCGGCTCCAGGACGTCTTCGGCAAGCCCACGATCACCGCCCTGGGGGAGGAGGTGGAACGGCTTCTGGCCGAACGCGTCGACAGCATGACCGAGGAGGAGGTCCGGGAGCTGCTGGAGCGACTCGGCGGCTGAGGCCGTCTGTTCGCGGGCCCGTGCTCACGCCCGTGCCCCCGTGCCCCATGCCCCGTGCGCGTACCCGCGCCCGCCCCGGCGCCGGCCTTCCCGAACCCGGCATCGGCTCCGCCACCGGACCCGATGCGCAACAGAGAGGAATCCCCGCCATGTCCCACCCGCTCGACGACGCCGACGGCACGTTCCACGTCCTCGTGAACTCCGAAGGGCAGCACTCCCTGTGGCCGGCCTTCGCCGCGATCCCCGACGGCTGGGAATCGGTCTTCGGCGAAGCGGACCGGGCGGCGTGCCTGCGGTACGTCGAGGAGTCCTGGACCGACATGCGGCCGCGCTCGCTCGTCGAGGCGACGGACGGCGCCGCGCGGTGAATCCGGGCCCCGCCGCGACCGAGCGCGGCCGGGGCCGCACCGGCCGTCGTGATCGAGAGAAGAAGAGGAACTCCCGTTGAGCGCAAGCCAGTCGGAAGCCGCGACCACGAGCCCGCAGGGCGACCCCGCGGCGGGCGAGGAGCTGTACGTCTTCCCCGCCTCGCGGGCCCAGCAGCGCATGTACTTCCTCCACGAGCTGGCGGGTGACGCGTCCACCTATCACGTTCCCCTCTTCTTTACGCTGACCGGTTCGGTCGACGAGCGGGCGCTGCGGGAGGCCGCCCAAGGGCTGGTGGACCGGCACGAGACCCTGCGCACCCGGTTCGCCGTACGCGACGGCCGGCTGCTCCAACTGATCAGCCCGGAGGGCCGGTTGGAGTGGCGGTCCGACGACCTGGCAGACCTGGCCGGCGTGGCGGACCTGGCCGGCCCGGCAGCCCCGGCAGGCGGCCCGGCCGGGGACGACGAGGCCGTCGAGCGGTGGCTGCGCCGCGAGTGCGACCGGCCGTTCGACCTGCGCGCCGGGCCGCTCTTCCGGGTGGCGCTGCTGCGCAGATCGCCCACCTCGGCGGTGCTGATGGTCAACGCGCACCACATCGTCACCGACGGCTGGTCCACCGGCATCCTCCTCGGCGAGCTGTCCCGGGGGTACGCGAGCCGCGTCGCGGGCGAGCCGGATCTCCAGGAGCCGCCGGAGATGCAGTACGCGGACTACTCCGGCTGGCAGGACGAGTGGCTGGACAGCGCGGCGGCGCACCGCCAGGAGCGGTACTGGCGGGAGCGGCTCGCCGGCGGGCCGCCGCTCCTGGAACTGCCCACCCCCCGGCCGCCGCGCCGGGACGCGCCCGCGCCCGGCACCGCGGGCAGCCATGTGTTCCGGCCGCCCCCGCGGGCCGTGGAGGCGCTGCGCGCCTTGTGCGCGGCCTCCGGCGGCACCCTCTTCATGGGGCTCCTCGCCGCCTTCAAGGTGCTCCTCAACCGCTACACCGGGCTCGACGACCTCCTCGTCGGCACCCCGCTCGCCGGCCGCAACCGCGCCGAGTTCGAGAAGACCGCCGGCCTGTTCGTCAACACCACGGTCTTCCGCACGGACCTCTCGGGAGACCCGACCTTCCGCGCCTGTCTGGCGCAGGTCCGCGACCGGGTCCTGGAGGCCCAGGACCACCAGGACCTGCCGTTCGAGCGGCTCGTGGAGCTGGCCGGCCCCGACCCCGACCCCGACCCCGGACGCGCCGCGCCGGCCCCGCCGCTCTTCCAGGTGATGTTCGGCATGAACCGCGCGGACGACCTGACCTGGAGCCTGCCGGGCATCGGCGTGGAGTGGCTGCCCGTTGCCCTGTCGCAGGCCAAGTTCGCCCTGCTGCTCGACGCGACGGAGACCCCGGACGGGGTGGAGTGCTCCTTCGAGTACCGCGCCGACGTGTTCGGGGCGGAGACCGTCCGGCTGCTGGCCGAGCACTACGGCGTCCTCCTGGAGAGCATCGCGGCCGACCCCGACCGGCCCGTCTCGACGCTGAGGTTGCTCACCGATGCCGAACTCGCCCGGCAGGCTCCGGCCGATCCGCCGCCGGACGCCGGCGAGGCGCCGGAACCGGAGCCGTGCCACGAGCGGTTCGCCCGCTGGGCCGCGCGCACCCCGGACGCCATCGCGGTGACCTACGGCGAGACCCACCTCACGTACGCCGAACTCGACGCGCGGGCCAACCGGTTGGCGCACCACCTCGCGGACATCGGCGTCGGCCCCGGTCACCTGGTGGGTCTGAGCACGCACCGCACCGCCGATCTGATCGTGGCCGTCCTGGGCATCCTCAAGGCCGGAGGATGCTACGTCCCCTTCGACCCCGCCTACCCCGCCGACCGGCTCCGCTTCATGGCCGGGGACTCCGGGGTGACCACCCTCCTGACCGGTGCGGGCGTGGGCCGCTGGTGGACGGAGGGCGCCGGGCTCCGGGTCGTCGACCTGGCCGCCGACGCCGCCGCGATCGCCGCCCGGCCGGGGACCGCCCCGGCCGTCCCGGTGAGCGGCGACGACCTCGCGTACGTCATCTACACCTCGGGCTCGACGGGCCGCCCCAAGGGCACCCGCGTCCCGCACCGCAACATCGCCCGTCTCTTCACCACCACCGACCCCTGGTTCGGCTTCGGGCCGGACGATGTGTGGACCCTGTTCCACTCCTACGCCTTCGACTTCTCCGTGTGGGAGCTCTGGGGCGCGCTGGCCCACGGCGGCCGGCTCGTCGTGGTGCCGTACGAGACCAGCCGGGACCCCGAGGCGTTCCACCGGCTGCTGCGCGCCGAACGGGTGACCGTACTCAACCAGACGCCCTCGGCCTTCCATCCGCTCACGCGGGCCGACCGGGACGCGCCGCCCGGCTCGCTCGCCCTGCGGCTGGTCGTGTTCGGCGGCGAGGCCCTGGACCCGCCCGCGCTGCGGGACTGGATCGACCGGCACGGCGACACCACGCCCCGGCTGGTCAACATGTACGGCATCACCGAGACGACCGTGCACGTCACCTACCGGCCGATCGCGCTGCGCGACCTGGACGAGGGGCGCGGCAGCGTCATCGGCCGCCCCCTCCCCGACCTGCGGCTGTACGTCCTGGACGGCCGGGGGCGGCCGGTGCCGACCGGCGTGCCGGGCGAGCTGTACGTCGGCGGTGCCGGGCTCGCCGACGGCTATCTGAACCGCCCGGAGCTCACGGCGGAGCGCTTCGTCCGACCGCCGTTCGCGGACCCGGACCCGGACCCGGGTGGGGGAGAGGGCGCGAGCACGGGCGGGCTTCTGTACCGCACCGGCGACCTCGTCCGCATCCTCTACGACGGCGACCTGGAGTACTGCGGACGCCACGACCGGCAGGTCAAGCTGCGCGGCTTCCGGATCGAACTCGGGGACATCGAAGCCGCGTTGAGCACCCACCCCGACGTCGTCGACTCCGTCGTCCTGCCGCACACCGACGCGGCGGGCCACCCGATTCTGGCCGCCTACGCGGCCGCGCCCGGCGCGACCCCGGACGCGTACGCGCTGCGTACCCATCTCGCCGAGCTGCTGCCCGAGCACATGGTGCCCGCCTCCTACACCGTGCTGCCCGCCTTCCCGCTGACCGCCAACGGCAAGGTCGACCACACGCGGCTGCCCGCCCCGCACACCGCCGGGGTCCCGACCGAGGCCTACGCCGCGCCCCGTACCGCCGTCGAGCGCGCCCTCGCCGAGGTGTGGGGCCGGGTCCTCGGCCGCCGCGCCGGGATCGACGACGGCTACTTCGCCCTGGGCGGCGACTCGATCCGGAGCATCCGACTGCTCGCCCTGGCCCGGGAGCAGGGCCTGGACTTCCGGCTCACCGACCTGATGACGCACCAGACGATCCGCCGCCTCGCCGACGTCGTGACCGTCCGTACCTCCCTCGGCGCCGAACCGGCTCCGCGGCGGGAGCCGTTCACACAGCTCGCCGCCGCGGACCGGGCCTTGCTGCCCGCCGGCCTCGACGACGCCTACCCGGTGACACGGACCCAGCTCGGCATGCTGTTCCACAGCGGCCTGTCCGCCGACGGCGCGGCCGTCTACCACAACACCTCGACCTACCGGATCCGAGCCCGCTGGGACCCCGAGGCATGGAAGACGGCGGTGGCCGAGGTCGTCGCCCGGCACGAGGTGCTGCGGACCTCGTTCGATCTGCATTCCCTCTCCGTCCCCGCCCAGTTGGTGCACAGCGATATCGAACCGCCCGTGACCTTCGAGGAGTTGGTCGATCTCCCGCCCGGGGAGCGGGAGGCGGCGGTCGCGGCGCGGACCGTCCGCGAACGGGACCTGCCCTTCGACTGGCGGCGCGCCCCGCTGATCCGCTTCCACGTCCAGCGCCTCACCGAGGACACGCTCCAGCTGTTCGTCACCGAACACCACGCCGTCCTCGACGGATGGAGCGAACGCTCCCTCTTCGCCGAACTGCTGCTGCGCCACTCCGCCGCGCTCACCGGCGCCCCCGCTCCCGACACCACGCCGCTCGCCGCGCGCTTCGGTGACTTCGTGGCCCTGGAGACCTCGGCGGTCGCGGACGAGGAGACCGCGGCGTTCTGGACGGCGGAGCTGGCGGACGCCTCGCTCACCATCCTTCCGCGCCCGGTCCGGCCGACCCGGCCCGGCGGCCGTACCTTCCGCACCGCCCGCCCGGACACGCGCTTCCACATCGCCCCGCTCGCCCCCGAGACGACCGCCGCCCTGCCCGGCCTCGCCGCCCGGCTCCGGGTGCCGCTGCGCTGTGTCCTGCTCGCCGCCCACCTCAGGGTGATGAGCCTGCTCGGCGGGTCCGACGACATCGTGACGGGTGTCGTCTACAACGGCCGTGGCGAGGAACGCGACGCCGACCGGACGCTCGGTCTCTTCCTCAACACCCTGCCGTTCCGGGCCCGTCTGACCGACGGCACCTGGGCGGAGCTGATCGAGCGGACGGCCGCCCAGGACATCCGCGTCCAGCCGTACCGCCGCTTCCCGCTGCCGGAGATCATGCGGCGCACCGGCGGAACGGAACTCTTCGAGACCTTCTTCAACTACACCCGCTTCCCCGTGGAGGACACCCTCGCCGGCCAGTCCGACGTCGTCGTCCTGGAGGCCGAGGGCTGCGCGCCCACCCACTTCCCCTTCGGCGCCGAGTTCGCCACCGGCGGCAGCGAGGAGGACCTCACCCTCGGGCTGCGCTACGACGCCGCGCGGTTCGACGAGGAGCAGATCGCCGCGTTCCACGGTCACTACGCCGCCGTGCTCGCGGCCATGGCCGCCGGCCCCGGGGCGCGCCACGAGGACGCGGACCTGCTGCCGGCCGCCGAGCACGAGCGGATCGCCGCCTGGAACGCCACCGCGCGGACGTACGACCGGCCGCACCTCCTGCACACCCTGATCGCGGAGCAGGCGCGGCGGCGGCCCGACGCCCCGGCCGTCCGGTACGGGGACGAGGAGCTGAGCTACGGGGCCCTGGACGAGCGGGCGGACCGGCTCGCCGGTGTGCTGCGCGCCCATGGCGTGACCCGGGGGAGCTTCGTCGGCCTCCATATGGAGCGCTCGCTCGATCTGTCGGTGGCGCTCCTCGCGGTCCTCAAGGCCGGAGCCGCCTACGTGCCGCTGGACTCGGATCACCCCGACCTTCGCGTGCGGCGGATCGTGGCGGACGCCGGGATCGCGGTGGTCTTCGCCGAGGGGCCGGGCGCGGCCCGGTTCGCCGACCTCCCGGGGGTCACCGCGGTGTGTCCGGGGGCCGGGGCCGTACCCGCCGGCGAGGAAGCGGCGCCCGGCGAGCCCGCAGAACCCGCGCGGCCCGGCGAGCCGGGGGACCCCGCCTACATGATCTTCACCTCGGGATCGACCGGGACGCCGAAGGGCGTGGTGGTCTCGCACCGGGCGATCCGCAACCGGCTGCTGTGGATGCAGGAGGAGTACGGGCTGCGCCCCGGCGAGCGGGTCCTGCACAAGACCCCGTACACCTTCGATGTCTCGGTGTGGGAGCTGTTCTGGCCGCTGCTCGCGGGTGCGACGCTGGTGCACGCCCGCCCCGGCGGACACCGTGACCCCGCCTACCTCGCGCGGCTGATCGCGGCCGAGGGGATCACCACCGTCCACTTCGTCCCGTCCATGCTCCAGGCCTTCGTGGAGGAGCCGCTGGCCCGCGCGTGCACCGGTCTGACCCGGGTCGTATGCAGCGGCGAGGCGCTGTCGTACGACCTCCAGAGCCGGTTCTTCGCGGTGCTCGGCGCCGAGCTGCACAATCTGTACGGCCCCACCGAGGCGGCCGTCGACGCGACCGCGTGGCGGTGCCGGGACGACGGGCGCGGGATCGTGCCGATCGGCCGCCCCATCGCCAACATGGAAGCGCATGTGCTGGACCGGCGCGGGCACGCCGTCCCCCTCGGCGTCACCGGGGAACTGCACCTCGGCGGCGTCGGACTCGCCGACGGCTACCACGGCCGGCCCGACCTCACGGAACGGAGCTTCCACCGGCACACCGACCGGAACGGCGTCGAGCGGCGCCTCTACCGCACCGGCGACCTCGCGCGCCGGCTGCCCGACGGCACCCTCGAATACCGGGGCCGCGCCGACTCCCAGGTCAAACTGCGCGGCTTGCGGATCGAACTCCAGGAGATCGAGGCGGTGTTGGCCGGACATCCGGCCGTCGCCGAGTGCGCGGTCGTACTGCGCGACGATCGCCTGGTCGGCCATGTCGTCCCGGCGGCCGGTCACGCCTTCGACCCGGCGGACGCCCTCGCGTATCTGCGCGAGCGGCTGCCCACCCCCATGGTCCCCACGGCCTGGACGCGGCTCGACGCCATGCCGCTCACCGGCAGCGGCAAGCTCGACCGCAAGGCGCTTCCCGCACCCCCGACGCCTGGCGCCGCACGCGACGGCGGCGCCCCGGCCCCACCCTTGGATGCCTGCGAGGAACGGCTGCTTGGCCTCTGGCGGCGGCTGCTCGGCGTCGAACGGATCGGCGTCCATGACGACTTCTTCGCGCTCGGCGGGCATTCCCTCCTGGCCGTGCGGCTCGTCGCGCTCGTCAACGCGGCGTTCGGCTGCTCGCTCGGTGTGGCGGCGGTGCTCGAACACCCCACGATCGCGGGCCAGGCGGCGCTGCTGCGGGAGCCGGGGGCGATGGGTGGAACGGCGGGCGGTCCGGCGGACGTCGTGACGCTGCGCGCGACGGGACGGGACACGCCGTTGTTCCTCGTCCATCCCGTCGGCGGTGGCGTGACCTGCTATCGCGATCTGTCAGCCGCGCTCGGCGACGAACGGCTGGTGTACGCGCTGCCCGCGCCCGGCCTCACCGGCGGACGCGAGACACCCGCCTCGGTCGCGGAGCTGGCCGGACACTGCGTGCGGGCTCTGCGCGCCGTACGTCCCAAGGGGCCCTATGCCGTGGGTGGTTGGTCGTTCGGCGGGCTGGTCGCGCAAGAGGTCGCCTGCCGGCTCGCCGACCAGGGCGAGAACGTCACCCTGCTCGCGATGATCGACAGCGGCTTCCCCGAGGAAGGCGCGGAGCCCGCCGAGTCCGCGCTCCTGCGGGAGTTCACCGAGGACGTGCTGCGCTCCGCCGGGCGGGACAGCGGCCTTGTCGCACCGGCCGGACTGGAGGCGCTCCTCGCGGCGGGGGACACAGGCGCGGTTCTCGATGTGCTCGCCCGGCGGTCGGACGGCGCGGGCCACGCGGACGGTGCCGCGGAGCAGACGGCCGAACTGGCCCGCCACTACGCCGTGTTCCGGGCCAACCTACGGATGGCGGCGGCCCACCGGCCTCGGCCCTTCACCGGGCCGGCCAGGTTCTACCAGGGAACGGACGGGGCCCGCGCCCTGGCCGCCGACCGCTGGGCACCCTGGCTGCGCGGGCCCACCGTCCGGTACGCACTCGACGCCGACCACTACGCCCTGACGCGCCCCCCGCACGTCGAGGCCCTGGCCGCCGATCTCGGCGCCGCCCTCGTGGACGGAGACGACTCGTGACCCGCCGCACTCACGCCGTTCTCCCCTGACCCCGGCGACGACCGCCGCCGATGACCGCGGCCCGCCTCCCCGACACCCGACCGCCCGACCCGAATCAGCCCGCGCCGAAAGGTATGGAGACCCGTGATCGAGCTCCGCAGCGACACCTTCACCCTGCCGTCCCCCGACATGCTCCAGGCGATGGGCCGGGCGCGGCTCGGCGACGACGTGTACGGCGAGGATCCGACCGTCAACGAACTGGAGGACCGTGCCGCCGGGCTGCTCGGCAAGGAAGCCGCCTGCCTCATGCCCAGCGGCACCATGGGCAACCTCGCCTCGATCATGACGCACGCGCCCCGGGGTTCGAAGATCCTCGTCGGTGCCGAGAGCGACATCTACGTCTACGAGGCGGGCGGCGCCGCCGTCCTCGGCGGGGTGACGTACGAGCCGGTCGTCAACCGGCCCGACGGCCGGCTCGCCCTCGGCGACCTCGCGGCGGGCTTCCCCGACGACCCGGAGGACCCGCAGTTCGCGCTGCCGTCGCTGATCTGTCTGGAGAACACCCAGAACCGCTGCGGCGGCGTGGTGCTGTCGATGGAGTACCAGCGCGAGGTGCGCGCCTTCGCCGACGCGCGCGGGGTCGCCGTCCACCTGGACGGCGCGCGGGTCTTCAACGCGGCCATCGCCCTCGGACTGCCCGTCGCCGAGCTGGCGCGGTACGCGGACTCCGTCCAGTTCTGTCTGTCCAAGGGCCTTGCGGCGCCCATCGGTTCGATGGTCGCGGGCAGCGCGGAGTTCATCCGAGGGGTGCGCCGGGCGCGCAAGATGCTCGGCGGCGGCATGCGGCAGGCCGGACTGTTCGCGGCCGCCGGGCTCGTCGCGCTCGACGGGGCCGGCCGGCTCGCCGAGGACCACGACAACGCCCAGCGGCTGGCCAAGGGCCTGGCAGGGCTCGACGGCATCGCCGTCGACCCGGGCGCCGTACAGACCAACATCGTGATGTTCCGGGTGACGGCCCCCGGCTTCACCTGGCAGACCTTCGCCGCCGCCGCGGGCCGTCGCGGGCTCGCGATCGCCGAGCTGGGCCACGGCCGGCTGCGCGCCGTCACTCACGCGGGGGTGACCGCCGCCGACATCGACGCGGCCGTGGCGATCATCGGACGGGTCCTGTCCGAAGGCCCTCAAGGCATCGAAGCCTCCAAAGCCTCCAAAGCCTCCAAAGGCTTCGAAGGTTCCGAAGGCTTGGAGGGCTGAGATGACGGAGCACGAGACGGCACCCGACGCGTCCGCGCTGCGCACCGCCCTGCTGCGAAGACTCCGCGACGGCACCCGCGACACCCGCGACACCTTCGCCCCCGAGGCCATCCCGCGCGCGCCGCGCACCGGCCCGGTCCCGGCGTCGAGCGCGCAGAAACGCCTGTGGTTCCTGGACCAGCTGCACGGCGAGAACGCCGCCTACAACGTGGCGTTCGCCCTCCGGGTCGACGGTCCGCTGCGCCTCGACGTCCTGCGGGACAGCCTGAACCGGCTCGTCGCCCGCCATGAGGCCCTGCGTACCCGCTACATCCGCGAGGGCGACGACCTCTTCCAGGACATCGCGCCGGAGCTGACGCTCGACGTACCGTGCGCCGACCTGACGGGTCTGGGCGAGCCGGCCGCCGAGGCAGAGGTGCGCGAGCGGCTCGCCGCCGAGAGCCGGGTGCCCTTCACGCTGACGGCGGGCACCGGGGAGCCGCTGCTGCGCGCCCGGGTGTACCGCGTCACCGTCACCCGCCACCACCTGTTCGTCAACTTCCACCACAGCGTCACCGACGGCTGGTCCGAGGGGATCTTCTTCCGGGAGCTGTGGACCCTGTACGAGGCGGGCGCCGCCGGACGCGAGGCGCGGCTGCCCGCCGTACCGGTGCGGTACGCGGACTACGCGGTGTGGGAACAGAGCGCGGGCGCGACCGCCGAGGCAGAACGCCAGGTCCGCTACTGGAAGCGCCAGTTGAGCGGCACGCTGCCCGTCATGGACCTCCCCGGCGACCGCCCCCGGCCCGTCGTCCCCAGCTTCCGGGGTGCTTCCTTCGCCCTGGAGGTGCCCGCGGAACTCTCGGCGGAGCTGGACATGCTCGGCCGGGACGAGGGCGTCTCGCCCTTCATGATCCTGCTGACCGCGCTCAACGCCTTGCTCCATCGCTACACCCGCGAACACGACATCGTCGTCGGCACCCCGGTGGCCAACCGGACCCGTCCCGAACTCGAAGGAACCATCGGGTTCTTCGTCAATACGGTCGCCCTGCGCACGGATCTCTCGGGCGCCCCGACCTTCGCCGAACTCCTGCGCCGCACCCGGGACGTGACCCTCCAGGCGCAGGCGCACCAGGAGGCGCCCTACGCCCGGGTCGTCGAAGAGGTCGCACCCGGCCGCGACCCGGGGACCGACCCGCTCGTCCAAGTCCTCTGCACCTACCTGGACTTCCAGGAGGAATGGCGGGCCGGGGACGTGACCGCGCGGATCGTCGACATCGCCGACCAGTCCACCCGCTTCGACCTCGAACTGCACGCGGAGAAACGGGAGACGGGCTACCTGTGCCGCTTCGTCTTCGCCACCGACCTCTTCGACGAGACCCGGGTGCGGCGGCTGGCCGACCACTACCTCACCCTGCTCACCGCCGCGATCCGTACCCCCGGGCAGCGGATCGGCGAGAGCGACCTGCTCCCGGCGGCCGAGCGGACCCTGGTCCTGGACACCTGGAACGCCACCTCCCGGCCCGTATCCGGGAGGACAGTGGTCGAGCTTTTCGAGGCCCAGGCCGCCAGGACGCCCCGGGCCACCGCGCTGATCCTCGAAGACGAGTCCCTCTCGTACGCCGAACTGGACGCACGCGCCAACCGGTTGGCGCGACTGCTCGTCGAACACGGCGCCGGGCCCGAGCGGGTCGTGGCCCTCGCCATGCCGCGCTGCCTGGACACCTTCGTCGCCATGGTCGCCGCCCTCAAGGCGGGTGCCGCCTATCTGCCCGTCGACCCCGAGTACCCCGACGAGCGTGTCGCCTACATGCTCGACCACACGCGGCCGGCGCTCGCCCTCACCCACCAGGCACGCCGGGGCGGGCTCCCGACCGGCGTCGCGGAGGTCGTCCTGGACGCGGCCGGGACGGCGGCGGACCTCGCGGCCCGCCCGGCGGGCAAGCTGAGCGACGACGAACGCGGCGGCCCCACGAGGGACGACCACCCCGCGTATCTGATCTACACCTCGGGCTCCACCGGACGGCCCAAGGGCGTCGTGATGCCGCACGCGGGCCTGCGCAACATGCTCGCCGCCCACCGGGAGGCCTTCCCGGCCGGCGGCCCCGGCACCCGGGTCGCGCAGTTCTGCTCCATCGGCTTCGACTTCTCCGTGGAGGAGGTCTGGGCGACCCTGCTGCACGGCAAGACGCTGGTCGTCCCGCCGGACGAGGTGCGCCGCAGCGCGGAGCGGCTCGCCCGCTGGATCGAACGCCACCGTGTCAACGAGCTGTTCGCACCGACGGCGGTCATCGACGCGCTGTACGAGGCCGCCCGTGAGCAGGGGATTCCGCTCGACTCGCTCACCGACGTCATCCAGGGCGGCGAGGGTCTCACCCTGGGCTCCCGGCTGCGCGGCTTCCACACCGAGAGATCCGGGCGGCGGCTGCACAATGTGTACGGCCCCGCCGAGACCCATGGCGTGACCATGTACACACTCCCCGGGGACAGCTCGGCCTGGCCCGCGGCGGCGCCGCTGGGCCGCCCCATCGGCAACACCCGCGCCTACGTCCTCGACGACCGGCTGCGCCCCGTGCCCGTCGGCGTGACCGGCGAGCTGTACCTGGCCGGTCCCTGCCTCGCCCGGGGCTACGCCCGCCGGCCCGGGCCGACCGCGGAGCGCTTCACGGCCTGCCCCTTCGGCGCGCCCGGCGAGCGGATGTACCGCACCGGCGACCTCGCCCAGTGGCAGGAGGGCGGTACGCTGCGACTCTTCGGCCGCTCCGACGAGCAGGTGAAGATCCGGGGATTTCGCGTGGAGCCCGGCGAGGTCGAGGCGGTCCTCGCGGCCCACCCCGCCGTCGCGCAAGCGGCGGTGACCGTACGCCGGGACCGGCCGGGGGACGCGTACCTGGCGGCCTATGTGACCCCGGCGGACGGCTCAGGCCCGGATGGCCCGGCCCCGACCGACTCCGGACCGGACGCCGACGCACCCCCCACCCCCGGCACCGCCGCTACCCCCGTCCCCCTCGACCTCGGCGCCCTGCGCACCCATCTGGCCGGCCTGCTGCCCTCCTTCATGGTCCCGGCCGTCTTCGTCCGGCTCGACGCCCTGCCGCTCAGCCCGAACGGCAAGCTCGACCGCAAGGCGCTGCCCGCCCCCGACCGGGGCGCGCACACCGGCCGAGGCCCCCGCACCGAGGCCGAGCGGCTGCTGTGCGGCCTCTTCGGCGAGGTCCTGCGCCGCCCGTGGGGGAACGTCGAGGACAGCTTCTTCGCGTTCGGCGGCCACTCCCTGCTCGCGACCCGCCTGGTCACCCGGATCCGTACCGAGTGCGGGGTGGAACTGCCGCTCCGGGCCGTGTTCGAGAGCCCGACCGTCGCCGGACTCGCGCCCCGCCTCGGCGACCGGGGCGCCGCCCGCCCGCCGCTGCTGCCGGGCCCCCGCCCGGACGTACTGCCGCTGTCGTACGCCCAGCGCCGCCTGTGGTTCCTCAACCGCTTCGAGGACCAGCGCGCGGTCTACAACATGCCGTGGGCGCTGCGCCTGACCGGCCCCGTGGACACCGCCGCCCTCGAAGCGGCCCTGGCCGACCTCCTGGAACGCCACGAGAGCCTTCGCACCGTCTTCCCGGAGACGGCGGGTGAGCCGTCCCAGCACGTCCTGACGCCCGGCGAGGCCCGGCCGCGCCTGCTGCGGCACGACCCGGCCGAGGTGGCCCACGTGCCTGGCGGGCTCGCCGAAGCCGTCGCCCGGGCCGCCGCCGAGGGGTTCGACCTCACCCGCGATCTGCCCCTGCGCGCACATCTGTTCACCGAGGGTCCCGACGTCCGCGTCCTGCTCGTCGTGGTGCACCACATCGCCTGCGACGGATGGTCGATCGGCCCGCTGTGGCGCGATCTCGGCGCCGCCTACACCGCCCGCCGCGCGGGCCACGCCCCCCGGCAGACCCCGCTGCCCGTCCAGTACGCCGACTACACCCTGTGGCAGCGGCGGATGCTCGGCGCGGCCGACGACCCGCGCAGTGTGCTGGCCCGGCAGACCGCGCACTGGAAGGACGTCCTCGCCGGTCTGCCCGACGAGCAGAACCTGCCCGTCGACCGGCCGCGCCGCCCGGAGACCGACCACCGGGGCGGTACGGTCCCCTTCGCGGTGCCCGCCGCGCTGCACCGGCGCCTCGCCGGTCTCGCCGAACGCACCGGCGCGAGCACGTACATGGTCGTCCGGACCGCGCTCGCCGCCCTGCTGACCCGGGCGGGCGGCGGCACGGACATCGTCCTGGGCACCCCGCTGGCGGGCCGCACCGACGAGGCCCTGGACGAGCTCGTCGGCTTCTTCGTCAACACGCTCGTGCTGCGCACGGACACCTCCGGCGACCCCACGTTCGCCGAACTCCTGGCCCGCGTCCGGGTGGGCAGCCTGGCCGCGTACGCCCACCAGGACCTGCCGTACGACCTGCTCGTGGAGTCGCTCAACCCGGCCCGCTCGGCGAGCCGGCACCCGCTGTTCCAGGTGATGCTGGCCTTCCAGAACAACGCGGGCGGCGAACTCGAACTGCCGGACGTCACGGTCGAGGACTACGACTTCGAGCTGCGGCACTCGATGTTCGACCTGCTCTTCAACATCACCGAGCATCGCGACGAACGGGCCGCCCCCGCCGGACTCGGCGGCTATGTCGCCTACCGGCACGACCTGTTCGACCGGAGCACGGCGGAATGGCTCACCGCGGGCCTCGTCCGGATGCTCACCGCCCTCGCGGCCGACCCCGGCCGGCGGCCCGCCGACGTCGAACTCCTCGCCCCCGAGCAGCTCCGCACCCTCCTGGTGGACCGCAACGCCACGGACCGACCGCTGCCCGCCGCGAGCCTCACCGGGCTCCTCGCCCGCAGCGCGGCCCGCCATGCGAAGGCCCCGGCCGTCAGCCAGGGCGGGCGGACTCTGACGTACGAGGAACTCGACGCCCGCGCCGACCGCCTCGTCCGGCAGCTGAGGGCCGGCGGGGTGGGCCGGGGCGACGTGGTCGGGCTGCTGCTGCCGCGCACCCCGGACCTGGTCGTCGCCCTCCTCGCCGTCCTCAAGGCGGGCGCCGCCTTTCTGCCGCTCGATCCGCAGCAGCCCGCCGAACGCCTCGCGTACATGATCGAGGACGCCGGGCCGGCGCTCATCCTCACCACCACCCGGCTCGCCGCCGGCCTCCCGGCCCAGGCCCCGGCCCCGGTGCTCCGTCTCGACGACCCTGAGGTGGCCGCCGCCGTCGCCGCGCGCTCCGCCGCAGCCCTGGACGACCCCGACCGGTCCCGCCCCGCCCACCCGCTGGACGCGGCCTACCTCGTCTACACCTCGGGGTCCACCGGCCGCCCCAAGGGCGTGCTGATGCCCACGAGAACCCTGGTCAACCTGCTGACCTGGGAGGGCAGGACCCACCCGGGACCGGCCGGCGGGCGCACGGCCCAGTTCACCACGCCCAGCTTCGACGTCAGCGTCCAGGAGATCCTCGCCACCCTGCTCGACGGCGGCGAACTGGTCGTCCCCGACATGGACGTCCGCGAAGACTTCACCGCGTTCGCGCACTGGCTCGACCGGGAACGGATCACCCGCCTCTACACGCCGCACGTCGTCCTGGAGACACTCGCCCGGATCGCCGAGACGGAGAAGCTTCCCCTCGCCGCGCTGCGCCGCGTCGTCCAGGCGGGAGAGGCCCTGGTGATCACCGAGCGGCTGCGGCGGTTCTTCGCCGACCGGCCGCGGTGCCGTCTGGAGAACCACTACGGCCCGGCCGAGACCCATGTGACCACCGGCTTCGCCCTGCCGGCGGACCCCGCGTCCTGGCCGTACACCGTGCCCATCGGCCGCCCTGTGGACAACACCCGGGTCTACGTCCTCGATGCCCGGCTGCGTCCGGTGCCGCCGGGCGTGCCGGGCGAGCTGTACCTCGCGGGCGCGGCGCTCGCCCTCGGATACGCGCACCGGCCGGCTCCGACCGCCGAACGCTTCGTCGCCTGCCCGTTCGGCCCGTGGGGTGAACGGATGTACCGCACCGGCGACATGGCGGTGTGGAGCGCGGACGGGCAGCTGGAGTTCCGGGGGCGCGCCGACGACCAGGTCAAGGTGCGCGGCTTCCGGATCGAGCTGGGAGAGGTGGAGGCGACCCTGGCCGCGCACGCGGGCGTGGACCGGGTGAAGGTGCTCGTCGAGGACCATCCGACCCGGGGCCGGCAGCTGGCCGCCTTCCTGGTGCCGGTCGTGCCAGGCGTGCCTGGCGTGCCAGGTGTGTCCGACGTGCTCGGCGTGCCTGTGGAGGGGAGTGCGCCGCCGACAGCCCGGGAGCTGCGCGAGCACGCCGCCCGTACCCTGCCCGCCGCCATGATCCCGGCGCGCTTCCTGACCGTGGCCGGCTTCCCCTCCTCGCCGAACGGCAAGATCGACACGAGGGCCCTGGCAGTGCTGGGCGAGGAGCTGGCCGCGGGGGAGACGTACACGGCCGCCGCGACCGCGGCGGAGCACGCCGTGGCCGCCGTGTGGGAGGAACTGCTCGGCGTCCAACAGGTCGGTGTGCACGACGACTTCTTCGCGCTGGGCGGCCATTCACTGCTGGCGACGCGGGCGGTGTCGAAGATCCGAGCGGTCCTGGGTGTCCGGCTCACCATGCGGGAGTTCTTCGCCCACCCGACCGTCGCCGCGCTCGCGCGCGCGGTCGAGGGCCGGGAGAAGGACGGGCCGGGGGAGCCGGACGAGCCCGAGGTCCGGGTGCTCCGACGGACCCGCACGCGCACGACGCTCTGACGGTACGGGCCCCACGGGGCCGTAGGGGAGTCCGGCGGCCCGGGCTCCCCCTCGTCCACGCAAGGGGTCTACGACTGGGGGAGCACCTGGGCCGAGCCGCCGTCGGTGCGGACCCGGATCGTGCGGGCGGCGTCCGGGGCGGTGGCCACCCGTACGCCCTGACTGCCGCCGTCCGTAGCGGAGTCGACCGCGTACGGGCCGCCCGGCACCCGGACGACGACATTGCCGCCGGCGCTGCCGATGTCCACGGAGTCGGGGGCCTGGGCGAAGCCCGCCGTCACCTTGCCGCCGTCGGAGCGCGCGGTCAGCCGGCCCGCGACCGCCTGGTCCACCGTGATGTCGCCGCCGTCGCTCTCCAGCGTCGCGGAGAGTGCCTTCGGCACCTCGACGCGGTAACTGATCTCGCACGTCGAGCCGCCGAGGAAGCCGCCTCCGCAGTCCTTGGGGGCGGTCAGGACGAGCTGTCCGCCCTCCTGGGTGTGCGAGGTCCGCGGCTTGTCGCCGTCGTACTTGAGGTTCTCGGTGACCTTCACCGAGTCGCCGCCGCCGACGACGACCTCGATGGAGCCGCCGGACGAGGTCACCTTCAGCGAGGTCACGGCCGCGTCGACGGTGTAGCCGGCCGATTCGGTGGTCGCGGCACCGCAGCCGGAGAGGAGACCCCCGGCCAGCACGGCGGTCAGCGCGTACACGACCGGTGGGGTGCGGAGCGGACGCTTCATCAGGATCTCCCTGGGGCTGTGGGGGGGGGGCGAGTCGCACCCCCACGGTGCGAAGGGCCCCTCCGCCCGCTCTACGGAAAACCTATATCCCGGCGAACGGGCCGCTACAGAACGCCTGTAGGGACGACCGCGAAGCTGCCGCTCTTCGAGACCGACCGACCGAGACCGAGACCGTGCCCCCGCGCTCGCGCCCGCGCCGCGCCCGTCCGCAAGGAGTGCCACGAGATGAACAGCCGACGCGTGGAGAAGGTGGTGATCCTCGGCGGCGGAGCCGAGGGGTGGATGACCGCCGCCCATCTCGGACAGGCCCTGGGCGGGACGGTCGACATCACCGTCCTGGAGAGCCCAGGCGACCGACCAGCCCCCGGGACCGAGGGGTTCGCGACCCTGCCCCACTTCCACCGCTGCTTCTTCGACCTCCTCGGCGTCCGGGAGGAGGAGTGGATGCGGGCCTGCGGCGCGACCTTCCGCACCGCGACCCGCTTCGTCAACTGGCGTACCGAGGGCCCGGGTTCGTCCGATCCGCGTGCGCTGCCGGGCGGTGGCGAGGACCACTTCTACCACTCCACCGGACTGCTCCCGGACTGCGAGGGCCTGCCGCTGTCCCAGTACTGGCTGCTGCGCACCCGGGAGGGGCGGACCACCGAGCCGTTCGACTACGCCTGCTTTCGCGAACCGCCTTTGATGGACGCACGGTTGGCGCCGCGCTGGCTCGACGGGCGGGTGGCCACCCGGTACGCGTGGCATGTCGACGGCGCCCTGCTCACCCGCTATCTGCGCACGCTGACACTGCGGACCTCGGGCGTCCGCGTCGTCCAGGGCACCTTCGCCGGCGCCGACCGGGGCGGCGAGGGCCTGGTGACGGCCCTGCGGACCGCCGAGGGGGACGTCCTGGAAGGGGACCTCTTCCTCGACTGCTCCGGCCCGGCCGCCGCGCTCCTCGGCGGAGCCCTGGGCGAACCCTTCGAGGGCCTGTCGGACGAACTGCTCTGCGACCGGGCCGTGGTCGCCCGGCTGCCCCACGACGAGACGGCGGGCGTCGTCGACCCGTACACCTCCGTCGCCGCCCTGCCCTCGGGCTGGGCCTGGAAGACCCCGCTGCGCCCCGGTTTCACCGCCGGGCACGCGCACCACAGCGCGCTGACGAGCGAGGAGGAGGCCGCCGCCGAGCTGGCCGGCCTCTGGGGCATCGACGCCGCCCGTGCCCGCTTCGAGACGGTCGGCCTGCGGGTGGGGCGGCTGCGCCGCGCCTGGGTCGGCAACACCGTCGCCGTCGGCCGGGCGGCCGGATCCCTCGGGCCGCTCCAGCCCACCGACAGCCACTTCCTGCTCGCCGCGCTGCACCGG
Organism: Streptomyces sp. NPDC048718; assembly: GCF_043198875.1. Lineage (NCBI taxonomy): Bacteria > Bacillati > Actinomycetota > Actinomycetes > Kitasatosporales > Streptomycetaceae > Streptomyces > Streptomyces sp. NPDC048718. Next base: position 408,881 of record NZ_JBICVG010000006.1, read on the forward strand.
CTCGTGACCCACTTCCCCGGCCGGGACCCCGACCCGGTGCTCGCCGAGCACTACAACCGGGAGGCCGCCGAACTCTTCGCGCAGTCCCGGGACTTCGTCCAGGCCCACCTGGCGTTCGCGCCCCGCGCGGACACCCCGTTCTGGCGGGCGGCCAAGGGGCGGGAGCTGCCCGAGGGGCTACGGCACAAGGCCGCCGCCTACCGGGCGGGACTGCCGGTCAACCCGGCCGCGGCGGACGAGGCCGCGTACTACGGAGCCTCCGGCCGGCCGGAGGCGGAACTGCGCGGCGTCTGGACCGACGGGCAGTACTACAGCGTGCTCACCGGCCTCGGCGCCGAGCCGGAGCGTCCACTGCCCGCGCTCGCCCACCAGATGCGGCAGGCCGCGGCGGCGGACGAGGTGTTCACCTCGGTCAAGCGGCAGCAGCGGATCCTCCTGGAGACGCTGCCGACGGCGTACGAGTACCTGCGGCAGTTGCACGGTGCCTGACGACGGCAGAGGGGGACGGCAGCCGGGCCGCCGTCCCCCCTCGGGCGATCCACGGGACTCTCGGTCCGGGGTGTCAGCCGGCGAGGAAGTCGTCCACCGTGACGCCCCGGCCCGCACGCCCGGCCTCCTCGCGGACGTACTCGGCGAGCGCGATGTCGAGGACGCCCAGGCCGAAGGGGGAGTACACGACGGGACGGGTCCCCGCGCGTTCGACGGAGGCGGTGCCGCGCAGCAGGGCGCCGATGGAGGCGTTGACGAAGTCGCGGTTTCCGGTGGCCAGTTCGGCCAGGTGCAGGGAGGTCCGTTCGCGGATGGCGTGGTCGGCGTCGTCGACGATGTTGACGGCGCCGAGGATCGTCTCGACGGTGAGGTCGCGCAGCGAGATGTGCAGGACGGTGGTGCCGGGGAGGCAGGCGGACAGATCCGTGTGGGGCTCGCCGGCGGTGGTGGCGAAGGAGACGAGCGGGTGCGAGCCGAGGGCCTCGGCGAGGCCGGCGACGGCGGAGACCTTGACAGCGGGGACCTCGGCCGCGCAGATGCCGGTGAACGCCTCGGCGCGGGCCGGGTCCATGTCGTAGCAGACGGCCTCGGTCAGCCCGGGCAGCGCGGCGGCCAGGAAGCGCAGGATCTCCAGGCTGATGACCCCGCAGCCGACGAGGACCACACCGGTCGGCGGGTTGCCCTCGGTCAGCACCCGGGCGGCGAGCGCGGCGCTCGCGGCGGTGCGCTTGGCCGAGATGACCGAGCCCTCCAGGAAGGCCGTGGGGCGGCCGTTCTCCAGGGAGTTGAGGGTGATGCTGGCGCTGGCGCGCTCCAGGCCGGCCGCGACGTTGCCGGGGAAGGACGCGATCCACTTCATGCCCGCCACCGGGGCCGACCCGCCCCGGTAGGCCGGCAGGCCGATGATCCGGTCGCGCGCGTGCTGTTCCTCGGGGAAGCGCAGGAAGGTCGAGTGGGGCAGCGCCGTGGCTCCCTCGTCGTGCAGCCGGTAGGCGTCGGCGACGAGCTCGATGATCTCCGTCTCGCGGCCCGCCAGGGTCTCCTGGACGTCGGAGCGCCGAAGAATCAGCATCACGGTTCCTTTCGATGGGTGAATCGTGCGGCGACCCTGGCGGTGCCCTCTATAGCGGATCTCTAATAGAACTCGCATAGGACGGCGGCCCACCCTGGCGTATCCCGAAAGCCACGACAGAGGGAAGGGCAGAATGAGCCGTCCCGTTTTCCAGGGGATTTTGGACACCATCGGGAATACCCCGCTGGTCGAACTGGCGAATATGTTCCCGGGTTTCAACTCCCGGGTGTTCGCGAAGATGGAGAGGTTCAATCCGGGAGGGAGCGTCAAGGACCGGTCCGCGCTGGGCATGCTGCGCGGCGGGATCAGGGAGGGCCGGCTGATTCCGGGGCACTCGGTGGTGGTCGAGTCGAGTTCCGGGAACCTGGCGATCGGCATCGCGCAGATCTGCAAGTACTTCGGCATCGACTTCATCTGTGTCGTCGACGCGAAGACGACCGAGCAGAACCTCGCGCTGCTGGCCGCGTACGGCGCGCGGGTGGAGGTCGTACGGACGCCCGATCCGGTGACCGGCGAGTACCTCGCCGCCCGGCTCGCCCGCGTCCGGGAGCTGGTCGCCACGCTGCCGGGGGCGTACTGGCCGAACCAGTACGCGAATCCGCTCAACCCGCGGGCGCACCACGACACCATGCGGGAGATCGCGGAGGCGCTGGAGGGACGGGTCGACTACCTGTTCTCGCCGGTGTCCACCTTCGGCACGCTGCGCGGCTGCGCGGACTACATCAGGGACCACGCGCTGACGACCACGGTCGTCGCGGTCGACGCGGTGGGCAGCGCCATCTTCGGCCAGCCGTACAGCCCGCGGATCATCCCCGGGCACGGGGCGGCGGTGACGCCGGCGCTGTTCGATCCCGCGGCGGCGAACGAGGTGGTGCACGTCACCGATCTCGACTGCGTGGTCTCCTGCCGGCGGATGGTGCATCACGAGGGAATTCTGATCGGCGGTTCCTCCGGGGCCGCGGTGGCCGCTCTGGAGAAGTTCCGCGAGTGGATTCCCGACGGTTCGAATGTCGTCCTGGTCTTCCCGGACGGCGGCGACCGTTACCTCGGCACCATTTATTCGGACCAATGGGTCGGCGAGCGTTTCGGCGAGGTCTCCCATTTGTGGAAGGGCGACTACGCCGATCCCGGGGACGCCCGACTGCCCGCGGCCGCCACCAGCGCCTGATCCGTGGGGGATCAGGGCGATGAGAACAGGGGTGACACCCATGAGTGCCGAGGACTTCTCCGATGTCTTCGACGCCGATGTGACGCACGTGTGGTGGGGAACGGTCGAGCGGCAGCCCGGACCCGACGCCCTCGCCGAACTCTCCGCGGCCGAACGTGCCTCGGCACGGGCGATGACCGAGGAGGCGGGCCGGAACTACACCGGAGCGCACGTGGCGGTACGCCGCATCCTGGGGGCCTACCTCGGCACGCCGCCGGCCGGACTCCAATTCGGCCGGCGGCGCTGCCCGGAGTGCGGGGACGCCGGGCACGGCGCCCCGCGCGTCACCTGGCCGGTGACGGACCTGAGCCACAGCCTGTCCCGCTCGGGACCGCACTGGCTGCTCGGGGTCACCGGCGGCGACCGCCGGATCGGCGTCGACCTGGAGCAGGTGCTGGGCTTCGACACACAGCCGGTGGCACCGCTGGTGCTGTCGGACCGTGAACTCGCCGAGCTGCGCCGGGAGACGCATCCCACGGCCCGGCTCGCGGTCTTCCTCCGCTACTGGACCCGTAAGGAGGCGGTCCTCAAGGCGAGCGGCATCGGCCTGATCGCCGACGCCCGCGAGGTGGACGTCCATGGTCCGGACGACGGCGGGCCCCTGGTGGTCTCGCACACGACGGCCGCCGGAGAGGACACCTGGGTGGTCGAGGACCTCGCGGTCGGTCCCGGCCGGTACGCCGCCATCGCGCGTGAGGCGGCCGCGGCCGGACCGCTGCGGCTGATCGAAAGACCACCTCCGGCCGGCCGGCGGCCCGCCGGGCCTGCCGGAACGGAATCCGATGTGAAAAGGAGTACGCCGTGGCCGTCCGCCACCTTGTCTCTCTCGACGATCTGACCGACGACGACCTGCGCGCGATCGTGGCGCGGGGAGCGGAGTTCTCCTCTGGGCAGTCCTCGCCCGAAGGCGTGCTCGACGGACGGATCGCGGGGATCTACTTCCGCCGTACGTCGACCCGCACCCGCACCGCGTTCTCCGCGGGCGCGCTGCGGCTCGGCGCGCGCATCGTCTCCTTCGCCGGCGGCGATCTGCAGACCAACACCGGGGAGACCAGCGAGGACACCGGCCGGGTCTTCTCCCGGATGCTGGACGTGCTGGTCGCGCGGACCGCCGACGAACCGGCCGAACTGCGGGCCTGGGCGGCCCAGTCGAGGATGTCGGTGGTCAACGCCATGACCGCCGACGAGCATCCCACCCAGGGGCTCACCGATCTGACCACGCTGCTGCGGCGGTTCGGCCGGATCGAGGGACTGCGGGTGCTGTACGTCGGCGAGGGCAACAACACGGCGGCGGCGCTCGCGCTCGGCCTCTCGCGATTCGAGGGCACCGCGCTGGAGCTGCGGACCCCCGAGGGGTACGGGCTCGGCGCGGACGTCGCCGCCCGGGCGCGGGCGAGCGCGGCGGCCCACGGCTCGACGGTCGTCGAGCGGCACGACATGGCGGACCTGCCCGAGGACGCCGACGTGATCTACACGACCCGCTGGCAGACCACCGGCACCAGCAAGCCCGACGCCGACTGGCGGGAGCGGTTCGCGCCGTTCCAGGTGACCGCCGGACTGTGGCGGACCAGCCCGAAGGCCGTGTTCATGCACGACCTGCCCGCGCACCGCGGCGAGGAGGTGACCGCCGAGGTTCTCGACGGTGACCGGAGCATCGCCTTCGACCAGGCGGAGAACAAGATGCACAGTGCCATGGCCGTCCTGGAGTGGTGCCGGGGCGGTGCCCCGCGATGACTCTCCTGGACAAACCGCGCTCGGAGCCGGAGCCGGAGCAGGCGCCCGAACCGCTGCGCCGCAACCGGGACTTCCGGCTGTTGTGGACGGGCGCCGGACTGTCGGCCCTGGGACTGCGGGCCAGCGTGGCCGCGTACCCGCTGCTGATGATCTTCTTCGGGAACTCTCCCGCCGGAGCCGGCGTCGTCGGCTTCGCGGCTCTTCTGCCCCAGCTGGTCGTCCAGTTGCCGGCCGGAGCGCTCATCGACCGGTGGGACCGCCGGCGGCTGCTGATCCTGTGCGACGTGGCCGGGCTGCTGGCCATGGCGGCGGTCACCGCGATGCTGCTCGCGGGCCGGCTGTGGCTCCCGCTGGTGGCGGCGGCGGCCTTCGTCGACGGCGCCGCCGGGCTCTTCTACCGGCTGGCCGAGCGGGCGGCGATCAGCCATGTCGTCCATCCCGCCCATCTGACGGCGGCGCTCGGCCAGAACGAGGCGCGCGGCCAGGCGGCCGGGCTCCTCGGCCAGCCCGCGGCCAGCGGACTGTTCCAGTTCGGCCGCTGGCTGCCGTTCGCCTTCACCGCGCTCACCCATCTGATGGCGCTCGTCACGCTGTTGATGATCCGGCGGCCGTTGCAGGGGGAGCGGAGCCCGAGCGCCACCTCGCTGCGTTCGGACGTGGCCGAGGGGCTGCGCTGGGTCGTCCGGCAGCGCTTCATGCGGACGGCCGTGGTGCTGCTGGCCGGCAGCAATCTGCTGTTCCAGATCCTGATGCTGACATTCGCGCTCGTGGTCAAACAGGACGACGGCTCACCCCTGTCCATCGGCCTGATCGGCCTGGTCGCGGGGCTCGGCGGGGTCGCCGGCGCGCTCACGGGCTCCAAGGCGGCGGGCCGGGCGGCACCGCGCGCGGTGCTGGCCGGGTCGCTCACGCTCTGGGCGGTGCTGATGGCACCGGTCGCCTTCGTCTCGGACCCGGTCGCCCTCGGGGCGCTGCTCGGCGGGATGAGCTTCGCCGGGGCGCTGATGAACGTGGTCGCCGGAGTCCATCAGATCAAGATCACCCCGGAGCGTCTCCAGGGGCGGGTGACCAGTGTGTTCGCGCTGGTGGGCTCCGGTACGGCCTCGGCGGGCGCGCTCGTCGGCGGCTTCCTGCTGGCCCTGTTCGGCACGTACGCCACCGCGCTCGGCATCGCCGGGGGCATGGGCCTGCTCGCCCTGGTGGCGCTGGTGTCACCGGCGCTGCGGGCCGTCCCGGGGGAAGCGGAAGCGGAAGCAGATCTGCCGGAGAACACCGATACCGCCCATAGCGAAGAAATATAGGCCCGCCTCCGAAGGTGGGACCGGTTGAGCAAGGAAGGAGCGAACGCATGGACAGCAAGGCGAACACGCTGTGGGCCCCCGCCGTCGTCACACCGGCGAAGACCGGGACCGAGGCCAGTGCCCGGGGCCTGGCCGAGTACCTCGGCTCGCTGGAGGACCTCGGCGGTCTGCTGGCCCGGGAGAAGGCCCTGGTCTTCCGCGGGTTCGGCGTCGAACCGGGCGAGCTGGACGGGGTGATGGACCTGCTGCTGCCGAACCGGCTGGCGTATGTGCACGGCAACTCGCCCCGTACCAAGGTCGGTTCGAACATCTACACCTCGACGGAGTACCCGGCCGAGTTCAGCATCTCGATGCACAACGAGATGAGCTACGCCCACCAGTGGCCCGCCCGGCTGCTGTTCTACTGCGAGACGCAGCCGGCCACCGGCGGCGCCACCCCGGTCATCGACGGAACCCGCTGGCTCGCCTGCCTTGACCCGGAGGTGCGCGCGGCGTTCGCGGGCGGGGTCCGCTACAGCCAGAACCTGCACGGCGGCATGGGCCTCGGCAAGAGCTGGCAGGCGACCTTCGAGACCGAGGACCAGGCCCGGGTCGAGGAGTTCCTCGCCGGCACGGGCGCGGACTGGAAGTGGCAGCCGGACGGCTCGCTGCGCGTCAGCCAGCTGCGACCCGCGATCATCACCCACCCGGTCACCGGGGACGAGGTCTGGTTCAACCAGGCCGACCAGTGGCACCCCGCCGCGCTCGGCGACGACACCGCCAAGGCGCTGGCCGCGATCATGCCGCCCGAGGAGCTGCCGCAGTCCGTCGCCTTCGCCGACGGCTCGCCCATCCCCGACGCGTACGTGATCCAGATCCGCGACCGGGGCCTCGACAACGCGGTGGACGTCGACTGGTACCGAGGCGACCTGCTGCTGATCGACAACGTGCTGGTCGGCCACGGCCGCCGGGCGTTCACCGGGCCGCGCCGGATCCTCGTCGCGATGACCGACTGACGCGCGACGGACCGGCCGGGGTCTACGGGCCTGCGGGCCCGCAGGGCGACCGACTCGGCCGGCCGACCGACCGGCGGCCAGGCACTCCGGCGGTCGGGCCGCCCCCGGGCGCAGGCTCCGCCACCCGCCTTCCTTCCCGCTCTTCCGGCGATGCGCCACCCCCGTCACCCTCGCGACTTCGGCATCCCGCCCAATCGGCACCGCGACAACCCGCCACTGAGGCATCTCGTCATTCCCGCATTTCCGCATTCCGGCATTCCGCCGTCACACACCCACGACACCCAGGAGACGACCGTGTCCGCTGAGAACACCCCCGCCCAGACCGAAGCCGCCACCCACCGCGTGGTCCTGAACATCGAGGAGCAGTACTCGATCTGGTGGACCGACCGACCGCTGCCCGCCGGCTGGAGCGCCGAGGGCACCGAGGGCACCCGCGAGGAGTGCCTGGCCCACATCGGCGAGGTCTGGACGGACATGCGTCCGCTGAGCCTGCGCCGCCGCATGGACGCGATGGCCGGCTGACCTCGCGCCACCCCCGGGCTCCGACCCTCAGCCCCCCGCCCTCAGCACCCAGCCCCCCTCCCGGCACCCGGCCCCACCCGGTCCCCCTCGCTCCCCCCCTCACCCCCTCGATCACCCCGACCACGCCGATCACGCCGATCACCAACGAGGAGCTTCAGAGACATGAATCCCGAGTCGCGTACGGGCGCCTCCCCCAGCGAGCCGCTGCCGGCTCACGAACTCGTAGCGGGCCGCGCAGCGGCGACTCCGGATGCCATCGCCGTGGTCGAGGGCGCGCGGGAGATCAGCTACGCCGAACTCGACGCCCGGGCCGGGCTGCTGGCCCGCCGGCTGCGTGGCCTGGGTGTGGGCCCGGGTGCGGTGGTCGGCGTCTGCCTGCCCCGTTCCATCGAACTGGTGTCCACACTCCTTGCCGTGTGGCGGGCCGGAGCCGGCTATCTGCCGCTCGACCCCGAGCAGCCCGCCGCGCGCTCCTCGTGGATGCTGAAGGCGGCCGGGGCCGGGTTCGTCGTCACCGAGTCCGACTGGGCGCACGTCGCGGCCGGTTCGGGCGCCGAGCCGCTGCTCCTGTCCGCCCCCGGCGCGTTGCCGGCCGAGGAGCCCGAGGCGCCGGCGGCCGGTGCGGTCGTCGCCGAGGCGGGCCCGCTCGACATCGCGTACGTCATCTTCACCTCCGGCTCCACCGGCACCCCCAAGGGTGTCGTGGTCAGCCACGAGGGCATCGCCAACCGCATCGCCTGGGCGACCGGCACCCACGGCCTCGCGCCGGCCGACCGCGTCCTGCACAAGACCGCCGTCACCTTCGACGCCCATGTCTGGGAGGTCTTCGCGCCCCTGGTCAGCGGCGGCACCCTGGTCCTCGCTCCGGCGGGCGCCGAGCGCGACCCCGCGGCCCTGCTGGCGGCCGTCGCCGAGCACCGGGTCACCGTGCTCCAGGTGGTGCCCTCCGTCCTCAGGCTCCTCGCCGAGGAGCAGGGCTGGGAGCGCTGCGACGCGCTGCGGCTGCTGTTCTCGGCGGGCGAGCCCCTGCAGGCCGAACTCGCGCAGCGGGTGCTGCGCCGGCTCGGCGACCGGGCCGCCGACGGCAGCTTCGAGATCTGGAACACCTACGGGCCCACCGAGTGCGCGATCGACGTGACCGCCCACCGCTTCGAGCCCGCCCAGCACTCCGGTGCCGTACCCATCGGCCGTCCCATCGGCGGTATGCGCGTGGTGATCGCGGACGCCGACGGCCGGCCGGTCCGGACCGGCCAGGCGGGCGAACTGTACGCCGGCGGTGTGGGCGTGGCCCGCGGCTACCTCGGCAGCCCCGCGCAGACCGCCGAGCGCTTCGTGCCCGACCCGCTCGCCGAGGACGGCTCGCGGCTCTACCGCACGGGCGACCAGGTGCGCCTGCGCGAGGACGGGGCGCTGGAGTACCTCGGCCGCATCGACCACCAGGTCAAGATCAACGGTGTCCGGATCGAGCCGGGCGAGGTGGAGAGCGCGCTCAGCGCCCACCCCCGGATCCAGGGCGCCGTCGTCACCGCCTTCCCCGGATCCGACGGGGGCAAGCGGCTCGCCGCGTACGTCCTCGCGCCCTCGGACGAGATCCTGGCCGGCCTGCGCGGCTTCCTCCAGGAGCGGCTCCCCGACACTCACATCCCGGCCGTCTTCCTGCGTCTGGACGCCTTCCCGCTGACCGTCAACGGCAAGGTCGACCGCGCCGCGCTGCCCGCCCCCGAGCAGGGCGGCGCCGAGGGCCGGCCCGAGGGCCGCGAGCCCCGCACCGAGGCCGAGCGGCAGGTCGCCGCCGCGTGGCGGGAGCTGCTGAAGACCGAACGCGTCCATCTCGACGACGACTTCTTCGCCCTCGGCGGCACCTCCCTTCAGCTGGCCCGGCTGGCGGGCCGGCTGCGCGCCCTGTCGGGCCGCAAGGTCCAGCTGCGCGGACTGTTCGCCGCGACCACCGTCGAGGCGCAGGCCCGCCTGATCGCCCCGGAGCCGCAGACCACCGAAGCCGCAGCGACCGCAGCGACCGCAGCGACCACCGGAGCCGCAGCGACCGCCGAGACCCCCGGAGCCGCGCAAGCCACGCGGGCCGCGCGGACCCAGGCCGCCCATGCCCCCGAAGCCGCCGAGCCGGCGATCCCCGCCGTCCCGCGCGACGGCCGCCCGCTGCCGCTCTCCTTCGGCCAGCGCCGGCTGTGGTTCCTGGACCGGATGAACCCGCGGAGCCCCGAGTGGGTGGCCGGCATGTTCCTCAAGGTGCCCGACGGCACCCATGTCGCCCATGTCCAGCGGGCCCTGAACGCCCTGGTGGAGCGGCACGAGGCGCTGCGCACCCGGTACGCGGTGGTCGACGGCGAGTCCGTGCAGTACATCGCCGCCCCGCACCGCGTCGAGCTGCGCCATCTGCACGCGGACCGCGAGGAGTTCACCGCGATCCTCAAGGAGGAGTTCGGCCGGGGCTTCGACCTGGAGAGCGGCCCGCTGCTGCGCGCCGCCCTGGTCCGGCTGCGCGGCGGCGACCACATCGTCACGGTGGCGATGCACCACATCACCACCGACGGCTGGTCCTCCAACGTCCTGGAGCGCGAGTTCCACCAGCTCATCGCCGCCTACCGGGACGCCCGCACCGAGCCGGACCTGCCCGCCCGGTCCATCGACTACGCCGACTACGCGGCCTGGCAGCGGGCCCGGCTGACCGACGAGGTCATCGCCGGGGAACTCGCCCACTGGCGCGGTGTGCTGGCCGGCTCCACCCCCGTGGAGCTGCCGGCCGACCGGCCGCGCGCCGCCGTCCGCGACGGACACGGCTCGGTCGTGCACTTCACGGTCCCCGAGGAGGTCGTCACCCGCCTGACCGCCTTGGGCCGCGGCCACGGCGCGACGCCGTTCACCACCCTGCTGACCGCGTACGCCACGCTGCTCGCCGCCCACACCGGACAGTGGGACGTGCCGGTGGGCACCCCGGTCGCCGGGCGCGAGCGCGCCGAGACCGAGAACGTCGTCGGCTTCTTCCTCAACAGCCTGGTGCTGCGCTGCGGCCTGGACGCGAAGCTGACCTTCCGCGAGGCGCTGGAGCGCGTCAAGCGGACCACCCGGGACGCCTTCGCCCACCAGGACCTGCCGTTCGAGCGGCTGGTCGAGGAGCTGGCGCCGGAGCGGGACCTGTCCCGTACACCGCTCTACCAGGTGGCCTTCGACCTGCACGACGAGTCGTTCAACGGCGCCGTCGAGGGCGACGAGGACATTCGTACCCTCCAGGAGATGTGGGGGATCGCCCACACCGACCTGACGCTGTACATGCGCCGTCACGACGACGGCACGATGTTCGCGAGCCTGGAGTTCGCGACCGCGCTGTACGACACGGCCACCGTCGAGCGGCTCGCCGGACGCTTCCAGCGGCTGCTGGCCGCCGTCGCCGCCGACCCCGAGACCGTTCTCGGCGAGTGTGACCTGCTGCCCGCCACCGAGCGGGTGCGGCTCACCTCCGCGTGGGCGACGGCCCCGGCCGAGCCCGTCACCGACGCCGTCCACGAGATCTTCGCCGTGCGGGCGGCACGGACGCCCGGCGCGGTCGCCGTCGAGGAGGACGGCCGCGAGGTCACGTACGCGCAGCTCGACGCCCGTGCCAACCGCCTCGCCCACCATCTGGCCGCGCTCGGCATCGGCCCGGAGTCCCGGGTCGGCGTGCTGCTCGACCGGGGCGCGGAGCTGACCGCCACCCTGCTGGCCGTCTGGAAGGCCGGCGGCGCCTACATCCCGATGGACCCGGCCTGGCCGGCCGAGCGGGTCTCCACGATGGCGTCCGGCGCGGGCGCCTCGCTCGTGGTGACCACCACCGGCTACGCGGACCGGTTCGCCGGATACCCGGGCGGCCTGGTCCTCACCGACGCGGACGGCGCCGAGACGGCCCTCGCCGCGCTGCCGGCCACCGCGCCGGGGGTCCCCGCCGACCTCGACCGTCTCGCGTATCTGATCTACACCTCGGGCTCCACCGGCCGCCCCAAGGGCGTCGCCGTGCCCCACCGGGGACTGGCCAATCACCTGCGCTGGGCCGTGGGCGAGCTGGTCGCGCGGGGCACCGGAGGCAGCGCCGTCTTCTCCTCCACCGCCTTCGACCTGGCCGTGCCCAACGTCTGGGCGCCGCTGCTCGCCGGGCAGCGCGTGGTCATGCTCCCGCAGGACACCGACCTCACCGAGCTGGGGGAGCGGCTGCTGGCCTCGGGCCCGTACAGCTTCCTGAAGCTGACCCCCGGACATCTGGACATCCTGACCGGACAGCTGACGCCCGGGCAGTCGGCCGCTCTGGCCGCAGTGATCGTCGTCGCCGGCGAGGCGCTGCCGGGGCCGCTGGCCCGGGAGTGGGCCGAGCGGCTCGGCGCGGGGCGGCTGATCAACGAGTACGGCCCGACCGAGGCCTCCGTCGGCACCTGTGTCCATCCGGTGCCCGAGGGCGACCTGCCGCCGGTGGTCCCGATCGGCGCACCGCTGCCCGGGATGGCGATGTACGTCCTGGACGAGGCGATGCGGCCGGTGCCGACCGGCTCGACCGGCGAGTTGTACGTCGGCGGCACGGGCGTGGCCCGAGGCTACGCCGAGGCCCCCGCGCTCACCGCCGAGAAGTTCGTGCCGGACCCCTTCGGGGCGGCCGGGGCACGGCTCTACCGCACCGGCGACCTGGCCCGCTGGCTGCCCGGCGGACAGGTCGAGTTCCTGGGCCGCACCGACCACCAGGTCAAGATCCGCGGCTACCGGGTCGAGCCGGGCGAGGCACAGGCCGTCCTCGCCGACCACCCGGGCATCCGCGAGGCCGTGGTGATCGCCCGTACCGACGACGCCGGAACGGTCCGGCTGGCCGGCTACTTCGTCCCGGCCGGCAACCCGGTGGACGGCGGCGAACTGGCTGCCTACTGCGCCGGGTCGCTGCCGGACTACCTGGTCCCGTCCTCGTTCACGGCGCTCGCCGCCGTACCGCTGAACGCCAACGGCAAGCTCGACCGGGCGGCGCTGCCCGACCCGGTCCCCTCGGCGGCCCAGGCCGCCGAGGACGAGCCGGCCGGCCCGCTGGAGGAGCGCATCGCGGAGATCTGGGCCGAGCTGCTCGGCCGCCGGATCGGCGTACGCGAGAACTTCTTCCAGGCCGGCGGCAACTCGATCCTCGCGATCCGTCTGATCGCGGCCATCCAGTCCGAGTTCGAGATCGCGCTGCCGGTCCGCGAGATCTTCGAGCACCCGACCGTCGCCGGCCTGGCGAACGCCGTCGAGTCCCGTATCCGCGCCGAGATCGAGCAGCTGTCGGACGCCGAGCTGTTGGAGGAGCAGCGAGCATGAGCATTCAGGAAACGACTCCCACGCAAACGGCCGGAGCCCCGCGCGCCGACCGGTCCCCGTCCTCCGACGAGCTGCGCGCCGAGCTGCTGCGCCGCCGTCTCGCGGGCCGCCGCGGCCCGCGAGGCGGGGCCCCGCGCCCCGAGGGGACCGCCCCGGCCGCCGGCATCCCGCGCGCCGACCGCTCCGCGCCGCTCCCGCTGTCCGCCGGGCAGCAGCAGATGTGGTTCCTCAGCCGGCTGGCGCCGGACAGCGCCGAGTACCTGGTCCCGATGGTGCTGCGGCTGCGCGGCACCCTCGACCCCGCGGCCTTGGCCGCCGCCTGGCAGACGGTCACCGACCGGCACGAGATCCTGCGCACCCGCTACGCCCTCGCGGGCATCGACCCGGTCCAGCTCGTCGACCCGCCGGCCCCCGTCCCGCTGCCGCTCGACGATCTGACCGGCGAGCCGGCCGCCGAGCGCGAGACGCTGGCCGCCGCGCTCGTCGAGCGCGAGCTGACCACCCCCTTCGACCTGGCCGCCCAGTGGCCCGCCCGGGCCCGGCTGATCCGGATCGCCGACGACGAGCACCTGTTCGCGGTCGTCTTCCACCACATCGCCTGCGACGCCTGGTCGACCCGGGTCTTCGCCGGCGAGATCGGGACCCTCTACACGCGGCACACCACCGGGGACGCGACCCCGCTCGCCCCGCTCGACGCGCAGTACGCCGACTACGCGGCCTGGCAGCGCGAGCAGCTGTCCGGTCCCCTCCTGGAGCGCCACCTCGCGCACTGGCGGGAGCGGCTGACCGGCGCCCTGCCCGTGGAGGTGCCCACCGACCGGCCCCGGCCCGCCGTACGCGACACCACCGGCGCGGACGTGCCCGTCACCTTCCCCGAAGGTCTGGCCGGCAAGGTCCGCGAGCTGGCGGCGGCCCGCGGCACCACCCCCTTCGCCGTGCTGCTCACCGCCTTCCAGGTGCTGATGGCCCGCTACACCGGGCAGACCGACGTCTCCGTCGGCACCGTGGTCTCCGGCCGCGTCCGCCCCGAACTCCAGCAGCTCATCGGCTACGGCATCAACACCCTTGTCATGCGCGGAATTTGGGCCGACGACCCGGGCTTCGGTGAGCTGCTCGCCCGGACCCGCACCGCCGTGCTCGACGCCTTCGACCACCAGGCCGTGCCCTTCGCCCGGCTCGTGGACGAACTCCAGCCGGAGCGCGACATGTCGCGCACCCCGCTGCACCAGGTCGCCTTCACGATGCACGAGCAGCGTCTCGACGCGCTCACCCTGCCGGGCCTGACCGTCGAGCGGTACGCCCGCCAGGACCGCGTCGCCAAGTACGAGCTGACCCTCCAGATCGAGGAGGGCGCCGACGGATCGCTGGGCGGCGCCCTCAACTACGCCATCGCCCTGTTCGACCGGCCCACCGTGGAGCGGATGGCCGGACACCTGGTGAACCTGCTGGACGCCGCCACCGCCGACCCGGCGCTTCCGGTCTCCCGGCTGCGCCTGCTCGGCGACGCCGAACTCGCCGTCGCCACCGGCTCGTTGAGCGGCCACAGGCCCGGCGCCCCGGTCGACCGCTGTGTCCACCAGGTCTTCGAGGAGCGGGCCGCCGCCACTCCCGACGCGATCGCCGTGACGGCGGGCTCCGCCCACCTCACCTACCGCGAACTCAACGAGCGCGCCAACCGCATCGCCCACCAGCTGCGCGCCATGGGCGCCGGCCCCGAACAGCTCGTCGGCCTCTGCCTGGAGCGCGGCCCCGAGCTGATGCCCGCCCTCCTCGGCATCCTCAAGTCCGGCGCCGGCTATCTGCCGCTCGACCCGGCCAACCCGGCCGACCGGCTCGCCTACGTCATGGCCGACGCCGGCGCCCGGATCGTCATCGGCCAGGAGTGGACCGCCCCGGCGCTCGCCGACGCCAGGGACGTCGAGACCCTGTTCGTGGACCGCGACGCCCACCTCATCGCGGCCCGCCCCGCCATCAACCCCGAGCCCCTGGCCGGACCCGACGCCACCATCTACGTCATCTACACCTCGGGCTCCACCGGCCGCCCCAAGGGCGTCGTCCTGGAGCACGGCAACGTCCTGCGCCTGCTCACCACCGCCCACGAGCACTACGACTTCACCGCCGACGACGTGTGGACGATGTTCCACAGCTACGCCTTCGACGTCTCCGTGTTCGAGATGTGGGGCGCCCTGCTCCACGGCGGCCGGCTCGTCGTCGTCGGGCAGGACGTCACCCGCTCACCCTCCGACTTCCTCGACCTGCTGGTCACGGAGCGGGTGACGGTGCTGTCCCAGACGCCGACCGCGTTCCGCTCGCTGATCGCGGCGGCCGGCTCCGGCGACCCGAGGATCGGGGAACTGTCGCTGCGCGCCGTGGTGTTCGCCGGCGAGAAGCTGGAAGTCCCGGAGCTGCGGCCGTGGCTGGACCGGGTCGGCCCCGACGGTCCCGCCCTGGTCAACATGTACGGCATCACCGAGACCACCGTGCACACCACCTACTACCTGATCGGGGAGGCCGACTTTGAACCGCTCGCGGGCAACCGGGTGGGCCATCCGCTCAGCGACCTTTCGGTGTATCTGCTGGACGACTCGGGCAACCCGGCGCCGATCGGCGTCCCCGGCGAGATCCACGTCGGCGGCCCCGGAGTCGCCCGAGGCTATCTGGGCCGACCGGAGCTGACGGCCGAGCGGTTCGTCCCCGACCCGTTCGGCCCGCCCGGCGCCCGGCTGTACCGCAGCGGCGACGCCGCGCGCCGACTCCCCGACGGGAGCCTGGAGTTCATCGGCCGCATCGACAACCAGGTCAAGATCCGAGGCTACCGCGTGGAGCTGGGCGAGATCGCCCACGCGCTCCTGGAGCACCCCGGCGTCGGCGAGGCCGTCGTCCAGGTCCGCGCCGACTCGGGCGAGAAGCAACTCGTCGGCTACCTCGTCGAGCAGGCCCCCGGCAGCCTCCCGGAACCGGGCGACCTGCGCACCCTGCTGCGGCGGACGCTGCCCGAGTACATGCTGCCCGCAGCGTTCGTCGCCCTCGACCGTATCCCGCTCACCGTCAACGGCAAGCTCGACCACCGGGCGCTGCCGGCCCCCGACACCACGTCGCTGCGCGGCACGGGCGCCTATGCCGCGCCCCGTACCCCCGTCGAGGAGCGGGTCGCCGCGGTGTGGGCCGAGGTGCTCGGTGTGGACCGGGTCGGCGTCGAGGACTCCTTCTTCGACCTCGGCGGCGACTCCATCCGGGCGATCGCCCTGGTCGGCGCCCTGCGTGAGGCCGGGTACGACGTGTCGGTGCGCGACGTCTTCGACTTCCGTACGGTCGCCCAGCTGTGCGAGTCGATCACCGGGAAGCCCGCGCTCGCCGCCGGCCCGGAGACCGTCGAGCCGTTCGCGCTGATCGACGCGGCGGACCGGGCGGCCGTCCCCGCCGGGGTCATCGACGCCTACCCGCTGTCCCAGATGCAGCTCGGCATGGTCGTCGAGATGCTCGCCGACACCAGCCGCAACCTCTACCACAACGTCTCCACCTTCAAGATCCGCGATGAACGGCCCTTCGACCCGGCGGCCTTCCACGAGGCCGGCCGGATCGTGACGGCCCGCCATGAGGTGCTGCGCACCTCGATCGCCCTGACCGGCTACTCCCGGCCCATGCAACTCGTGCACGCCGAGGCCGAGATGCCGCTCGGCCGGCAGGACCTCGGCGGGCTGGACGCCGCCGAAGTCGACCGCGCGCTGCGCGCCTTCACCGCCGAGGAGCGGACCCGGGTCTTCGACCTCGCCGTGCCCGGCCTGATGCGCTTCTACGCGCACCTCACGGGCGACGGCACCGGCTGGTGGATCTCGGTCACCGAATGCCACCCGATCCTGGAGGGCTGGGGCCACCACTCGCTGCTCATGGAGCTGATCGAGGTCTACCAGGCGGTCCGCGACGGCGTGGAGCCGGAGCCCTTCGACGCCCCCAGCGTGCGCTTCGCCGACTTCATTGCCGGTGAACTGCGCGCCGTGGACTCGGCGGAGGACCGCGCGTACTGGCAGTCGGTCGTCACCGAGCACGCCCCGCTGCGGCTGCCCGAGGGCTGGGGCGACAGCCCCGAGACGCCTCGCGAGACCGTGCAGGCGGCCATCGTCTGGACCGACCTTGAGCAGGGGCTGCGCTCGCTCGCCGCCCGCGCCGGGACCTCCCTCAAGAGCGTGATGGTCGCGGCCCACCTGGCCGTGATGAGCCGGCTCACCCCTGAGGAGGCCTTCCACACCGGTCTCGTCTGCGACGCCCGGCCCGAACTCCTGGGCGCCGACCGGGTGCTGGGCATGTACCTCAACACCCTGCCGTTCGCCCACGACGGCTCCGCCCGCACCTGGAAGGAGCTCGTCCGGCAGGTCTTCGCCCGCGAGGTCGGCCTGTGGGGCCACCGCCGCTACCCGATGGCCGCCATCCAGCGCGAGTGGGGCGGCTCGCGCCGGCTGCTCGACGTCTACTTCAACTACCAGGACTTCCGGCAGGTCGACGCCGGCCTTGTGGACCATGAGGGCGGCATCGACGACAGCCCGTCCGAGTTCCCGCTGACCGTCTCCTCCCGCGTCGGCCACATCATCGTCACCTGCGAGTCGCACTCGGTGAACCAGGCGAACGCCGAGCGTCTGGTGGCCATGTACCGCAAGGTGCTGGAGGCGATGGCCGCCGACCCGGACGGCGACGCCACGATCGACCTGCTCTCCGAGGAGGAGCGCGGACACCTGCTGACCGGCGTCAACGACACCACCGTGGCCCGCGGCCCGGCCACCGCCTACGACCTGTTCGCCGAGCGGGCCGAGCGGGCCCCGGACGCCGTCGCCCTGCTGTGGGGCGGCCGGGAGTACTCGTACGGCTGGCTGCTCGGCCACGCCGAGCGCTACGCGCGGCGGCTGCGCGCCCTGGGCGCCGGCCCCGAGTCGGTGGTCGGGCTGCTGCTCGACCGCACCCCGGAGCTGGTCGCCGCGATGCTCGGCACCTGGCGCACCGGCGCCTCGTACGTGCCGCTCGACCCGGCGTTCCCCGCCGACCGGATCGGCTACGTGCTGTCCGACGCGGGCGCGGGCCCGGTCGTCACCGAACCGGCGCTCGCCGCGGTCCTCGACGGCGTACACGCCGGTCCGCGCCTGCTGACCGGGGCGAACGCCAACGACGCCGCGGTGGATGGCGCTCCCGCCACGGAGCCCGTCCGCGCCGATTCCGGCCACCTGGCGTACACCCTCTACACCTCGGGTTCCACCGGCCGCCCCAAGGGCGTCGGCATCGCCCACGCCGCCCTCGCCAACCTGCTCCTCGCGATGGCCGAACAGCTCGGCTCCACCGGCGCCGACACCTGGCTCTCGCTGACCTCCGTCTCCTTCGACATCTCGGGTCTGGAGCTGTTCCTGCCGCTGGTCACCGGCGGACGCCTGGTGCTCGCCGACAGCCTGGACACCAAGGACGGCTCCGCCCTCGCCCGCCTGGTCGAGCGGCACGGCATCACCCACGTCCAGGCCACGCCCTCGGGCTGGAACCTGCTGCTGCGCTCGGGCTTCGAGCGGTCCGCCGTCACCGCCCTCACCGGCGGCGAGGCGCTGCCCGCCGAACTCGCCGGCGAGCTGCGCTCCCGGGTGGACCGCCTGGTCAACGTCTACGGGCCCACCGAGACCACCATCTGGTCGACGAGCTGGGAGGTGCCCGAGGGCGCGAGCCGGATCTCCATCGGCCGCCCGATCGCCAACAACACCGTGTACGTCCTGGACGCGCGGCTGCGCCCGGTGCCCGCCGGTGTCCCGGGCGAGCTGTACATCGGCGGCGACGGACTGGCCCGCGGCTACCGTAATCTGCCCGCGCGGACCGCCGAGTTCTTCGGCCCCGACCCGTTCTCGGCCGCGCCCGGCGCCCGGATGTACCGCACCGGCGACATCGTCCGGATGCGCGCCGACGGCACCCTGCTGTACATCGGCCGTGCCGACAACCAGGTGAAGATCCGCGGTGTGCGCATCGAGCCCGGCGAGATCGAGGCCGCGCTGACGACCCTGCCGGGCGTCGCGCACACCGCCGTCACCGTCCGCGAGGACACCCCCGGCGACAAGCGCCTGATCGCCTACGTCGTCCCGGCGGCCGGCGAGAACGTCCAACCCGGCGGGCTGCGCGAGCGGTTGGCCGGTCTGCTGCCCGAGGCGATGCTGCCCTCCGGTTACGTCGTGCTCGACGCGCTGCCGCTGAACGCCGCCGGCAAGATCGACCGCAAAGCGCTGCCCGCCCCCGAGAGCGACGCGATGACGGCCGGCGACTACACGGCCCCCCGCACTCCGGCCGAGGAGCGGATGGCAGCGGTGTGGGCCGAGGTCCTCGGCGCCGACCGGGTCGGCGTCCAGGACGCCTTCTTCGACCTCGGCGGCGACTCGCTGCGGGCCGTCAACCTGGTCGGCGCCCTGCGCGCCGCCGGATACGACATCGCGGTCCGCGACGTCTTCGAGCGGCGCACCGTCGCCGGTCTCACCGAGGCCGCCGCGAGCCGCCCGGCGCTGACCGACGGCATCACCGCCGTGTCCCCGTTCGCCCTGCTCGGGGCGGACGACCGGGAGCGGGTGCCCGCCGGGGTCGCCGACGCCTACCCGGCGTCCCAGCTCCAGCTCGGCATGCTGGTGGAGATGCTCGCCGACACCGGCGGCTCCACCTACCACCAGTGCGTCTCCATCCGCGTCACCGACGACAAGCCCTTCGACGAGAGCGCGCTGCGCGCCGCCGTCGCGGACGTCACCGCCCGCCACGACGTGCTGCGGACCTCCTTCGACCTGACCGGCTTCTCCCAGCCGATGCAGCTGGTGCACGAGACCGTCGGCATCCCCGTCGGCGTGCACGACCTGCGCGGACAGGACGAGGCAGGGCGGGAGGCGGCGCTCACCGCCTTCCTCGCCGCCGAGCGGGCCGACGGCTTCGACCCGGCGCGGGCGCCGCTGCTGCGGGTCGCCGTGCACCTGGAGAGCGACGCCGCCTGGCGGGTCACCTTCAGCCAGCCGCACGCGATCACCCAGGGCTGGGGACAGTTCGCCCTGGTCACCGAACTGGTCGACCGCTACCGGGAGATCCGGGACGGCCAGGCGGACGCCTCCGCCTACCAGGCGCCCCCGATCCGCTACGCGGACTTCGTCGCCGGCGAACTGGCCTCGCTCTCCGAGGGCGTGGACAGCGCGTACTGGAAGGGCGTCACACACGGCTACGCGCCGCTGCGGATCCCGGCCGGCTGGGGCGAGTCCGGCGAGCGCCGCACCCATGTGGTGCCGGTCGACCTGACCGACCTGGAGGAGCCGCTGCGCGCCTTCGCGTCGCGCTCCCGGGTCTCCGTCAAGAGCGTGCTGCTGGCGGCCCACCTCAAGGTGATGAGCCAGCTCACCGAGGAGGAGGCCTTCCACACCGGCCTCGTCGTCGACGCGCGGCCCGAGGTGCTCGGCTCCGACCGGGTGCTGGGCATGTACCTCAACACGCTGCCCTTCGCGTACGACCGCTCGGCCCGCACCTGGGACGAGCTGGTGCAGCGGGTCTTCGCCCGCGAGGTTGGCCTGTGGGGCCACCGCCGTTACCCGATGGCCGCCATCCAGCGGGAGGCCCCCGGCGCGCAGCGGCAGATCGACGTCCTGTTCAACTACCACGACCTGCGGCTGTTCGACAGCGACCGGATCGACGCCGGATCGAGCGTCGGCGAGACGACCACCGAGTTCGGGCTCACCGTCGCCACCGGCGGCCGGGGCCTGAACCTCACCGCCGACTCGCGGTTCCTGAGCCGCGCGAACGGCGAGCGGCTGGCCCGGATGTACCGCGCGGTCCTCGCCGCCATGGCGGCCTCGCCGGACGGCGACCCGCGCCTGACCTACCTGGGCGAGGCGGAGGAGGAGCGGCTGCGCTCCTTCACCGAGACCGGCCGCGAGCCCGCCTGGGTGGCGGTCGAGGAGGAGCTGGACCGGTACGCGGCCCAGGACCCGGGCCGTACCGCGCTCACCGCCGACGACGTGGAACTCTCGTACGCCGAGGTCGTCGCCGAGTCCAACCGGCTCGCGCACCATCTGCGGACGCTCGGGGTCGGCCCGGACACCGTCGTGGCGATCCACGCCCGGCGCTCCCCGGCCACCGTCCTCGCCGCCCTCGCGGTGCTCAAGGCGGGCGGCGCCTGGCTGCCGCTCGACCCGGCGCTGCCGGCGGAGCGGCTGGCGTACATGGCCCAGGACGCGAACGCCGCCGTACTGCTCACCGAACCGGCCCTGGACGGGCTCGACATGACGGCCGTCCGCCTGAACCGGCCGGCGACCTGGGCACACCACCCGGCGACCACCCCGGCGCCGGTCGCGGACCCCGACCACCTCGCGTACGTCATCTACACCTCCGGCTCGACCGGCAAGCCCAAGGGCGTGCAGGTCACCCGGCGCGGCATGGCCAACCACCTGCTCGCGAAGGTCGAGGACCTTCAGCTCACCGGGGCCGACTCGGTCGTGCAGAACGCCTCGATGTCCTTCGACATCTCGGTGTGGCAGATGCTCGTCGCCTTCGTCGTCGGCGGCCGGGTGCGTGTGGTCGACGAGACGGCGGCCGTGGACCCGGCGGCCCTGTTCGGCCGGACCGCCGACGAGCGGATCACCATCCTGGAGGTCGTCCCGTCGCTGCTGCGCGCCGCGCTCGACGCCTGGGACGCGGGCCTGATCGCCCTCGCCCTGCCCGATCTGCGGCGGATGGTGGTGACCGGCGAGGCGCTGCCGCCGGACCTGTGCCGGCGCTGGTTCGCCCGCTTCCCGGACATCCCGATGGTCAACGCCTACGGTCCGACGGAGTGTTCGGACGACATCACGCACGCCGTGGTCCGGGCCGGCGACCCGGTCGGCGAGGCGCGGGTCACCATCGGCCGGCCGGTGCGCAACACCCGTCTGTACATCCTGGACGCGGCGATGGCCCCGGTCCCGGTGGGCGTGCCCGGCGAGCTGTACGCCGGCGGCACCGGAGTCTCGCGCGGCTACGGCGGCCGTCAGGCGCTGACCGCCGAGCGGTTCCTGCCCGACCCGTTCGGCCCGGCCGGCTCCCGGCTGTACCGCACCGGGGACGTGGCCGCGTGGAACGAGGACGGCAGCGTCGAGTTCCTCGGCCGGGTCGACCATCAGGTCAAGGTGCGCGGCGTCCGGATCGAACTCGGCGAGATCGAGGCCGCGTTGACCGCCCTCGACACCGTCGCGGACGCGGCGGTCGCGGTGCTGCCCGGCCCGCTCGGCCACGACCAGCTCATCGGCTACGTGGTGACCGCCGACGGCACCGCCCCGGACCCGGCCGCGCTGCGCGAGAGCCTCGCCCAGGTGCTGCCCGAGGCGATGATCCCGGCGGGCTATGTGACGCTGCCCGCGTTGCCGCTGACCCCCAACGGCAAGGTGGACCGCAAGGCGCTCCCGGAGCCCGCCGAGTGGTCGGCCGGCGGCGACCGCCCGTACACCGAGCCCGCCACCGACACCGAGCGGCGGATCGCGGCCATCTGGTCGCAGACGCTCGGCATCGCCCGGATCGGCCGCGAGGACGGCTTCTTCCGGCTCGGCGGCGACTCGATCCTGGTGATCCGGGTGATCGCGGCCGGCCGCCGGGCGGGTCTGGAGATCTCGCTGTTCCTGCTCTACCAGCACGACACCCTGGCCGCCCTGGCGGCGGCCGTGGACGCGGCGGCCGTCACGGCCGCGGCCGAGGCCGCACGGGCCGAGACGTTGTCCCGGCCGGCCTCGGAACAGGTCGGCGGCGGCCGGGAGTTCGACCCGGAGGCGGTACGGGAGGCCCTCGCCGCGAGCGGGGTGCCGGGCGCGAGCCTCGCCGTGATCGAGGGCGGCGAACTGGTCGCCCTGGAGAGCATCGGCACCCTCGCGGCGGACTCGGACGAGCCCGTCACGCCCGACACGCTCTTCCAGACCGGCTCCTGGGGCAAGCACGTGACGGCCTTCACCGTCCTGCGCCTGGTCGACCAGGGCGTGCTGGACCTGGACGCGGACGCCGACACGTATCTGCGTGACTGGCGGCTGCCCGCCGGCGAGCGACCGGTGACCGTCCGCCATCTCCTCAGCCACCTGGGCGGACTCGCCGAGACCCCCCGCCACGGGGTCCGGCGGGGACAGCCGGTGCCACAGCTCGCCGACCTGCTGCGCGCGGGCGTCACACCGGAGCGGCCCGCCGGGGAGCGGTTCCACAAGTCCAACGCCCACTACTCGGTCCTGGAACGGCTCCTGACCGATGTCACCGGGGAGTCCTTCGAGGCACTGACCCGGCGCCTGGTCTTCGACCCGCTCGGCATGACGGGCAGCAGCTTCGACCAGTCCTTCCCGGAGCACGCCGGACGGCCGGTGGCCCTCGGCCACGACGAGCACGGCCGCACCCTCGAAGGCGGCTGGCTGATCCAGCCGGAACTCGCCGCGGCCGGACTGTGGAGCACCGCGGCCGACATGGCCCGCTTCGAACTGGAGCTGCGCCGGAGCTACCTGGGCCGCCCGCTGGCCCTGCTGTCCAAGCAGAGCGCCCGCGAGCTGCTCACCCCGCACAGCGACAGCTTCTACGGCCTCGGCGCCATCGTCGACGCCGGCGGGGCGGAGGTGGAGTACGGCCACGGCGGGTCACCCGGCGGCTACCAGGCCGTCTCCATGAACCGGCTGCACCACGGCAGCGGCGCCGTCGTACTGACCAACGGCGAGTTCAGCGAACTCGTCCTGAAGGCGGTGGGCATCGACCGCTGACCGGTGGACCGCGGCCCTTCACCGGGGGACAAGCCCCTGGTGAAGGCCCGCGCAGAAGCGGTATCGAAGATGTATAGCCCCCGGCCGGAGACTGACCCGGCCGGGGGTTCTTCGTGTTCCCGCGCCGGCGCCCGACCCGGTCGAGACAGGGAGAGAAAGATGACCGCGCAGACACTTGCCTTCACGGTGGAGAGCGACAGCGGCAGTCCCGGCATCATCGAGCTGATCGGCAAGGAGTCCGCCCATCTGCGGGAGAAGCTCCACCGGCACGGCGCCCTGCTGCTGCGCGGCTTCGACGTCGGCGGGGTGGACGGCTTCGCCGATGTCGTCCGGGCCATGTCCGGCGAGCCGCTGAAGTACTCCGAGCGCTCCTCACCCCGCTCCACCATCAAGGGCAACGTCTACACCTCGACGGACTACCCGCCGGCCGAGGAGATCTTTCTGCACACCGAGAACTCCTACCAGGCCGCCTGGCCGCGGACGCTGTACTTCCACTGCGTGCGCGAGGCCGAGACGCTCGGCGCGACCCCGCTCGCCGACACCCGCGAGGTGCTGGCCCGGATCGACCCGGCCGTCGTCGAGGAGTTCGAGGCCCGCGGCTGGATGGCCGTCCGCAACTTCCACGAGGGCTTCGGCGTCGACTGGCGGCAGGTCTTCAACACCGAGGACCGCGCCGAGGTCGAGGCCAACTGCCGTACCAAGGAGCTTCAGTTCGAGTGGACCGAGGACGGCGGTCTGCGCACCCGGGGCATCCGCCGGCCCGTGCACGTCCACCCCGTCACCGGTGAGCGGGTCTGGTTCAACCACATCACCTTCTTCCACCACACCACGCTGGCCCCGGACGTCCGCGAGGGCCTGCTGGAGCTGTTCGGCGAGGACGACCTGCCGAGCGACACCTTCTACGGCGACGGCGGGGTCATCCCGGACGAGGTCACCGCCCATCTGCGGGACTGCTACCGGGCCGCCTCCACCCGCTTCGACTACCGCTTCGACGACATCCTCGTCGTCGACAACATGCTCGCCGCGCACGGCCGGGAGCCCTTCACCGGGCCGCGCCGGATCGCCGTCGCGATGGCCGAGCCGTACGCCCCGGGACAGGTGACCGCGTGAGCGCCTGGTTCCGTACCTTCGTCCCGCGCCCCTCGGCGACGCTGCGGCTGATCTGCTTCCCGCACGCCGGCGGCGCCGCCAGCGCCTTCCGGGGCTGGGCCGAGCTGCTGCCGTCGTCGATCGAGGTGACCGCCGTCCAGTACCCGGGCCGGCAGGACCGCATCATGGCGGACCCGTCGCCCGACATGGACACCCTGGTCCGGGACCTCGCCGCGGAGATCGGCCCCCTCCTGGACCGCCAGGTGGCCTTCTTCGGGCACAGCATGGGCGGCACCGTCGCCTACGAGGTGGCCCGCGCGCTGCCGCGCGAACTGCGGCCCGCCCTCGTCCACTTGTTCGCCTCGGCGCGCAAGGCGCCCGGCGACTGCCGGCCGCTGGCCCCGGAGTACCGCGGCGACGAGGGCATGCTCCGCTACGTCACCTCGCTCGGCGGCGCCGCGGGCCGGCTCGTCGCCCACGAGGAACTGCGCGACATCGCGCTGTTCACGCTGCGCGCCGACTTCCACCTCATCGACACCTATAGCCACCGGCCCGGCGCCCCGCTGCTGTGCCCGGTCACCGCGATCGCCGGCGCGTACGACACCGCCTGCACGGCCGCCGACTCCGCCGCCTGGGCGGGATACACCACCGGCCGCTTCGAGCTGCGCGAACTGCCCGGCGGCCACTTCTACCTGGAGAGCGCTCCCGAACGCCTGATGGACCTGCTCACCGACACGCTCATGCCCGCCCCGGCCGCCCGCTGACCCGAACCACACCCCAAGGAGCACTCCCCATGGCGAACAATCCCTTCGACGACCAGGACGGCCTCTTCCACGTCCTGGTCAACGGCGAGGAGCAGTACTCCCTCTGGCCGGCGTTCGCCGAGGTGCCCGAGGGCTGGACGGTGGCGCTCGCCGAGGCCGGGCGGGCCGCGTGCGTCGACTACGTCGACACGCACTGGACCGACCTGCGGCCGCTGAGCCTGCGCGCGACGGTGGCGGGGCCGGACCATGGCTGATCTCGTCACCCGGCTGCCCCTCTCGGCGGCCCAGCGCGGCATCTGGTTCGCCCACGCGATGGACCCGACCGGCCGCCGCTACAACATCGCCGAATGCAAGGAGATCCACGGGCCGCTGGACCTGGACGTCCTCGCCGCCGCCCGGCACCGGCTGGCCACCGAGACGGACATCCTGCGCACTGTCCGGATCGAGCAGGACGACACCGGCCTGTACCAGATCCTGGAGCCCGTCGAGGACATCCGCCCGCCGCTCCTGGTCGACCTGAGCGAGCGGGCCGACCCGGCCGACCCGATGGCCGCGGCCCGGGCCTGGATGGACGAGGACCTGCGGACCCCGGTCGACCTGGTGACCGGCGCCAACCTCCGTACGGTGGCCGTGCTCCGGCTGGCGCCGGAGCACTTCGTGTACTACCAGCGCTACCACCACATCATGATCGACGGCATGTCCGGGGCCCTGATGGACCACCGGCTCACCGAGCTGTACACCCAGGCACTGAACGGCGTCGCCTGGGAGCCGGGCCCCTTCGCCTCCCTCGCGGAGGTCCTGGCGGAGGACGCCGCCTACCGCGTCTCGCGGGAAGCCGCCGACGACACCGCGTACTGGGCCGAGCGGCTGGCCGGTCTGCCGGACACCCCTCGGCTCGGCGAGCGCGAGGACCACGCCGCCGGGCAGCCGGCCGGCGAGCCGTACGTCCGGCGCAGCGTCCGCCTGACGCCGGAGCGGTCCCGGCGGGTGCGCGAGGCGGCCCGCTCGGCCCGTACGTCCTGGTCGATGCTGATGATCGCGCTGGTCGCCTCCTATGTGCACCGGGCGACCGGAAAGAACGAGCTGGTCCTCGGGCTGCCGGTGACCGGCCGCACCACCGAGCTGACCCGCCGCACCCCCTGCATGGTCTCCAACATCGTCCCGCTGCGCCTGACGGTCCGCCCCGAGCACGGGATCGGCGAGCTGATGACCCGGGTCCGCGCCGAGGTGAAGGCCGCGCTGGCCCACCAGCTGCCGCGCTACGAGGACCTGTGCCGCGAGCTGTCCGGCGGCGAGACGGGGCGCCGGATCGCCGCCCCCATGGTCAACATCATGGCGTTCGCGCAGGGCAGGGGCTTCCTCGGACAGCCCGGTACGCAGCACAACCTGAGCAACGGCCCCGTCGACGACCTCTCCATCGGCATCTACGACCTCGGCGAGGACCAGGGCATCCGGATCGACTTCGACGCCGCCCCCGACGTCTGCGACATCGACTCCGTCGCCGCCCACCAGGACCGCTTCCTGCACTTCGCGCACGCGGCCCTGGACGCGCCCGACCTTCCCGTCGGCCGGATCGAGCTGCTGCCCCAGGCGGAGACCGACCGGCTGATCGACGGCGTCAACACGCCGGACGCCGAGGTGCCCGCCGAGGACCGCACGCTCGCCGCGCTCTTCGAGGAGCAGGCCGCCCGGCACCCCGGCCGGATCGCCGTCACCCACGGCTCCGAGTCCCTGACCTACGCCGAGCTGGAGGAGCGCGCCAACCGGCTCGCCCGGCTGCTCGCCGCCCGGGGCGCGGGCCCCGAGAGGTACGTCGCGGTCGCCCTGGAGCGCTCCGCCGACCTGGTGACGGCGCTCCTCGCGGTCGTCAAGGCGGGCGCCGGCTATGTACCGATGGACCCGCACTACCCGGCCGACCGCCTCGCGTACATGCTCCAGGACGCCGCCCCGGCCCTGGTCGTCACCACCCTGGACGGCGTGGGCGCGCTGCCGGACACCGAGGTGCCGCTCGTCGTCCTGGACGACGCGGACACCCGGGCCGAACTCGCCGCCGCCGACCCGGCCCCCCTCACGGACGCCGACCGGACGGCCCCGCTGACCCCCGGCAACCCGGCGTACGTCATCTACACCTCCGGCTCCACCGGCCGCCCCAAGGGCGTGGTGATCCCGCACAGCAACGTCGTACGCCTGTTCACCGCCACCGGCCACTGGTTCGACTTCGGGGCCGAGGACGTGTGGACCCTCTTCCACTCCTACGCCTTCGACTTCTCCGTCTGGGAGCTGTGGGGCCCGCTGCTGTACGGCGGAAGGCTCGTCGTCGTCCCGCACGCCGTGAGCCGCTCACCGCACGAGTTCCTGGCACTGCTCGCCGAGGAGCGGGTGACAGTCCTCAACCAGACGCCGTCGGCGTTCTACCAGTTGATGCGGGCCGACGCCGAGCAGCCGGTCGGTGAACTGGCGCTGCGCCGCGTCGTGTTCGGCGGCGAGGCGCTCGACCTGGGCCGCCTCGGCCCCTGGCAGCGGGCCCACCCGAAGGCCGCCTTGGTCAACATGTACGGCATCACCGAGACGACCGTGCACGTCAGCCATCTCGCGCTCGACGAGGAAGCGACCTCGGGCCAGACCCGCAGCCTCATCGGCCACGCCATCCCCGACCTGAGGATCTACGTCCTCGACACGGCGCTGCGGCCCTCCCCGGTCGGCGAGCGCGGCGAGATGTACGTGGCGGGCGCCGGACTCGCCCGCGGCTACCTCGGCCGCCCCGACCTGTCCGCCGACCGGTTCGTCGCCGACCCCTTCGGCGCGCCCGGCTCGCGCATGTACCGCACCGGCGACCTCGCCCGCCGGCGGGCCGACGGTGGACTCGAATACCTGGGCCGCGCCGACCACCAGGTCAAGATCCGGGGCTTCCGCATCGAACTCGGCGAGATCGAGAGCGTCCTGCTGGCCCAGGAGAAGGTCGCGAGCGGCGCGGTCGTCGTCCGCGAGGACCGCCCCGGCGACAAGCGCCTGATCGCCTATGTGGTGCCCGCCCCGGGCGCCGCGTTCGCCGACGGCGAGCTGCGCGGCGCGCTCGGCGCCGAGCTGCCCGCGCACATGGTCCCGGCGGCCTTCGTCACCCTCGACGCGCTGCCGCTGACCGCCAACGGCAAGCTCGACACCCGCTCGCTGCCCGCCCCGGCCGCCGGCGGCTGTGGCACGGGACGGGCCCCGGCCACCCCGCGCGAAGCGACGCTGTGCGCGCTGTTCGCCGAGGTGATCGGGGTCGAACGGGCCGGCGCCGACGACTCGTTCTTCGACCTCGGCGGCGACAGCATCATGGCCATCCAGCTGGTGTCGCGGGCCCGCCGGGCCGGACTCGTCCTCAGCCCGCGCGAGGTGTTCCGGCTGCGCACCCCCGCCGCCCTCGCCGAGGCCGCCACCGAACTGGACACCCGGCCGGCCGAAGCCCCCGGCGCGGGCATCGGCGAGCTGCCCCTGACCCCCGTGATGCGCTGGTCGGACGAGCGCGGCGGCCCGCAGGACGGCTACAACCAGTCGGTGGTGCTGCGGGTCCCGGGCGAACTGACCCTGCCCCGCCTGGTGGCCGTCGTCCAGGCCGCCTTGGACCGCCACGACGCGCTGCGCGCCCACCGCACCGACAGCGCACTCGTCGTCGGACCGGTCGGCTCCGCCGACGCCTCGGCCGCCGTCCGCCGCGTCGACGCGACCGGACTCGACGAGACCGCGCTGGACGCGCTCGCCGACACCGAGGGACGGGCCGCGCTCGCCACCCTCGCGCCGCGCGAGACCGGCGGCATGCTCCGCGCCGTCTGGCTCGACCGGGGCACCGAAGAGCCGGGCCTGCTGGTCCTGGTCGTCCACCATCTGGCGGTCGACGGCGTGTCCTGGCGCGTCCTCGCCCCCGACCTGGCCGAGGCCTGGGCCGCCGTGTCCCGCGGCGAGACCCCCCGGCTCGACCCGGTCGGCACCTCGCTGCGCACCTGGGCCCACCGGCTCACCGACGCGGCGCTCTCCCCGGAGCGCGAGGCCGAACTCCCTTACTGGAGCGAGGTGCTGTCCCGTGGCGGCGCCCCGCTCGCGGACCGCGCCCTCGACCCCGGCCGGGACACCCTGGCGACCGCGAGCCGGCTGACCCTGCGACTGCCCGCCGAGGCGACGCACGCCCTGCTCACCACCGTCCCGGCCGCGTTCCACGCCGAGGTGAACGACGTCCTGCTGACCGCCTTCGCGCTCGCCTTCCGGCGCTGGCGCGGCGACGGCGGACCGGTCCTCGTCGACCTGGAGGGCCACGGCCGCGAGGAGTCGGCCGTCCCCGGCGCCGATCTGTCCCGCACCGTCGGCTGGTTCACCAGCATGTACCCGGTGCTGCTCGACGCCCCGGCCGGACCGGACGACGACCCCGGCGCCGCCCTGAAGGCCGTCAAAGAGCAGCTGCGCGCCGTTCCCGGCAAGGGCATCGGCTACGGCCTGCTGCGCCATCTGAACCCCGAGGCCGGCGCCCGGCTGGCCCCGCTCGGCGGCCCCGAGATCGGCTTCAACTACCTGGGCCGGTTCTCCGCGCCCGCCACCGCCGCCGACTGGACGATCGTCCCGCGCCTCGGCGACGGCATCCCCGGCGGCCTGCCCGGCATGCCGCTCGGCCACGCCCTCGAACTCGACGCCCTCACCCAGGACGGCCTCGCCGGACCGGAACTGATCGCCCGCTGGAGCTGGGCCGGTGACCTCCTCACCGAGCCCGAGGTGGCCGAACTGGCCGCCCTGTGGTTCGCGGCCCTGGAAGAACTGGCCCGCCACGGCACCCGCCCGGGCGCCGGCGGACGCACCCCCTGCGACATCGCCCCGGCCGTGCTCACCCAGGCCGAGATCGAGCTCCTGGAACGCCGCCGGCCCGGCCTCACGGACATTCTGCCGCTCTCGCCGCTCCAGGAGGGCCTGCTCTTCCACAGCCTCCAGGCGGGCGACAGCGACATCTACACCGCCCAGATCGAACTCGTCCTGAACGGTCCGCTCGACGCGGCCCGGCTGCGCGCCGCCGCCGAGGCCCTGCCGGCCCGCCACCCGCACCTCGGCGCCGAGTTCCACCACGAGGGCCTGGACCGGCCGGTGCAGACCGTGCCGGGCGAGATCCGCGTCCCCTGGGCCGCCGGCGATCTCACCCACCTGCCCGAGGAGGAGCGGAGCACCGCCGCGGCCGCCCTGGCCGCCGCCGAGCGCGCGACCGGCTTCACCCCCGACGAGGGCCCGCTGCTGCGCTTCACCCTGGTCAAGACCGGTCAGGACAGCCATCGCCTGATCCTGACCAACCATCACCTGCTGCTCGACGGCTGGTCCATGCCGGTGCTCGTCCGTGAACTGCTGAGCCTGTACGCGGCCGGGGCCGCCCCCTCGCCGCTGCCGCGCGTCCGCCCGTACCGCGACTTCCTCGCCCACCTCGCCGACACCGACCGGCAGGCGGCCCGCGCCGCCTGGAGCGAGGCGCTCGCCGGCGTCGAGGAGCCCACCCTGGTCCGCCCCTCGGACCCGGGACGCACCCCGACGGTGCCCGGACGGCTGGAGTTCACCCTGCCGGCGGCCGTCGCCGACGTGCTCGCCGAGCGGGCCCGGACGGCCGGGATCACCCTCAACACGGTGCTCCAGGGCGCCTGGGCGCTGGTCCTGGCCCGGCTGACCGGCCGCGACGACGTCGTCTTCGGTGCCACCGTCTCCGGCCGCCCGGCCGAACTGGCCGACGTCGAGGCGATGGTCGGCCTGTTCATCAACACCGTCCCGGTACGGCTGCGCCTGGACGGCCACGAGACGCTCGGCACCCTGCTGGAGCGGATGCAGCGGGAACAGTCCGCGCTCCTCGGCCACCAGCACCTCGGACTCTCCGAGATCCAGCAACTCACCGGTGTGGGGGCGCTGTTCGACACCGCGATGGTCTTCGAGAACTATCCGCTGGACGTGTCCGCGCTGGCCGCCGCCACCGCAGGTTCGGGCCTTGTGCTCGACGGCGTCGACGGCCACGACGCGGTGCACTACACCCTGGGCATGGTCGCCCGGCCGGGCACCGACGGACTGGACTTCCGGCTCGACCACCAGAGCGACCTGCTGGACGCGGACCAGGCCCGCGGGGTCGCCGACCGGCTGCTCACCGTCCTCACCGCCATCGCCGAGCGGCCCGAGACGCCCGTCGGCCGGCTGGAAGTCCTGCCGCCCGCCGAGCGCGCGCTCCTGGTGACCGGC
Organism: Streptomyces sp. NPDC048718; assembly: GCF_043198875.1. NCBI lineage: Bacteria > Bacillati > Actinomycetota > Actinomycetes > Kitasatosporales > Streptomycetaceae > Streptomyces > Streptomyces sp. NPDC048718. The sequence continues at coordinate 440,331 of NZ_JBICVG010000006.1, forward strand.
TGGAACGCCACCGACGTGCCCGAAGCGGCCCTGCCCCGCACCATCCCGGGCCTCTTCGAGGCCCAGGTGGCCCGTACGCCGGACGCCGTCGCGCTGGTCCACGGGGACACCGAGCTGACCTACCGCGAGCTGAACAACCGCGCCAACCGGCTCGCCCGGCTGCTCGTACGGCGCGGCGCCGGGCCCGAGCGGTTCGTCGCCATCGCCCTGCACCGGTCCGTGGAGCTGATCGTGACCCAGCTGGCCGTGCTCAAGGCGGGCGCCGCGTTCGTCCCGCTGGACCCGAACTACCCGGCCGACCGGCTCGCCTACATGCTGGCCGACTCCGCGCCCTGCCTGGTCGTCACCAGCAGCGCGGTGGCCGACGGCGGACTGCCCCGCTGCGAGGCGCCCCGGCTGCTGATCGACCGCACCGCCTACGACCACCGCTCCGGCCGAGGTCTCGCCGTGCCCCGCGACGCGGGCCGCCCGGCGTACGTCATCTACACCTCGGGCTCCACCGGCCGCCCCAAGGGCGTCGTGGTCACCCACCGGGGCATCGCCTCCATGGTCGCCGCCCAGCGGGCCGGCCTCGGCGTCACCCCGGACAGCCGGGTCCTGCTCTTCGCCTCGCCCAGCTTCGACGCGGCGGTGTGGGAGCTGTGCATGGCCCTGCTCACCGGAGCCAGCGCGGTCCTCGGCGACGCGGACCGGCTGCTGCCCGGCCGGTCCCTGGCCGCGCTGATCGCCCGGCACGGCGTCACCCATGTGACCCTGCCCCCCTCGGCGCTCCCGGTGATGCCCGAGGACGGCCTGCCGCCCGGCTCCACCCTGGTGGTGGCGGGCGAGGCCACCGCGCCCGACCTGGTGGACCGCTGGTCCCGGGGCCGGCGCATGGTCAACGCGTACGGCCCCACCGAGTCCACGGTCTGCGCCAGCATGAGCGCTCCGCTGGCCGGCCCGGTGCTCGCGCCGATCGGCGGCCCGATCGCCAACACCCGTACGTACGTGCTCGACGCGCACCTCCAGCCGGTCCCGGCCGGCACCCCCGGCGAGCTCTACCTGGCCGGCTCCGGCCTGGCCCGGGGCTATCTGGGCCGGCCCGACCTGACGGCGGACCGCTTCGTCGCCGACCCGTTCGGCGCCCCCGGCTCGCGCATGTACCGGACCGGCGACGTGGCCCGGTGGCGCGGCGACGGCACCCTCGACTACCTCGGCCGCACCGACCACCAGGTCAAGATCCGGGGCTTCCGGGTGGAGCCCGGCGAGATCGAGTCGGCGCTCACCGCCCACCCGGGCATCGAACGGGCCGCCGTCGTGGTCCGCGAGGACCGGCCGGGCGCGAAGCGGCTGGTGGCGTACACGGTCGGCCGGGACGTAGGCGTACCCGCGCTGCGCGCCTTCCTCGGCGCCTCGCTGCCGGACTACATGGTCCCCTCGGCCTTTGTGACGCTCGCCGAACTCCCGCTGACCGCCAACGGAAAGGTGGACCAGAAGGCGCTGCCCGCGCCCCGGTCCGCCTCGGCCGAGGGTGCGGTCCGGGCCCCGGTGAGCCCCGAAGAGGCCCTGCTGTGCGGCCTGTTCGCCGAACTGCTCGGAAACCCGGGCGCCGGACCCGACGACTCCTTCTTCGACCTGGGCGGCGACAGCATCACCGCCATCCAGCTGGTGTCCCGGGCCCGGGCCGCAGGCCTCGCGCTCGGCGTGCGCGACGTGTTCGTCCAGCGGACGCCCGCCGCGCTGGCCTCGGCCGCCGCGGCGGCGGGCCGGTCCCAGGAGCGGGAGCAGGCGGAAGACCCGTACCTCGAAGGGCCGTTCCCCGGCCTGGAGGAGGAGACGGAGGTGCTGATGCGCTCCGACCCGGACCTCATCGACGTCCTCCCGCTCACCCCGCTCCAGGAGGGCTTCCTCTTCCACTCGCTGCTGAGCGACGACGACGGCCCCGACGTCTACACCACCCAGCTCGCCCTCGATCTTGAGGGCCCGCTGGACGCGGACGCCCTGCGGACCGCCGCCGAGCGGCTCCTGGAGCGCCAGCCGGCGCTGCGGGCCGGGTTCCACTACGACACGGACCGCCCGGTGCAGGTGGTGCACGCCCGAGCGGCGCTGCCCTGGCTGACCGCCGACCTCAGCGCCGACGACGACCGTACGGCCGCCGCCCGCGCCCTCGAACTGGCCGACGGAGAGCGGGCGTACACCTTCGATCTGGAGACCCCGCCGCTGCTGCGGATGGCGCTGATCGCACTGCCCGGCGGCCGGCACCGACTGCTGCTGACGGCCCATCACATCCTGTGGGACGGCTGGTCGGTACCGGTCCTCGTCGAGGAACTGTTCACCCTGTACGCCGAGCGCGACGGGAGTGGCACCCTGCCTCCCGCCCCGCCGCTGCGCGCCTACCTGAGCTGGCTGGCCGGCCGCGACCGCGCCGCCGCCGAGTCCGCCTGGCGCACGGCCCTCGCGGGACCCGCCCAACCGACCCTGGTCGCACCCGAGATCACCGAGGACGAGCAGCGACCGCAGCGGTCGGTTCGGATCGAGCTGCCGGCGGAGTCGACCGCCCGGCTCCACGCCGGTCTGCGCGCCGCCGGACTCACCCTGTCCACGGCCGTCCAGGCCGCCTGGGCCCTCGTCCTCGCCCGGCACACCGGCCGCGACGACGTGGTCTTCGGCTCGACGGTCTCCGGCCGCACGCCGGAGGTGCCCGGCATCGAGCGGATGGTCGGCAACTTCATCAACACCCTGCCGGTACGGGTCCAGGTGGACCCCGAGGAGTCGTTGGGCGGGCTGCTCGCCCGGATCCAGGAGGAACAGGCCGCCCTGCTGCCCCACCATCACCTGGGCCTCGGTGACATCCAGCGACTGGCCGGGAACGGGCCGCTGTTCGACACCACGACCGTCGTCAAGAACACCCCGCTGGACTCCGCCGCGCTGCTCGGCCGGGCCGGCGAGGGCCCCGACGGGCTGCGGCTGACCGGCGGCGACAGCGAGGACGCCACCCACTACCCGCTGCGCATGCAGGCGGTGCCGGGGCTGGATTCGAGCCGGCTGGGACTGCACCTCGGCTACCTTCCGGACGTCTACCGGCACGAAGAGGCGGCAGCCCTGCTGGACCGGATGGCCCGGATCCTCCAGACGGTCGCCGACGCACGGCACACGCCGGTGGGCGCGCTCGTACAGCCGCAGGACGGTCCGGCGGTCGGTCCGGCGGTCGGGCGGGACGGCTCGGTGGCCGGGCAGGACGGCCCGGCGGTCGCCGCCGGTGCGCCCTCCTCGGCAGGGGGGTACTGAACCGCCTTGAGAACGAAGTCGGTTGGTCCCGTCCAGTACAAGATCACTTGATAGGTGTTGGGGTATGAACAGCAATCAGACAGTCCGGCTCGAACAGGTCAGCCGGCTCTACGCGGCGGGCTCGGCGGCGCAGGTGCGCGCTCTCGACGACATCTCCGTGGCCTTCGAACACGGCACCTTCACCGCGGTGATGGGGCCCTCGGGGTCCGGCAAGAGCACCCTGCTCCAGTGCGCGGCGGGGCTCGACCGCCCCGACGCGGGGCGGGTCGTCGTGGACGAGGTCGAACTCGGCCCGCTCGGCGAGAAGGCTCTCACCGAATTGCGCCGGGACCGGATCGGCTTCATCTTCCAGGCGTTCAACCTGCTCGGCGCGCTCACCGCCGAGCAGAACGTGGGACTGCCGCTGCGGCTGGCCGGCCGCCGGCCGGACCCGGCCGAGGTACGGGCCGCGCTGGCCCGGGTCGGACTCGGTGAACGCGCCGGGCACCTGCCCAACCAGATGTCCGGCGGCCAGCAGCAGCGGGTGGCCATCGCCCGCGCCCTGATCACCCGCCCGAAGGTGCTCTTCGCCGACGAGCCGACCGGCGCCCTGGACAGCAGCTCCAGCCGGACCGTCCTGAAGCTGCTGCGCGAACTGGTCGACGACCAGCGGCAGACCACCATCATGGTCACCCACGACCCGGTGGCCGCCTCCTACGCCGACCGCGTCCTCTTCCTCGTCGACGGCCGCGTCACCGGCGAGATGCACCAGCCGACCGCGCGGCGGGTGGCCGAGCACATGGCGCGCCTGGAGTCCGGCCCGGAGCCCGTCGCCGAGGGCGCCCCGGCAAAGACCGAAGCGGCCGCCGAGCCCGTCCGGATCGACGGTGGCCGCTGATGGGGATCACCCTGCTGCTGCCCGTGGCCGTGGCCACTCTGCGCAAGCGGTGGCTCGGCTTCGCCGGCTCCTTCGTCGCCCTCACCCTGGGCGTCGCCCTCATCTCCGCGACGGGACTGCTCGTCAGCACCTCGGCGGGCCTGGAGAACAACGACCCGTCGGCACCGTCCCTGAAGAAGCTGCTCACCTTCATGGCGGGCATGTCCGGCTTCGTCTCCCTCTTCGTCGTCGCCTCGACGTTCGCGTTCGCGGTCGCGGGGCGGCGCCGGGAGACGGCGCTGCTGCGGGCGGTCGGCGCGACCCCGCGCCAGGTCCGGCTGCTCGTCCTCGGCGAGGCGCTCGCCGTCTCGCTGGCCGCCTCGGTCTGCGGCGCGCTCCTCGGCACCGCCGTGGCACCGCTGTTCGCCCGTTGGCTGATCGCCCGGGAAGCCGCCCCCGAGGGCTTCACCGTGGACTTCAGCGTCACCCCGCTGCTCGTCGCCGCCACCGTCGAGGTGGCGGTGGCGGTGGCCGGCGCCTACGCGGCGGCCCGCCGGGCCGGCCGGGTACGGCCGGTCGAAGCCCTCGGCGATGCCGCCGTCGACGGCAAGGTGATGACCCTCGGCCGCTGGGTGTGGGCCGTCGGCTACCTCGCCGTCTTCGGCACCGTCCTCGCCCTGTTCGCCACCATGCCGCCCGGCATGGACCAGGACCCGCAGCTGCGCGACCCGCAGAACCTGCCGGTCTGGACGCTCCTCATCGACGTCATGGCCATCATGGCGGTCGCCCTGTTCGCCCCGCTGCTGATCCCGCCGCTGGTCCGGCTGCTGACCCTGCCCGTACCGCTGGCCTCCGGGGCGGTGGGCCTGCTGGCCCGGCAGAACGCCCTCGCGGCCGTACGGCGCACCGTCTCCACCGCCACCCCGATGTTCCTGGTGATCGGACTGACCGGCACGGTCGTCGGCTCCACCCTGACCTTCGGCGACGCCCGGACCCTCCAGTCCCGCGACGCGCTGAGCGCCCGCTATGTCGTCGAACCCGCGAAGGGCCCCGTCCTCGCCCCGGGCACCGTCGAGAAGCTGCGCGCCCTGCCCGGGGTGGGCACCACCACCATCCGTACGACCTGGCTGAACGGCCTGTCCGGCGGGGCCGGCTTCTCGCCCGCCGCCGCGGGCACCCTGTCCGCCACCGCCGTCGACGGGAACGCCGCCGCCACCTGGAAGCTGCCCGCCGAGGCCGGCTCCCTGGACGATCTGAAGGGATCCTCCCTCGCCGTCTCCGGCGAACTGGCCAAGGCCAACGGCTGGCAGGTCGGCGACAAGCTCGACACCACCCTCGACGACGGCACCCCCCGCACCCTCACCGTGGTCGCCCTGGTCAAGACCCCGCTGAGCCTCGCCGAAGTACTGCTGCCGTACTCCGTCGTCGCCGGGCACCTGTCCGCCGACCGGGGACCCACCGCCGCCTTCCTCACCGCCCCCGACGGGGCCGCCGCACCGGCCCTGGACCCCGCCGCCGGCCTCAAGGTCACCGCGGCGGACGCGTGGGGCGGCGCCGACGACGCGCGGTCCCACGCCGACTGGATCGCGATGATCGCCATCCTGGGCCCGGCCCTGCTCTACGCCCTGATCGCCATCGTCAACACCATGATGATGTCCACCGGCGACCGGCTGCGGGACTTCGCAACGCTCCGGCTCACCGGCGGCAACGACCGCCAGGTGCTCGCGATGGTGGGCGTCGAGGCACTCCTGACGGCCCTCACCGCCACCGCCCTGGCGCTCCTCGTCACCACCGGCACCCAGGCCGCCACCCTGATGCTGATCGGCAACCGGATCCTGACCGCGGGCCCCGCGCTCCCGCTGCGTCTGCCCTGGTCCGCCCTCGGCGGCGCCGCCGCGGCCGGACTCGCGCTCGCGCTCGTCGCCAGCCTGCTGCCCGCCCGACTGGCGCTGCGCGCCCGGGCCCTGGACCTGGCGGCAGCCCGTCAGTGACACGCCCCGCTCCCCGTACCCCGCACGCCCGCGTGCTCCGCCCGCTCCCTCCCGCCTGAGCGGAACCGAACCGAACCGAAAGAGGACCGACGATGAGCTTCACCACGCTCACTCCGTTCGCCGCCACCGCCGCGCCGGCCGGCCCGCCCGCCGCGCGAAGAGCCACCGTGCTGCTCGCCGAGGAGCTGTCGCCGGCCACCGTCGCCGCGCTCGGCCCGGACGTCGACGTGGTGCGCTGCGACGGCACCGACCGCGCCGCGCTGTTCGCCGCGCTCGCCGACGCCGACGCGGTGCTGGTCAGGTCCGCCACGACCATGGACGCCGAGGCCATCGCGGCGGCGCCGCGGCTGAAGGTGATCGCCCGGGCCGGCATCGGCCTGGACAACGTGGACGTGCCGGCGGCCACCGCCGCGGGCGTCCTGGTCGTCAACGCCCCCACGTCCAACATCGTCAGCGCCGCCGAGCACGCCATCGCCCTGCTCCTCGCCGTCGCCCGCAATGTGGCCCCCGCCGACGCCGCGCTGCGGGCGGGGAAGTGGCAGCGGTCCCGCTTCACCGGGGTCGAACTGTCGGGGAAGACCCTCGGCATCGTCGGCCTCGGCCGGATCGGCTCCCTGGTCGCCACCCGGATGGCCGCGTTCGGCATGGAGATCGTCGCGTACGACCCGTACGCCGACGAGACCGTGGCCGAGCGCGCCGGCGCCCGGCTCGTCACCCTGGACGAGCTGCTGGCCCAGAGCGACTTCCTCACCGTTCACCTGCCGAAGACGCCCGAGACCCTCGGACTGATCGACGCCAAGGCACTGGCCCGGATGAAGCCGGGGGCCCGGCTGGTCAACGCCGCGCGCGGCGGCATCGTCGACGAGCGGGCGCTCTACGAGGCCCTGGCGGAGGGCCGGATCGCGGGAGCCGCGCTGGACGTCTTCGCCACCGAACCCTGCGTCGACTCCCCGCTGTTCGGCCTGGAGAACGTGGTGGTGACCCCGCACCTGGGCGCCGGCACGGCCGAGGCCCAGGAGAAGGCGGGCACCTCGGTGGCCGCCTCGGTCCGGCTCGCCCTGGCGGGGGAGCCGGTGCCGGACGCGGTCAACGGCTGAGGGAAGGCCCCGGCCCCCCGCCCCTCCCTCTCTCGCCGCCCCGCACCACCCCTGAACTCCCGTACAGGAACCGCGCCGTACCGCGGTTCCTGTACGGGCCCGACTCGTACGACCTGCCTTGTGCCACCCGCCTCGCACGGGCCGCCCCGCGGGGAACGCCCGCCCCGCGCGCCCGCCCACCGAACCAGGAGAACGCCGGACATGAGCACCCAGACCCTCCAGACCCTCCAGCCCGTCGTGCCCCCGCCCTCCGCCGAGATCGTCATCGCCGGTCTGCGCGACCGCGTCGACCTCCTCGACGCGGAGATCCTCCGGCTGCTCGACAGCCGCCGGGCTCTCTCCGAGGCCATCCAGGACGCCCGGATCTCGTCCGGTGGCCGCCGTACCGAACTGGGGCGGGAGAACGTCGTCATCAACCGCTACGCCGACCGTCTCGGCCGGCCCGGCGGGAAGATGGCGATGGCGGTCCTGGAGTTCTGCCGGGGCTCGCTGGCTCGCCCGGTGGCGTGACGCCCTGACCGGTGCGGCACGACCAGGCCCCCTTCCCCGTATCGGTACGGGAAGGGGGCCTTGGCCGGGTGCGGGTGCGCGTCTGGGTGTGGGCGTGGGGTGGGAGTGGATCGGGTGGGATCCGGCCCGGCTGTGGGTGCGGATACGGATGTGGGCCCGGTGCGGATCAGCCCCGGGGGATGAGGCGGATCCGCACCGGGCGGTTGTGGGTGCGGGCGGTCGTGGAACTTGGGCGGGTCAGCTCGCCTGCGCGAGCGGGGCGGCGCGTACCGGACGTTCCACCGGCAGCGACAGGACGTGGAGCAGCAGGAGCGGGTGGAAGCGGAAGGCGCTGCCCGCCAGGGTGCCCACCGTGCCGGGGGAGTGGACCGGCTCCAGGAGCCAGCCGTCGGCGAGCCGTTCCACCAGGTCCTCGGCGAGCCGCAGCGGCACACCGAGGGCCGGCGCGGCGGAGACCGGGGTGAAGGCCCGCGAGCCGAGCGCCGACAGCCGGGTCAGCACCTCACGGTCCTCGGTGCCGGTACGGCGCAGCCAGCTCGCCAGGGTGCCGGTCACGTCCAGCTCGCCGAAGGAGAGTTCGGCGAGCCGGGCCGGCTCGTCGGCCAGCCGCTGCGCGAGCCGGCCCACCGACCAGTGCGGGCGGGCGGCGAGCCGGGCTCCGGCGATCCGCAGGGCGAGTGGCAGCCCGGCGCAGTACTCCACGATCCGTTCGGCGGCGCCCGGTTCGGCGGTGGTGCGCGCCTTGCCGATGGTCCTGGTGAGCAGGGCGAGCGACTCGGTACGGTTCATGGCGCCGAGCGCGAGGGTGGCGGGCCCGGTCTCCGCGGCGAGGTGGACATGGCCGACGACCAGGACCGCCGCGTGCGGTCCGGCCGGCAGCAGCGGGGCGAGACCGGCGCGCTCGGAGGCGTTGTCCAGCAGGACCAGGAGGCGGCGGTCCGCCGTGCGGGTGCGGTAGATCCGTACCAGCTCCTCCAGGTCGTGGACGGCGGACTCGGGCGGCTCCGTGCCCAGGGCGCGCAGGAAGCGTACGAGGACGTCGCGCGGATCCTTGGGGGTGCCGTCGGCCCCGGTCAGGTCGGCGTACAGCTGCCCGTCGGGGAACTCGTCCCGCGCGGCGTGCATCGCGTGCACGGCGAGGGCCGTCTTGCCGATGCCCGCCATTCCGGTGATCAGGCAGCGGCGCGGCTCGGCGACGGCTCCGGCGGGACGGGGGGCGAGCAGCCGGTACAGCTCGGCCAGTTCGCGGGTGCGCCCGCTGAAGCCGGCGATGTCGGGCGGCAGCATGAACGGCGAGGCGGTGTGCGGGCCGCCGTCGGCGAGGCCGCCGGGACCGGCGGGGCTGCCCGGTCGGGCGGGGCTGCCCGGTGCGGTGGGACCGGCCGATCCGCCGGGTGCGGGCCGCTCGGATCGCTCGGATCGGCCGAACCCCTCGGATTGGTCGAACCGCTCGGCCTGTTCGGGCTGTTCGAAGGCCGCGCGCGGCAAAGGCGCGTCGGCGGGCGACGGCTGAGCGGGGAGCGGGTACGCGGGGGCGGCACCGTTGCGGGGGCTGGGGATCTGGCTGAGCGTCGGGACGGAGCCCGCCGTGACCGCCGGAGCAGGAGCGGGGGCGGGGGCGGAGGCGTTGGTGGTGGCGGCGGGGGCGGGCGTCAGGGTCGCCGACGTACGCTCCTCTGCCCGCGGTTCGAGGTCGAGGGTGGCGCACAGCAGGGCTTGGTGCGCGGCCCTCAGACCGCTGCCGGGGTCGATGCCCAGCTCGTCGGCGAGCACCGCGCGGCCCTCGTCGAAGACATGGAGCGCGTCGGCCTGCCGGCCGCACCGGTACAGGGCGGTCATCAACTGGGCCCGCATCCGCTCGCGCAGCGGGAAATCGGCCACCAGCCGGGTGAGTTCGGCGACGACCTGCTGGTGTCTGCCGAGGGCGAGGTCGGCCTCCATCCGGTTCTCCAGGGTGGCGGCGCGTCCCTCCTCCCACTGCGGGACCTCCTCCTCCGCGAGGAACTCGGTGACGTTGACCAGCATGGGGCCCTGCCACAGCTCCAGCGCGTCCCGGAGCAGGGCCGCCGCTTCCGCGTAACGGTGCTCCTGGAGCGCCTGCCGCCCACAGCGGTCGAGACGCTCGTACTCAAGGATGTCGACGCGGCACTCCCCGGTCCTGATCGAGTACCCGGGCGAGCGACGCTCCAGGGCGACCTCGGGGTCGAGGAGTTTGCGCAGACGTGACACGTACGTATAGATCTGCGCGCTCATCGTGGCCGGCGGCTCGGCTCCCCACAGGAGCCGGCTGAGCCGGGTGTCCGGCACCACTCGCCCCCGGGCCAGCAGGAGGGCGGCGAGAAGGGTGTGCATCTTCGTTCCCGAGAGGGCGATGCGCGAGCCGTCTCGGGTGGCCTCGACCGGGCCAAGCAGTTGGAGGTCCATGAGTTCCTGTCGATGACGGGCCGTGGTGGGGGCGGTGACCCCCACCATGTCCCGCCGCGCTGTTCCCCCGATGTCGGATCGATTTCGCGCCATTCGGACGGAGACCGGGGAGACGAAATCGGAGCGATATCGGGCCGACAGAGATGATCTCTAACGTCTTCCTCATCGCCCCGGCCACGGTGGCGGCCCACTGCACCTGATGAGGAGAATCCCCATGCGCAGCACCCGCTCCGTCGTCGTCCGCTTCCTTTGCTCGATGGCCGCCGCCGTCGCCCTCGCCGCGGGGGGTGCGAGTGGTGCGGGCCTGACGCTGGCGAGCGAGGTGCCGTGGACCGGTCCGACGCCGCCCGTCGAGGCGCCGCACAGCGTCCTGGCCTCCGAGGTGCCGTGGACCGAACCGGAGCACCGTCCGGAGTCGCCGTGGACCGTCCTCGCCTCCGAGGTGCCGTGGACCGCGCCGATGAGCCCGGGTCTGGACGGCGGGACCGCCAACGGCGACCAGAGCAGCGAGGTGCCCTGGACCTGATCGTCACCCCAGCCGCGGTGACCACGAACGGGAGGCCCGGAACCGCTGTCCAGCGGTTGCGGGCCTCCCGTGGTTCATGGGCAGGGCACCGGAAGGCAGCGCCTGTTCTCGTCCTTCGGGGCGCCGGTCCGGTCAGGCCGGGGGGCCGGCTCGGCCTTTGCGGGGCTCCGGCCCTCGCGGGGCTCCGGCTCGACCCTTGTGGGGTGCCGGTGCGGCCCGTCGGGGCGCTTGTCCGGTCCTTCAGGCCACCGGCTCGACCCTTGTGGGGCTCCGGTGCGGACCGTCGTGCGCGGGCTCGGGTGGTCTCCGGTGACTTGGCTCGGGCCCCAGTCCATCGGCTGGGTCCTCAGGCCATCGGCCCGGGTCTCAGGCCATCGGTTCGGATCCCCATGCCATCGGCTCAGCCTTCCAGGACGTCGATGAGGACCTCCGGTGCGACGGGGCCGACGGCGGAGATCACCGTCGGCAGCGCCCGTGCCATCCGCTCCTGCCACACCGGCGTGCGCAGCTCCTCGAACACGGTGCGGGCGGATTCCAGCCGGCCGGCGGCCTCGGGTTCCCCGCACACGGCGAGCGCGAAGCCGAGATCGGCCTCGATACGGGCCCGCAGGAACCGGTCGGACACCTGCTCGGCCCCCTCCAGGGCCTGGAGCAGCGCGTGTTGCGCACCCTCCCAGTCGCCCCGGCGCCAGCGGGCCTCGCCGATGCCGCGCAGCGCGTGCGCCTCGCCGAGCCGGTCGCCGTCCCCGCGGGTCAGTTCGAGGACCGTCTGGCAGGCCTGCTCCGCGCCGACCGGATCGCCGAGCCGCAGCAGGGCCTCGGCCAGCCGGTAGGTGTTCTGGGTCTCGCCCCGGACACTGCCCGCCTCCTGGCTCTTGGCGATGGCGCGCGCGCACAGCTCCTGTCCCTCGGCCAGGTTGCCGCGTTCGAGTTCCAACTGGGCCATCAGCCCCAGCACATGGGACTCACCCGCCGTGTCGCCGGCCGCCCGGAACCCGTCCAGAGCTCTGCCCGCGTCGCGCGTCGCGCCGTCCAGATCACCGGAGAAGCGGGCGCACAGGGCCAGATTGCGCAGGGTGACGGCGCGGCCGTGCACCTCGCCGACCTCGTCGAAGAGGATGAGGGAGCGGGCGAGCAGCGGCTGCGCCTGCGGGTACTGGCGCTGATAGATCGCCAAGGTCGCCAGCGAACGCAGCATGGTCGCCTCGCCGAGCTTGTCCCCGGTGCGGGTGGCGGCGCCGAGGGCACGCTCCGCACAGGTGCGCCAGTCCTCCAGATAGTTGTGCGCCTCGAAGAGCGGGGTGGCGTTGAGGGTGAGCGCCCAGGAGTAGGCGGCGAACTGGTCGCCGGCGGCGGACTGGCTGATCACGTCGCCGAGGGCGACACGCTCGGATTCCAGCCACTCCATGGGATCTTCGAGGAGTTCGTCGACCAGGTGATCGGGCAACGGCAGCGATGTCGCCCGGCCGTACGAGACCTCGTGCGTGCCGCCGTACGTCCGCTCGCGGGCGGCGTCGGCGAGGTGGAGCCAGCCGGAGTAGGCCCGCTCCAGGGCGGCCGTCCGCTCCTTCGGGCTCTCCTCCGCGTGGGCGCACTCCCAGGCGAAGAGCCGCAGCAGGTCCTGGAAGCGGTAGCGGGTGGCGGGCCCGGAGGAACCGACGACCTCCAGGAGCTGCGCGTCGACGAGCTGCTCGATGAGGTCCTCGGCGTCCGTGATGCCGTCGGGACCGGCGTCGATGAGAGCGGCGCCGACCCAGGAGGCGAAGTCGGGGACGCTGAGGAGGCCGAGTCTTCGGTAGAGCATGCGGGCCGGCGGGGACAGATCGCGGTAGCTGAGCCGGAATCCGGCGCGTACACCGCCCTGGCCGGGGCTGAGTTCGTCCAGCCGGCGCCGCTGGTCCTCGAGGCGGGTGACCAGGCTCCGTACCGACCAGTGCGGTTTGGCGACCAGGCGGGCGCCCGCGATCCGCAGGGCGAGCGGCAGCCGGTCGCACAGCTCTCCCAGCCGTTCGGTGGCGCCGGGGTTGGCGGCGATCCGCTCCGATCCGGCCACGCCGACGAGCAGCGCGGTGGCCTCCTGGGCGGACATCGTGTTCAGGCTGATGCGCAGTACGGCGTAGTCGCCGATCAGATCGTCCATGAGATCGCGGCCGGTGATGATCACGCAGCAGCGGCCGTTGCCGGGCAGCAGGGGCTGTACCTGACGGAAGGAACGGGCGTTGTCGAGCACGATCAGGACGCGCTTGCCGCCGAGCACACTGCGGTAGAGGGCGGCGCGGTCGCCGGGGTCGGCCGGGATCTGGGGGGCGGGGACGCCGAGGTCGCGCAGGAAACGGTCGAGGGTGACGGCGGGCGAGACCGGTTTGTACGCCTCGTCGTAACCGCGCAGATCGGTGAAGAGCTGGCCGTCGGGGAACCGGGCGGCGATCTGGTTGGCCCACTGGTTGGCCAGCGCGGTCTTGCCTACGCCGCCGATGCCGCTGATGGCGGCCATGGCGAGCGGCGACTGGCCGAGACGCTCGTCGAGCATCCGGTCGAGGGCGCCGAGTTCCCGGGCACGGCCGGTGAAGGAGGCGGAGGCGGCGGGTAGCTGGGCGGCGATATGGGGCGCCGGGGGAGGGGTCGGATCGGCCGGCGGCTGGGTGAGCTCGGGCGAGTCACTCAGGACGAGGTCGTGCAGGCCCTGGAGGACGGGGCCGGGCTCGATGCCCAGCTCGTCGACGAGGAGCCGGCGGCCCTCGCGGAAGATCGCGAGCGCCTCGGCGCGGCGTCCCGAGCGGTACTGGGCGAGCATCAGATGGGCGCGGGCCTGCTCGCGCAGCGGGTTGGCCTGCACCAGCGAGTGGAGCTCGGGGACGAGCGCGCGGTGGCGGCCGAGCTGGAGCCGCAGGCCGGCGTACTCCTCGTGGACGTCCAGGCGCTGTTCCTCCAGGCGTGCCGCCTCCTGCTCGACGCGCGGCCCGGCCACGCCGTCGAGGGCGCGCCCGCGCCAGAAGGAGAGCGCCTCGGCGTAGCGGTCGCAGGCCTCGGAGTTCTTGCCGCTGCGGGCCAGTTCACGGGCCTGGCGGACGGCCTCCTCGAACGCGATCGCGTCGATGCGGTGGCCCACGGGATTGAGGACGTACCCGGGATGGGACGTCACGATCAGCGAGGCCATTTCCTTGAATACTTTACGAAGTCCCGCGATGCAGATGGCGATCTGATTGCGGGCGGTCGTGGGAGCGCCGGCCGGCCAGACAGCCTCCGTGAGGCTGTCCACAGAGACGATTCGGCCGGACGACAGCAGCAGCATGGTCAGTACCGTCCGCTGTCGCGCTCCGCCGAGATGAACGGACGCACCATCAATTTGTACGTCCAATGGCCCTAGAAGACCGAAAACAACCTCTCGCAAGCCGGTGCCCCCCTGTGCGTGCGTGGTGCAGGTTCCATGGATGTACGCGCCATGCGATCAGTTACCGGCAAGTAGATCCACCTCTGGATGGTCACGGAGCATGCCCAGGAGGTTGCCCTAGGCTCCCGTTGGCCCGTAGACGGAAAAGTCTGAGTAAAGATTCCGTGTAGTTGTGCGGGAGTTCCGTGACATTCCAGCACCTCACTCTAATGCGCACCGGCACCGGGAAAGCCCGGAGCCCCACCCGGGGAGGACCCCTGATGCGCCGCCAACTCACCGCAGTCGCCGCCACCGTTATGGCTGGAATGATCGCCCTCGCCACCCCGGCGTCCGCCGCCCCGGCCGACAAGCCGCAGGTGCTCTCCGGATGGACGCAGACCAGCGCGGCGAGCTACAACTCCTGGGTGGCCGCCCGCGCAAGCCAGGGCAGCTGGTCGGCGTACGGATTCGACTGGTCGACCGACTACTGCACGACCTCCCCGGACAACCCGTTCGGGTTCCCGTTCCAGACGGCCTGCGCCCGCCACGACTTCGGCTACCGCAACTACAAGCAGGCCGGCACGTTCAGCGCGAACAAGTCGCGCCTCGACGACGCCTTCTACGCCGACCTCAAGCGTGTGTGCTCGGCCTACTCGGGCGCGAAGGCGACCTCGTGCGACGCCACGGCCTGGACCTACTACCAGGCGGTGAAGGTCTTCGGCTTCACGGCGGCGGTGGACAACGGCGCGGGGGCCTGACCCGGGGCCTGACCCCGGTCGGGTCGGAGACGGCCGCTCGCGGGAAGATCGCACCGCGAGCGGCCGTCTTGGTGTGAGTTGAGTCGCGCCTTGGGTGAAGTGGGCGAAATCCGGGGCCTGGTGAGGCGAGACCGTGGGTCGGCGCCTGCGGTCCCCGCGCACGCGGGGGTGGTCCCACGATCGTCATCAGCGGCTCGGATACGACGAGGTGATCCCCGCGCACGCGGGGACAGCCAAGCGCCTTCGGGCCTCGCGCGTCACATGCGAGGCCCGAAGGCGCGATGGCCGCCGGATACGGCGATGCCCCGCGTCCCAAAGGGACGCGGGGCAAGGTACGACCGGCGGGCGTGCGCCGCCGAAGCGCTGAGTCGCCGCTCCCGGCCCGGCCCGGCGGTGGCGACCGCCGGAGCCGAGCTGGAAAGAGGGGCGGACAGCGCCGGAAGAAGCGTCAGAAAGTGCCCGCGTTGAGCGCCTGCTGGAGGTGGCGGGTGGTGTCCGGGCCCCAGCCGCCGTCGACGCCCGCGCCGACCCGCTTCTGCAGCGCCTTGATCGTCTGCGGACCGATGGCCCCGTCCGCGGCGACCCCCAGGTAGCTCTGCAGAGCCTTCTTGGTGAGCGGCCCGAATCCGCCGTCCACACCCAGCTTGGCGCCGTGCGAGTTGAGCGCGCGCTGGAGCGCGGCGCACGTCGCCGGGCCGAAGTCGCCGTCCACAGCCAGCTGTCCGGACGCCGGGGGACGCGGAGCGGGCGCCTGCGGCGCCGAACCGCCGCCCAGGGCGGCCTTCATGGCGGCGGAGGAGGCCGGACCGAACTCGCCGTCGACGGTCAGCTTGTACTTCGCCTGGAAGGCCCGGACCGCGGCGTCGGTGGCCGGACCGAAGTCCCCGTCGACGGTCAGCCCCGATCCCATGACCGAATTGAGGTTCTGCTGGAGGGTCTTGACCGCGTCACCCTTCGAACCACGGCGCAGCATGCCGTCCGACGACGGCATGGGGCTGGCGTTGCCGTAGGCCGGACGGCCGTAACCGACGATCGTGGCCGAGTTGCGCTGCCGGCGCATACAGCGGTCGCTGGTGTTGCCCTCGATCGTGGTGATCGTTCCATCGGAGTGGACCGCCTCGACGACACCGACGTGGTCGATGGCCGATATCGAGCGGCTGCCGCTCCAGTCGAAGAAGACGACGTCGCCCGGACGCACCCCGCCCAGGCCGTAGTGCCAGGCACCGTGGTTCTGGAACGCCTGCGCGTGCGCGACCGTGTACGCGAACTTGCCGTAGATCGCACCCAGGTTGTCCGAGTGCGCCGCCGCGTACGAGACGGTCATGTCGCACCACGGACCCACGAGTCCGTACCAGCTCGTGACCTGGTTGCGGTCCGAGCCCGGCGGGTTCTCGCCGGTGCCGATGAGTGCGCGCATCTGGGCCAGCATGCCCTCGACGGAACCCATGTCAGCCCTCCTTGCCCACGGGGAGGACCTCGATGTCGCCGGTGACGACGACGTTCGGGTCCTGGCTGACTCCGGCCTGGTCGGGGTCCGTGTCAAAGACGCCCGCCCCTCCCCGAGGCTCCGGCGGCAACTTGTCGTTCTCGTTCATCGAACCCCCTGGTGCGAATGCTGCGATGCTGCGAGTGGATCGAGGAGCGCGCAGACCTTGATCGGTCCCGTGCTCGTCGTGGCCGAGTCTGCCGCGTGGGGCGGGGACGCGTCATTGACGCCGTACGCACACTCCGTTGATCCTGCGCGTACACGAAACGCGCCGGGGGTCGTGCCGTACGCGGCCCGGAACGTCCTGGTGAACGAGGCGGGTTCGTCGAACCCCCACCGGGCGGCGACCCTGCGTACCGGCAGATCGCCCAGCGACGGATCGGCGAGATCGAGCCGGCACCGGTCCAAGCGCTGCCGGCGTACCCAGGCGGCGACGGTCAGCCCCTGCTGCTGGAAGATCCGGTGCAGATAGCGGGTGGAGATGTGATGCGCCGCCGCGATCGTGTCCGGGGTGAGGTCCGGAGCGGCCAAGTGCTCCTGGACGTACGCCTGTACGCGGCTCAGCAACATGCTCTGCCGAGTCGCGCGGCGCCCGCCCACCCCCAGGCGGACCTCCCCGGTTTCCCTGATCTTCCCGGCTTCCCCGACCTCCCCGATCCCCTTGGGCGACTTTGGACACGGCTCGAATCGGGTACGGACCGGACCGCGCCCCTGACCGTCCACCGGCACCGGCACCGGCCCCTGGCTCGCCCCCACGTCCGCCCCGTCTCCGGGCCCATGACGCAACCAGTGGTCGAACAGCAGCCCAGCCAGCTCGGCCACCACCCCGGCCACCCGCGCTCCGTCGCATCCCCCGTACGCGTCCGGGTCGGCCGCCACCCGGGACAGCAGTGGCGCCAGCAGCGCCCCCGGGCCCCGCGCCCCGGACAGCGGGACCACGAACAGCCGCTCGGCGTCGGCGGCTGACAGCGGCAGCGACCCCTGCGGCATCTCGACGACCACGGCCCGGCTCGGCTCCGCCGCCGGACGGACACCCAGCGGGCGCGACGGATCGAGCAGAACGAGGTCGTCCGCGCACACGATGGCGGTCCGGTCCTCCTGGGTCAGCGCCGCCTTCCCCTCCAGCATCAGCATCAGCACCAGGGCGTGCTGCCCGGACGTCGGCCGGCTGTCCGCCGGTCCGGGCCGGTACTCGTACGTGTCGCCGGCGGCCCGGATCACTCGCAGCCGCAGCGCGCCCAGCCCCACCGGGCGCGCGGTGAGCAGGGCAGGGTCCGGCGCACCGGCCGGAACCATCCGTGCTCTCGTTGAAATCTCGTCAAGCATGGGGCCAGTCAAGACAATGGCCATAAACGTTCGATCTACGTCCGACGGCAGCCGACCAACACGGCAGCAACGCGCCCACCCGGCGACGCACCCTGTGCGGCCGTCGACCCAGGTGAGGAGTACTCGTGAGTGGGCAGGGGACGGACACAGGGCGGACGCCCGCCGCGTGTGGGGCGGGTCGCCCCGCCCTCTTCGACCCGCTGTCGGGAGGCTGATTCCGATCGGCTGTCCAGGGGCCGAATGGGCCGGTTTCAGTCAGGCTTCCCGAGGTCGAATGGACCAGTTTCGGTCAGTTACCCCGGGCCGAAGGGGCCGGCTCCGGTCAGGCGTCCTCGGGCGGGTGAGCCGACGTGGTCGGCGCGGTCGACCTGGCCCGCGCGGTCGACCTGGCCCGCGCGGTCGACGTCGCCGGTACGGGCGGAACGGCCGGCGCGGTCGGATCGTCGTCGGCGACCGGCAGCGGCCCGGCACCGGACAGCCAGGCCCGCAGGACGTTCTTGCGCACCTTGCCGAGCTCGTTGCGGGGAAAGCGCGGAACGGTCTCGACCCGGGTGGGCCAGTACCAGTCGGTCATGCCGCGTCCGGCCAGCCAGCTGCGCAGCTCGGCCAGGCCGGGGGAGCACCCGGCGGCGGGGACGACGACCGCGCACGGCAGGTCGCCGTGTTCGGCGGGGTAGCCGACCAGGACGACGTCGTCGATCGCGGGATGCTCGCGCAATTCCGTCTCGACGTCCACGACGGGGATCATCAGCTGGGTGGTGCCCGAGATCCGGTCGGAGGCCCGGCCCGCGTAGCGCAACCCGCCCTCGCCGTCCGGGCGCATCAGGTCGCCGGTCGGGAACCAGCCGTCGTGGTCGGCGGCGCGCCACAGGAGCCGGCCGGTGTCGCGGTCGAAGGTGCCCAGACAGGTGGACGGGCCGCGCAGGTCGACCGGCGAGGCCTGGTCCGCTCCGGTGGCGGGCCCCATCCGCAGTTCGATCCCCGGCATCGGGCGGCCGACGCTGCGGGCGGCCCGTTCCGGCGGGTCGGTCAGTGCGGTGGAGAGGATCCCGCCGGATTCCGTCGACCCCAGGGCGTTGACGACCCGGTCGCTCAGGGTGCGCCGCAGAAGGTCGACCAGCTCGCGCGAGGGGCTCGCGGCCATCGCGGCCACGGCCTCCCAGGCGGGCAGGTCCCGGGGGCGGCGGGCCTGCTCGGTGGCGAGGGACTCCAGCATGGCGGGCGGGGCGATCAGGGCGCCGGCGCGGTAGGAGCCGAGCAGGTCGAGCCAGCGGCCGGCGTCCCACTCGTCGCTGTACAGGGCGGTGGTGCGGTCGACGAGTGGCCGCAGCAGGCCGTTGCGCAGACCGGCACCGTGGCTGAGCGGGGTGAGCAGCGGGAAGGGCTGCCCTGGCAGCAGCGGCGGGATCGGCAACGGCCGGCGGACCCCCGCGTACAGGGTGTTCAGACTGTGGACGACGGCGGTGGCGCTGCCGCTCGTCCCCGAGGTGAACAGCACCGTCGCGGCCTCGTCCGGGGCGAGACCGGTACCTCGCGGCGCCGTCCGGGAGGCGGTGTCCAGGCAGCTGCCGAAGTCGAGCGCGCCGGTGGCGGTGGCGTCGCCGATGACCGCACGGTGGCGCAGGGCCGGCAGGTCGTCGGCGAGCCGGGCGAGGGCCTCGATGTGCTCCGGGCCGGGGTGGCGGTCGGTGGTGACCAGGAGGACGGCCCCGGTCGCGGCCAGCATCCGGCCCACCTCGCGCCGGCCGAACCGCGAGGAGAGCGGCATGGTCACCGCTCCGACCCGCCAGCAGGCCAGGGTGAGGGCGGCCGCCTCCCACCAGTCGGGCAGCTGGAAGGCCACCACCTCGCCGGGCCGCACCCCCAGCCCGTCCAGCCCGGCGGCGTACCGCTCCACCCGGTCGGCGAGTTCGGCGAAGGTCAGGGTGACGGCCCGGCCCTCCGCCGTACGCCAGTTGATGAGCGCCGGCCGGTCGGGTACCTGCTCGGCGGCGTCCCGCAGATCGTCCAGAAAGGTCCGATCGCGCCACCACTCCCGCTCGCGATAGCGGGCGGCGGTGGCGGGCAGGGGCCGCATGGCGTCGAACAGCTCCGGCATGGGGACTTGCTCCCTCGGTGAGGCAAGGACGGTCTCCGGCGGGAGGACCGGCCGGCGACCGCGAGCCGACCGTGAGGCTGTCGGTACGTGGGGGTGCGTGGATACATCGGCCCGCCGGGCCCTGCCGGCACTCTGGCACAGCCGGGCCGAGGCGGATCGGCCGGTGCGCCCGCGCGGAGTCGCGACGCACTCGAACGGGTGGCTGTGGACAGAGGGGCGGCCGCGTACGAGCAGGCGCCCGCGTACGAGCGTGTGCCGGCGTACGAACGGACAGCCGCGCCCCAACGGACGCCCCCGCACGACCGGGGTGGCCGCGAGTGCAGGGGTGATCCGGCCCCTCGCAGGGTTCCGCGTGCCCCGGACCGAGGTAACCACGTGGGGTGGGGCGGCTCGCCGGAGGAGGAGCACGTGAACAGCCCGAACAGCCCGAACAGCCCGAACAGCCCGAACAGCCTGATCAGCCCGGTCGGCTCCGTCTGGGGCGGGGAGCGGTTGGATCTCGACGCCTATCTGGCCCGGATCGGGTACGAGGGGGAGCGCGAGCCGACGCTGAAGGTGCTGCGCGCCCTGCACGCCGCCCACATCGCCGCGCTCGCCTTCGAGAACCTGGAGGTCGCCCTGGGCCGGGCCGTCCTGCTCGACCTGGAGTCCGTGCAGGCGAAGATGGTCCGGCGGCGGCGCGGAGGCACCTGCTGCGAGCAGACCCTGCTCTACGCGGCGGCCCTGGAAGCGCTCGGCTTCACCTTCACCGCCGTGGCCTCACGCGTCCGCCTCGGCGAGACCCGGATCCGCCCGGCCACCCACTACGCGCTGCGGGTGGAGATCGACGACGAGACCTGGTTCACCGACGTCGGCTTCGGCGCCGAGGGCCTTCTGGAGCCGATCCGGCTGCGCGACGGCGAGACCGCGCGGCAGGCCGGCTGGACGTACACGCTGGTCCGGGAGGAGGGCCCCACCCGGGGGACGACCGGTCCGCTGGTACTCCGGCTCTGCCGGCCCGACGGCTGGCTCGCCCTCTACGCGATCGGGACCGAGCCGCGCTTCCCGGTCGACTTCGCCATGACCAGCTACTTCACCGCCACCCATCCCCGCTCGCCCTTCCACGGCCGGCTGCTGGTCCAGAAGCCGGCGGCCGACCGCCGGCTCCTCCTGCGCGACACGGAACTCGTCGGGTACCTCCCGGACGGCACGGAGGAGAGACGCCGGGTGACGGGCGGAGAGCTGCCCGCGCTGCTGTACGAGGAGTTCGGGCTCGAACCGGACGCCGAGGACATCGCCGCGCTGGTCACCCGTTACGAGGCCGCACCGGCGCCGCGCGGGTGAGCGGGGAGGGCTTCCCCGACGCGCCGGGACACCGTGCGACCGGCGGCGTGAGCCCCGCGGCCGATGCCGTGGGCGAGGCCCCGGAATTAATCGGTGGTGCCGGGCCCCGGGGCGGGGCTATCGTGCTGCCCATCCGCTCCCTGGGACCACTTCCAAGGGGCGCTGTCGGCACGTCGAGAAAGAAACAGGAGGTGAGGACATTGATGACTGTCACCGTGACGGGCTCTGCCCGCATTCAGGAGTTCATCGTTCCCACCCCTGTGGTCTCCGGCTGACACCCATTCGATCCGCGCGCTCGGAGCGCGCCGCCGGGGCCACCCTTCGAAGGGTTTCCCCTTGTTCCACGCTTCGCTCCACCCGTCTTCCTCTTCCGCTGCCCCGCACCCGCTCGCCGCTTACGGCTGGGACGAGGAGTGGGCGGCCGCGTTCGCCCCGTACGCCGCCCAGGGGCTTCTCCCCGGGCGGGTCGTCCGGGTCGACCGGGGGCAGTGCGACGTCATGACGCCCGAGGGGCTGGTGCGCGCCGACACGGCGTTCGTCACCCCGCACGACCCGCTGCGGGTGATCTGCACCGGCGACTGGGCCGCCGTCGACCCCGACGGGGCCGGCGACCCCCGGTACGTACGCGACTACCTGCCGCGCCGGACCGCCTTCACCCGTTCCACCTCCTCCAAGCGCTCCGAGGGCCAGATCCTCGCGGCGAACGTCGATCACGCGCTCATCGTCGTGTCCCTCGCGGTCGAACTCGACCTGGGCCGGATCGAACGATTTCTCGCCCTGGCCTGGGAATCCGGTGCGCGGCCGGCCGTCGTGCTGAGCAAGGCCGACCTCGTGCCCGACCCGGTCGGCCTGTCCTATCTCGTCGAGGACGTCGAGACGGTCGCCCCCGGCATCGAGGTCCTGCCGGTCAGCTCGCACACCGGCGACGGCGTCGAGGCGCTCCGGGCGATCGCCACCGGCGGTACGACCGTGCTCCTCGGCGTGTCCGGTGCCGGAAAGTCCACCCTCGCCAACACGCTCCTCGGCGCGGACGCCATGGACGTCCAGGCCACCCGCGACGCCGACGGCAAGGGCCGGCACACCACGACCACCCGCAACCTGCTCGCCCTGCCGGCCGGCGGCGTCCTCATCGACACCCCCGGGCTGCGCGGGGTCGGCCTGTGGGACGCGGAGAGCGGCGTCGGCCAGGTCTTCTCGGAGATCGACGAGCTGGCCGCGTCGTGCCGGTTCCACGACTGCGCCCACGAGACCGAGCCGGGCTGCGCCGTCGCCGCCGCCATCGACGACGGCACCCTCCCCGAACGCCGCCTCGACAGCTACCGCAAGCTGCTGCGCGAGAACCAGCGGCTGGCTGCCAAGACCGACGCCCGGATGCGGGCCGAGAGGCTGAAGGGCTGGAAGCAGCGGGGCGCGGAGGGCCGCGCAGCGATGGAGATGAAGCAGGGGCGCTTCCGCTGACGGCCGCGTCCGTCGGTGGTCGCGTCCGTCGACGGGCTGCTTCCCTGGGGCTCTCGCAGGGGCCGGTACGGTACGGGTCCCCCGGCGCGGGTTCCTCCCGTGCTGACCCGGTACGGGCCCCCGCACCGCCCCCGCACCGATCCCGGCCCCCGCCCCGTACCCGCCGCCTCCACGGCTCCGTGTCCGAAATCCGCCAGCCCCACCACCGCGCGCCGCGCACACTGGAGGCATGACGGACACGAAGACCGAGGTGGCGGCGGGTGCGGGGGTTACGGGGGGATCCGCCGGCCCGGTGGGCGGCGTGCCGCTCGACGAGGAGACCCGCTACCAGGCGGTAGGCAGCCGGGACGCCCGCTTCGACGGGGTGTTCTTCTTCGGCGTGGCCACCACCGGCATCTACTGCCGGCCCAGCTGCCCCGCCGTCACCCCCAAACGGCGCAACGTCAGCTTCTACCCTTCCGCCGCCGCCGCGCAGGCCCACGGCTTCCGGGCCTGCCGCCGGTGCCGGCCCGACGCCGTCCCCGGCTCCCCGGAATGGAACGTCCGCGCCGATGTCGTCGGCCGCGCCATGCGGATGATCGGCGACGGCGTCGTGGACCGCGAAGGCGTCCCCGGACTCGCCGGACGGCTCGGCTACAGCACCCGGCAGGTACAGCGCCAACTGACGGCCGAACTCGGCGCCGGCCCGGTCGCACTCGCCCGCGCGCAGCGCGCCCACACCGCGCGCCTCCTGCTCCAGACGACCACCCTGCCCGTCACCGACATCGCGTTCGCCGCCGGTTTCGCCAGCGTCCGCCAGTTCAACGCCACCATCCGCGCCGTCTACGCCCGCACCCCCACCGACCTGCGCGCCGAATCCGGCACCGGAACCGGCGCCGGACCGCGCACCGCGCTCGCCGCCGGAGTGCCGCTGCGGCTCGCCCACCGGGGGCCGTACGCCGCACGCGAAGTCTTCGACCTGCTCGCCGCCGAAGCCGTACCCGGCATCGAGGAAGTCGTCGGCGCACCCGGCACCCGCACCTACCGGCGCACCCTCCGCCTCCCCTACGGCACCGGACTCGTCTCCGTCGACGAACACTCCCCGGGCGACTGGCTCGACGCCCGGATCCGGCTCACCGAACTGCGCGACCTCGCCACCGCCGTACAGCGGCTGCGCCGGCTGCTCGACCTCGACGCCGACCCGTACGCCGTCGCCGAACGCCTCGGCGCCGACCCCCTCCTCGCCGCCGAGGTCGCGGCCCGCCCCGGCGTACGTTCCCCCGGAACGGCCGAACCGGAAGAATTCGCGATCCGCACCGTCGTCGGCCCCGCCGAGGCCGCCCGGCTCGTCGCCCGTCACGGCACCCCGCTCGACACCCGCTGCGGCGGCCTCACCCACGTCTTCCCCGAACCCGCCGCACTCACCGGCCACCTCGTCGCGGGCCCGCTCGCCACCGCCCTCGCCGACGGCACCGTACGCCTCGACCCCGGCGCCGACCGGGACGCGTCCGCCGCCGCGCTCGCGGCGATTCCCGGAGTCGGGCCCGAGGCTGTCGCGGCGATCCGGGTGCGGGCGCTCGGGGATCCGGACGTCGCGGTTCCCGGGGTGGGGGAGCGGGGGGAGTGGCGGCCGTGGCGTTCGTACGCGGCGCGGTATCTGGCTCGCGGGGTGCGGTGACGCTGCGGGGCGCTGCGCGCTGCTGGGCGGGGCGGTGGTGCGGGTGCGCTGCGCTGTGCGGGTGGGGTGGTGCGGGGCGCGTTCGGGGTTGCGGGGCGGCGCGCTGGGGGTTCGTGGTGGGTGCGCGGGGGCCGGTCCGGGGGTCGTGTTCTGCACTGCATGATTTACGGCGCGGGCACCTCTGTAGTGCGTGAAGCGCCCTTCCTCCGCGCCACAAATCACGCTTTACGTTCCGAACACGACCCCCTCCCCGGCCCCCGCTCCCGTCCGCGTCGCGGCGCACCGCCCCGCACCCCTCCCGCTTGGGTGGGGTGGGGGAGGGGCGAGCGCCGGTGGGTGGGTGGGGGTGGTGGGTGACGGTGGATTTAGTGATCAGCTTCCCTGCTCGGTACGCGTCACTCAGTACGCGTGGTCCGCCGTGACGTCCGCCGACAGGTCCAGGTGGCGGCGGGCGGTCTCGGGGGAGAGGGACATCAGGGTGGCGGTGAGCGCGTCCACGGTGGCGAGGTGGGCGATACGGCTGGCGGAGGTCTCAAGCCCGAAGACGAGGTCCTGACCGCCCGCCACCAGGACATGGGTGCTGCTCTCGCTGAGGGGCGAGCGGGCGTAGCTGGTGAGGGTGACCACCGCCGCTCCGGCCGCGCGGGCCCGGCGGGCGGTGTCCACCGTCGTGCGGGTGGCGCCGGTGTGGCTGATGGCGAGACAGACGCCGTGGGGCGGGAGCTGGCCCGCCGCGAGCTGGGCGGTGAGCGGGTCGGCCGGCGCGTCGACGGGGCAGCCGAGCGCCCGCAGCCGGTACGCGGCGTCGAGCGCGACCGCCGCCGAGAGGCCGGCGCCGGCGACGACCACCCGCGGGGCCGCGCGCAACGCCCCGGCCGCGGCGGCGAGTACGGCGGTGTCGAGGGTCGCGGCGAGCCCTTCCAGGGCCTCGCGGGAGGCGCGCACCGTGGCCACAAGGGCCTGGGCCGCCGGATCGTCCTCCGTATCCGTCCGAGCGGGGGGTTCGGTGACGATCCGGGCGGCCTCGATCTTCAGCTCCTGGAAGCCCCGGAAGCCGAGTCGCTGGCAGGCGCGTACGACGGTCGAGGGCGCCGTGCCCGCCAGCGCGGCCACATCGCTGACGCTCAGGTGGACCAGGGCCGGACC
Source organism: Streptomyces sp. NPDC048718 (assembly GCF_043198875.1). Lineage (NCBI taxonomy): Bacteria > Bacillati > Actinomycetota > Actinomycetes > Kitasatosporales > Streptomycetaceae > Streptomyces > Streptomyces sp. NPDC048718. The sequence continues at coordinate 465,624 of NZ_JBICVG010000006.1, forward strand.
CTGGTCAAGGACCGTGTGCGCCACCCGGGCCTCGGTCTCGCGCAGCTCCGGCAGCCGGGCACGGATCCGGGCCGCGAGCCGACCCCCGCTTTCGGAATTGTGTTCCATGCGCTTAGCCTAGCGTGGAATTTCATTCCAGGAGTTCGTTCCACGCCGTCCCGCGCAGGAGTCGCCCCGCCATGCCCGGATCGATGTCCACCGCCGCTCTCGTCGCCGTCCTCACGGCTGCGGTCCTCCACGCGGTCTGGAACGCGATGGCCCACAAGATCCCCGACAAACTCGTCGGCTTCACCCTCATCAACTGCGGATACACCCTCTGTGCGGCCGTCCTCGTCTGCTTCACGCCCGTCCCGCCGGCCGCCGCCTGGCCCTTCATCGCCGCCTCGGCCGCGCTCGAAGTGTCCTCGCACCTGTTCCTGCTGCGCGCGTACCAGCTCGGCGACTTCGGCCAGATGTACCCGCTGGCGCGCGGTCTCGCGCCGCTCCTCGTCGCCGTCGCCTCGGTCACCCTGCTCGGCGGCAGCCTCACCCCGCTCCAGGCCCTCGGCGTTCTGCTGGTCTCCGGCGGCCTCGGGATCCTGGCCCTCGGCTCCGGCCGGATCGGGCGCGCCCAGCTGCCCGCCCTGGGCGCCGCCGTCGGTACGGGCGTGCTGATCGCCGCGTACACCCTCGTCGACAGCTCCGGCGTCCGGCACACCGAGGACACCCTCGGATACATCGCCTGGCTCTTCCTCCTCCAGGGCCCGGTGCTGCCGCTGATCGCGCTCGCCCGCCGCCAAAGCGCCCTGTTCGGGCAGCTCAGGCCGGTACTCGGGACCGGCCTGACCGGCGGAGCGCTGTCCATGGCCGCGTACGGACTGGTCATCTGGGCCCAGGCGCACGGCGACGTCGCCGCCGTGGCCGCCCTGCGCGAGACCGGCATCCTGGTCGCCGCCGTGATCGCCACCCTCTTCTTCCGCGAGCCCTTCGGGCGGCTGCGGCTGGTCGCCGGCGCGGTGATGCTGGCCGGGATCGGGCTGCTGCACTGATTGACGGTCGCGGTGGCTCGGGGCCGGGACCTGGCCGTTCGCCCGGAGCCGTCCCCGACGCGGTCGTCCTTCGTCAGCTCAGGATCAGCGTCCCCACCCACGCCCCCACGATCAGCAGACAGGCGAACAGCTCCACCAGCACACTCGTCCCCACCGCCCGCATCACCGTACGCGTGGCCGCCCGCGCCTGGCCGTGGCCGCCCAGCCGCAGCCGCTCCGACAGATAGACCCCGCCCACGAAACCGGGAACCGCGCCAAGGACCGGGATCAGGACGAACCCGAGCAGCGCCCCCGCCCCCGCGTACCCCATCGTCCGCCGGGTGATCCCCGGCCCCCGGAACCGGCGCGGCGGCAACTGCCACACCACCGTCTGGGTGAGCAGCAGCAGCCCCGTCGCCGACACCAGCAGGATCCAGGCCGGACCGCTCTGTTCGTGCAGCGACCACCACAGCACCGCCGCCCACACCAGCCACGTCCCGGGCACGCCGGGCGTCAGCACCCCGAACAGGCCGAGCAGCATCACCAGGCCGATCAGCAGAAGCTGCCACACTCCCATCTGCCCAGGGTGCCGGAGAACGAGCGTTCCCGCAGGTCAAAGGGTGCCCAAGAAGTACGGACGAGTGGCCCGGCAACCCCTTCGCCCTACCGGCGCGCCACCCATCCCTTCTCGTACGCGTACCAGCCCAGCTGCAACCGCGTCGTCACGCCCGCCAGCTCCATCAGCCCCTTCACCCGCCGCTGCACCGTCCGCAGCCCCAGGTCCAGCTGCTTGGCCACCGTCGCGTCCGTCATCCCCGCGAGGAGCAGCGACAGGACCTCCAGGTCCACCGGGTCCGGGCCCGGCGCCGCCTCCTCCACGAGACGCGCGCCCGCGCCGAGCCGCAGCGGCAGCGCCTCGCGCCACACCGACTCGAACAGGCCCGTCAGCGATTCGAGGAGGCCGCTCGCGTGGACGACGAGGGCGGCCGGCTCGGCGTTACGGCCGGACAGCGGGATCATCGCCAGCGTCCGGTCCGCCACCACCAGCTTCGTCGGGACCCGGTCCACCACCCGGATCTCCTCGTGCCGTCCCAGCGCCGCCGACAGCTCGACCAGCCCGTTCGGCTGCGTCAGGACGTCCCGCTCGACGACCACGCGGTAGCGCACACCACGCCCGGAGGCCCGCGCCTCCGCCTCGTTGTCGACGCCGGACACGGCGATCGGGTTGCCCGTCACCAGCGCGCACACCTCGTCGGTGGCGCCCAGCTGGAGCTGGAGGAAGCGGTGGGTGACCGCGCTCGCGCCGGTCACCACCTCCACCAGGTCGTGGACGGCGGGTTCGGTCGCCTCGGTCCGGTACTCCCGCGCGAGCAGGGCCGCCGCCCGTTCCGCCTGCTCCAAATCGTGCCGCTGCTGGGTGAGCAGCGCGCCGAGGGCCATCCCGGGCGGGGCCGCGACCCAGCGGCTCACCCGGGCCGAGGACTGGGCGGCCAGGCCCTGCGACTCCAGGTGCCGCAGTGTCCGCTCGGTGTCGAGTTCCGGCAGCGCCAGCCGATGGGCCAGGTCGGAGACCTCGGCCGCGCCGAGCGCGACCAGCGCGCGGTAGGCGGACTCCTGCCGTTCGTCGAGACCTATCGCACCCAGCATCTGCCGACCCATCCCTCGCGCGGACGCCCCGGGCGACCCGGACGTCCCGGGGCGGCCCGCGGACGCATTCGTTCCATGTGGTGCCTGGCGGGAAACGGCCACGGCACATTCCCGCCTCGTTCATCCTGCCCGCACCACCCTCACCTCTGCCAATGTGGCGCCACCGCGGTACCGGCGACCCCCGGACGCGGGGGCTTTCGCCCCGCCGTGTCCGGGATCAGAGAGAGGGGGAGCGATGCGCCCGTATTCGCGTACGGCTCTGGGGGCGGCGACCGCGGCCGTCCCGGCCGTCACCGCGGCCCCGGCCTCCGCGTGCGCGGTGCCGCAGGACGAGCCGGCGCCCGGCAAGCGGCTGCCGGCCGGCAGCGAGACCGCCCGCGCCGGACGGCAACGGCCGGTCCCCCTCGCCCTCGCCACCGTGGACCACGCGGGCCAGGGCGTGGGAATGGTCGGCGAGTGGGTCTCCTTGAGGACCGAACCGACGGAAGCCCACGGCGGCTCCGTCCCCCGGACCGTGGTCCGCGCCCACGCCGTGCGCTGATCACGCCGGTCCGCCGGGCGTCCTTCCCGTGGGGGGTTGGAGACGTCCGGCGGACCACTTTTTCCGGCGATGCGCCGGTTTTTGGTGGCTCGCCCGGTGGACAATGCGGGCATGACTCAGCAGGGCGAGAAGGGCGACACCGGCTGGTGGGACAGGCTCTACGACGCGGCGGCCCAGGACACCGGGCCCGCATCGACGTCCGACAGCCTCGACGAGCGTTACGACTCCGCCGCGGCGACCACCGTCTCCCTGACCGGCCGGACGCCGGTGCCCGCCCCCGCGACGGCGGCCGACCCACCTCTCATCCCGGCCTCCGGCCCACCTCTCGACCCGGACTCAGGCCCGGCCTCCGCCCCGGACACCGAACCCGTCACACCCCCGGTCGCCGGGCCCGCGCCCGCGTCGACCTCCGAGCCGGCCTCCGCGCAGCCTCCCGGAGCCACGCCCGTGCCAGTCGCCGAGGACGTACCCGCCCCGGCACCCGCCCCGGCGTCCCAGGCGACCCCCGCACCGGGACCCCGGATGGTCCCCGCGCCCCGGCCCCGTACCGGACACATCGGCAGCCGGCCGCCCACCTACGAGCCCGAGCCCACCGCACTGCCCGCCGCCCACCCCGACGCGCTCGGCGACCTCGTCGCCGACACCGTCCTGGACGGCGCCCGCTACGGCGCCTGCACCCTGCGGGCCGCCTCCGTCCGAGGCGACTCCGCCCGTTTGCGCGGCGAACCCCGCCGCGACGCCCTGCTCACGGCCCGCTTCGGCCAGGACGAGGCCGCGCTCGTATTCGTCGCCGTCGCCACCGCAGACCGCGCCACCGGAGACCGCGCCACCGCGCACGCCCCGCTCGCCGCCGCCGACGCCTGCCGCTGGATCGGCGAGGCCGTCGGCCGCAGCCACGCCCGGCTGTCCGAGGACCTCCGCTCGGGCCGCGCCGGCGACCTCGGAGCCGGGCTCCGCCGGCTCACCGACCGCGCCTGCCGCAGGCTGCGGGCCCGTGCCGCCGAACACGGCCTCGCCCCGGAGTCGTACTCCGCCCACCTGCGCTGTCTGCTGCTGTCCGCCGACCCCGGCTGCCGCACCCGGGTCTTCTTCGGCGTCGGACCCGGCGGACTGTTCCGGCTGCGCGACGGCTCCTGGCAGGACATCGAGCCGGCGGCGGCCGACCCGGCCGACCAGCCGGACCCGTCCTCCGGGCCGGACCCGCGCCGCACTGGACCCACCGACGCCCACCCGGGCGACGGCGCCCCCGAGCCCGCCACCGACACAGAGGACTACGACTTCGGCGACGGCGACCTGTACACCCTGAGCCTCGGCCTCGCCGCCGCGCCCGGCCGCCCCTTCGTCGAGGAGCCGCCGCCCCCGCCCGCCGAGCCGTTCCGCTTCCGTGTCTGCGCCGCCCGCCCCGGCGACACCCTGCTGCTCGCCTCGGCCGGGCTCGCCGAGCCGATGCGCGGCGCACCGGCTCTCGCCGGCGAACTCGCCACCCGCTGGGCCGCCGCCGACAGCGCCGAGGTGCCCGGTCTGGCCGCCTTTCTCGCCGACACCCAGCTGCGGGTCACCGGCTACGCCGACGACCGTACGGCGGTGGCGGTCTGGGAGGCGTAACCTCCGGGCCCATGGGTTGATGGACCCATGGCCAAACAGAATGTCGCAGAACAATTCGTCGACATCCTCGTCCGTGCGGGCGTCCAGCGCCTCTACGGGGTGGTCGGCGACAGCCTGAACCCGGTCGTCGACGCCATCCGCCGTACCGCCGGCATCGACTGGATCCAGGTGCGGCACGAGGAGAGTGCCGCCTTCGCCGCCGGCGCCGAGGCTCAGATCAGCGGCCGGCTCGCCGCCTGCGCGGGCTCCTGCGGCCCCGGCAATCTCCATCTGATCAACGGCCTGTACGACGCCCACCGTTCCATGGCCCCGGTGCTCGCCCTCGCCTCCCAGATCCCGTCCAGCGAGATCGGCCTCGGCTACTTCCAGGAGACCCACCCCGACCAGTTGTTCCGCGAGTGCAGTCACTACAGCGAGCTGATCTCCAACCCGGGCCAGATGCCCCGGCTGGTGCACACCGCGATCCAGCACGCCGTCGGCCAGGGCGGGGTCAGTGTCGTCTCCCTGCCCGGCGACATCGCCGCCCAGGCCGCCCCCGAACAGCCCGTCGCGACCGCGCTCGTCACCGCGCGGCCCACCGTCCGGCCGGGGGACGCCGAGATCGACGCGCTCGTCCGGATGATCGATTCCGCTGATCGGGTGACGCTGTTCTGCGGCAGCGGTACGGCGGGGGCACACGAGGAGGTCATGAAGTTCGCCGAACGCGTGAAGGCCCCCGTGGGGCACGCGCTGCGCGGCAAGGAATGGATCCAGTACGACAACCCGTACGACGTCGGCATGAGCGGACTGCTCGGCTACGGCGCCGCCTACGAGGCCACCCACGGCTGCGATCTGCTGCTTCTGCTCGGTACGGACTTCCCCTACAACGCCTTCCTGCCCGACGATGTCCAGATCGCCCAGGTCGACGTCCGGCCCGAGCGGCTGGGCCGCCGCTCCCGGCTCGACCTGGCCGTGTGGGGCGATGTCCGCGAGACGCTGCGCTGTCTGATCGAGCGCGTCCGGGAGAAGACCGACCGGCGCTTCCTGGACAAGATGCTGAAGAAGCACGCCGCCATCCTGGAAGGCGTGGTCAAGGCCTACACCCGCAAGGTCGACAAGCACGTCCCGATCCACCCCGAGTACGTCGCCTCGGTTCTCGACGAACTCGCGGACGACGACGCCGTCTTCACGGTCGACACGGGCATGTGCAATGTCTGGGCCGCCCGTTACCTGTCGCCCAACGGGCGGCGCAGGATCATCGGCTCCTTCAGTCACGGCTCGATGGCCAACGCCCTGCCGCAGGCCATCGGCGCCCAGTTCACCGACCCCGAGCGGCAGGTCGTGTCGATGTCGGGCGACGGCGGATTCAGCATGCTCATGGGCGACTTCCTCACCCTCGTCCAGTACGGCCTGCCGGTGAAGGTGATCGTCTTCAACAACTCCTCCCTCGGCATGGTGGAGTTGGAGATGCTGGTGAGCGGCATGCCGTCGTACGGCACCACCAACAAGAACCCGGACTTCGCCGCCGTCGCCCGCGCGTGCGGGGCGTACGGGGTCAGAGTGGAGAAGCCCAAACAACTGGCGGGCGCGCTCAAGGGCGCCTTCGCGCACCGGGGGCCGGCCCTCGTCGACGTCGTCACCGATCCCAACGCCCTTTCCATCCCGCCGAAGATCAGCACCGACATGGTCACCGGCTTCGCGCTCTCCGCCGGAAAGATCGTCCTGGACGGGGGCGTGGGTCGCATGGTTCAGATGGCCCGCTCGAATTTGCGCAATGTGCCCCGTCCGTGACTCCGTGCACCGGTTCCGTGACGCGAGCCCCATGAATGCGGTTCCCCGGGCGGGGCATGCATCCCCGTGAGCCTGTTCGATCCGACAACGGGGTGGGGTTATGACCGGGAAGGCGAAGCAGCCGACTCAACTGCTCAGAAAGGTGGGAGGCGCCGATCTCACCGCGGTTCCGGAGGTGCGGCACGCCTTACGCGCGATGCTGGGCGCCTGGGGCGCACCGGGCGCCACCGACGTCGCGGAACTGCTCACCAGCGAACTGGTGACCAACGCTCTTGTCCACACCGAACACGGGGCCGTCGTCACCGCCACCGTGGAACCCGAACAACTGCGCGTCGAGGTACGGGACTTCGTCCCGGGGATCGACCATCCGCGGGTCCCGTACGCCGACGACGGCACGCACGGCCGAGGACTGATCCTGGTCGAAGCCCTCGCCGACTCCTGGGGTGTCGAGAACCAGGGGGTGGGCAAGGTGGTGTGGTTCGAACTGTACGGCGGGGCCGCCTGAGGAACCCGTGAGGGGAGTGGCGGCCCCGCTGTTCCCGTGCGTGCGAGGGGCTTGGTTCGTGTGCTGAAGATCAGCCGAACTGCTGCTCCATCGCGGCGAGTTTGCGCTCCATTTGATCGAGCCGGGGCAGCGTCCGCAGGTCGTCCTCGGAGGCGGCCGCGGATGCGGATGCGGGATCGATCGGGCGGGAATCACCCGCGCGCGACTCGGAGGCCGGATTCCCGGCCTTTTCCCGCACCGCCTGGAGAGACGGGCGGGTTCGCGGCCCGGACTCCTCGGGCCGCTGTTCGTGCTTCACCCGGGCCGGCGCCCGGTCGGGAACCTCCGCTATCACGGGCTCCGCGACGGCGGGCCCGGTCGGTCCGGTCGCCGCCGCACCTGTACCTGTACCCGTACCCGTGCCCGTGCCCGTGCCGGAGTCGGACGAGGCGCCGAGCGCCACCGTCGCGGAGCCGGCCTGACGGGCACCGTCTCCGTACGCCCGGTGCCGCCGGCTCAGCGCCTTCAGCCGGGCTCGGTCCAGCTTGGCCCGCTCCCGCCGGGCGATCCGGCCGCGCCGCCGCTCCCGGCGATCCTCGCGTACCTCGTCCACGGCCTCGTCCAGCGTACGGACGCCCTCCAGGAGCATCAGCGACCAGGCGGCGTACGTCTCCCGTGGTGCCCGCAGCCAGCGGACCATCCGAATCTGCGGCAACGGCCGGGGGATCAGTCCCTGTTCGCGCAGGGCCGCCCGCCGGGTCTGCTTCAGCGCCCGGTCGAAGAGGACGGCCGCCGACAGCGACATGCCCGCGAAGAACTGCGGCGCGCCCGCGTGCCCGAGGCCCCGTGGCGCGTGCACCCAGTTGAACCAGGCCGCGGCCCCCGCGAACATCCACACCAGGAGGCGTGAACCGAGCGCCGCGTCACCGTGGCTGGCCTCCCGCACCGCGAGCACCGAGCAGAACATGGCCGCGCCGTCGAGCCCGAACGGGACCAGGTACTCCCAGCCGCCGTAGAGACCGAGGTTCTGCCGGCCGAAGCCGACCAGACCGTGGAAGGAGAGCGCCGCCGCGACCGCGGCGCAGCAGAACAGCAGGGCGTAGGCGGCGGAGCTGTACAGGGTCTCCCGGCGCCGGCGGCGCTCCTCGCCGCGTTCCCGGCCGCCCTCGCCGGCCGGCGGGTCCGGGGCGCGCTTCCCGCGCGCGAGCATCGCCACCGCCACCAGGCCGCCCACCAGGACCACGCCGCCCGGGAGCAGCCAGTTCAGCGATATGTCGGTCAGTCTCATCGGCGGTGTTCCTTGCCTCTCAGGAGTGCCTCGCGAAACGGCGACGCGGCGGCCATCCTGGCCGACCGGGCGGGACGGACAAGGGGTTTCCGGGGAACAGCATGCCAATGGGGGCGTAGGGGGCGTACGGAGGCTCAATCTGGTCGAACTGGCATGCGGGGAGAGGGGTTTTGTTCGGTGGTGAGGGGTGAAGGGAGGCGCACCGGCGCGAGGGGGAGGACGGCGGGCGCCTTCCTTGCGCCCTCGGCGGCCTGTTCGGCCTGTCGGACCGGCCGGTCCGTCAGCCCGCGGCGGCCAGTCGGCGCACCCGCTCCGGGTCGGCCGTGCGGGGGCAGGTCAGACAGGTGTCCTCGGGGCGCAGCGTGTAGAAGAGACAGCAGGTCACCCGGTCCCGGGTGGCGCGTGGGCCACCGCAGGCCTCCGCCGAACCCGGCAGCTCGCGGAAGTTCGCCGCCCCCGCGTACGGCGCGTACGACCGGACCGTCCCCGGCATCAGCCGCTCCAGCTCGCCGAGCGCCCGGTCCTCCTCGCCGAGCAGCGCCGCCACGTACCAGAGGCCCTCGACGATCTCGTCCGTCACCATTCCCCACAGCGCGCGCCGGCCGCGCCGCATCCGGGGCCCGAATCCGGCCAGTACCGCCTCGAAGTGCTCGGCCAGCGCCTCCCGCGCCCGCGCGCGCAGCGCCTCCTCGTCCGCCACCACTCGCGCGCCCGGCAGCGCCGCCGCCGGATCGCCCGGCAGACAGGCGAAATCCTCCACGCGCACCGCGAGCCGCCCGAGCCCGCGGTGGAAGGCCACGTTGCGGGCGGGCAGCCGGGGAACCCGGCGGTCCAGGAACCAGGGGAGCGTGACCAGGAGGCAGGCCGGCCAGGCGTACCGGTGCAGTCCGAAGCCCGCCACCACGTCCGGACGCCCCGGGCTCCCGTAATCCCGGAGCACCTGCTCCTCGTCCCAGGCCAGGAAGGCGTCCAGATCCTCGCCGCCGGCCGCCAGCTCGTCGGCGCCGAACCAGCCGCCGCCGCGCCGCCCGTCGCCGTCCGTCCACTCCTCGACCCGCAGGGCCGGGAAGACCTCGGCGATCCGCGCGTAGGCCGCCGCGACGGCCGAACCGGCCGGGGCGGGCGGCGGAGTTCGCAAGGTGGGGACGGTCATACGGGACCACCGAATCGCGCTCGTGGGCAGGTAAGCCTTACCTTACCCGACACGCACGGTGTTTGAACTGCGACGCCGTCCGCCTATCGTGCACAGGGGACCCCGGCACCGCGAGCCGGGCCCGAGACGAAGGCGCAGGAGGACCCGGGTGGAGCAGGGCGGTGGCCTCGGCCCGGCGGGGACGTGGGCGGGGGAGCGCGCCGCGGCCCGGGAATCCGGGGGCGTGGAGCACGCGGAGTACGTGGAGCACAGGGGCATGGAGAACGGAAGCACCCGCGACGGCGGCGACGGCGGCAACGGGTGGGCTGCCACCGGGAGTGGTCCCGGGAGCCTCGGCGGCCTCGGCGGCCTCGGCGTCGGGCTCGCCGCGCTCGGAGAAGCCGGAGACGCCGCATACCCCGGATATCCCGGGTACGGCGACGAGGTCAGGGTGCCGCAGCAGGCCGGCGTCGAGCGGTCGACGGGGCCCGCCGTCCCCGTCCCCGCCTTCCCTGCGGCCCGGGGCGAGCATGTGCACGGCGACATCGGCCACGGCGATCCGCGCGGCGATCCGCACGACGGCCCGCGCGGCGACGACGGCCACGACGCTCAAGACGCCCGCGATGCCCACGACGAACCCGCGCACTCCGAGGGGGCGTCCGCGCCCCGGACCGTGCGCCGCCACTCCGTACGCGGCCAGATCCTCCAGTCCCTGCGTGCCGCCCTGCTCGCCGGCGAACTCGTCCCCGGCGAGGTCTACTCCGCGCCCGCCCTCGCCGAACGCCATGGAGTCTCCGCCACCCCCGTACGCGAGGCCATGCAGCAGCTCGCCACCGAGGGCGCCGTCGAAGTCGTGCTCAACCGGGGTTTCCGCGTCACCGAACACACCCCTCGCGAACGCGCCGAGCTCGCCGAGGTCCGCGCCCTCGTCGAGGTCCCCGTCATCCTCCGGCTCGCCCGCACCGTCCCCGCCGCCCGCTGGGCCGCGCTGCGCCCACTCGCCGACACCGCCGCGCTCGCCGCCGCCCGGGGCGACCGCGCCGGCTACGCCGACGCCGACCGCGCCTTCCACCGCGCGGTCCTCGCCCTCGCCGGAAACGAGCAGCTCCTCACCGTCGCCGAGGACCTGCACCGCCGCACCCAGTGGCCCCTGGCCGGCGCACCCGGCACCGTCCGGCGCGCGGAACTCGTCGCCGACGCGGCCGCGCACTCCGCCCTTCTGGACGCCCTGATCGCCGAGGACACCGAGGCCGTTCTCACACGGGTCCGACAGCACTTCACCGGATGGCGCGACTGACGGCTAAGGTCGAGAGCAAGAGGCCTTAGGCATATGCCGTTATGCCGTTGCGCCGCTATGCCGTGGTTCCGTTGGAGGTGGCCATGCCGTCCGTCCGCGCGGACCGCCCCGGGGCCGCCGGCCTGCTTGGCTGGCTCACCGACCCCGAGGCCCCGCGGCTCTGTCTCGTCACCGGCGGCCCCGGGCTGCTCGACTGGCTCGCCCGCCACGGCCCCCGCGACGCCGGCCGCCGGCGCACCGTCCGCGCGCTCGTCCCGCTCACCGGACGCAGCGCTCTCGGCGCCGCGTGGGCCGTCGCCGACCACCTGGGCGTCGTCGCGGCGTCCCCAGCCGACCTCGTACGCGCCCTCGCCACCAGCGAGAACGGGCGCGCCGCCCGCACCGTCCTGCTGCTGACCGCCCTGCACACCGCCGCCGAACCCGAGGCCGTCGCCGCGCTGCTCGCCGAACTCGCCCGGCTCGGCCGGGTCCGGATGGTCGTCGAGGCGCGGCCCGGCACACCCGAGTACGAGCTGCTCGCGCGGGAGCGGGTCACCGTCGTCGCCCCTGACGACGCCGAGGGTGCGGAGGGCGACGAAGGGGACGAAGGGGCGGCCCCGGCCGCCGTCGACCTCTCCGACCCCGCCGCCGTCTGCGCCGCCGACCCCGTCGCCGTCACCACCGGATACATACGCGATCCCTGGGACGAACACGGCGGGCTGCGGGCGGCCTGGTTCCGCGCCGGACAAGCCCTCTGCGCGGCCCCCCGCCCCGCCGACCGCGCCCTCGGCCTGCTCGCCCTCCTCGGCGACGGCGCCGACCCCCGGCTGCGGCCCGCGCTCGCCGCCCTCGCGGCCGGCTCACCCTGGCGACTGCGCTGGAGCCGGGTCACCGGCGACCTCACCCCGCCCTGGCCCGGACCCGTCACCGCGCTCGCCGCACCCGACGGCATGCTGCTCACCGCCGACCTCGGCGGCACCGTTCGCCTCCTCGCCGCCGCCGACGCCCGGCCGCTCGGACAGCTCGACCACCCCGTGACCGGGCGGATCACCGCCCTCGCGCCCGCCCCCGACGGCACCGTCCTCCTGCTCGACGAACGCGGCCGGCTGCACACCGCGCCAGGACGCGAACCCCGCGCCCCCTATCTGCACCGGCTCACCGAAGCCGTCACCGCCACCCTCACCCGGCACCCCGGGACGGCCCTCGCCACCATCGCCGGGTCCGTGGTCGTCGGCGACCGGCTCGGCTCCGTCCACGCCTTCGGACTCACCGGCCTGCACCAGGCGTCACTCCACAGCGGGCGGGTCACCGCCGTCGCCGCCGTCGATTCCGAGACCCCCTTCGTCTGCAGCGGCGGCAGCGACGGCACCGTCCGCCGATGGACCCCCGGTCAGGACCCCGACCCCGAACCACTGCGGCGGCGCTCCTCGCCCGTCGTCTCCCTCGCCGCCGCGCAGACCCCGCACGGGCCGGTCGTGGCGGCCGCGTGGGGCGACGGCGTCGTGGAACTCCACCGCCTTGAGCGGAGAGAACGGGGCGTGTTCCGGGCGGGGCCGGCGGTGCGGGCGGTGGCGGTGACGGGGGACGGGGCGTTGGTGGTGGGGCTGGACGAGGCGCTGGTGTGCGTGACGCTGCGCTGAGCTGTGTGGGTGCGGGGCGTGGTGGTGGCGGGGCGTGGGGGCGCGTTCGGGGTGCTGGTGCGGTGCGCCGTGGGTTCGTGGTGGGGTGCGCGGGGGCCGGTCCGGGGGCTCGTGTTTTGCACTGCATGATTTACGGCGCGGGAGCCTTTGTAGTGCGTGAAGCGTTGCTGTCTCCGCGCCACAAATCACGCCTTACGTTCCGAACACGACCCCCTCCCCGGCCCCCGCTCCCGTCCGTCTCGCGGCGCACCGCCCCGCACCCCGTCCGCTTGGGTTGGGGGAGGGGTGGGCGGGTGTTGAGGGTGCCCGTCCGCCGGTGGGGAGTTGGCAAGAGGAGTACAACCTTTGTGGATCACAGCAGTCTGAAAATACGCGCCAGAGGATGAGTCTCCGGTGCCTTTTGAGACGGAGATGGGGGATCACATGGGGAAGAAGCTCTGGAGAGCCGTCGTGGCCGGTGCGGCGGCCGCGGTGTTCACCGGCCTGGCCGCGTTTCCGGCCGGCGCGGCCGAGGGTGGGGCCGCGTTCACCCGCGTCAAGGTGAACGGCGGCAAGCCGGTCGTGATCGGGGTGACGAACGAGGTCAAGGCCCCCGCCTCCTTCAGGCTGACGACCCCCGACAAGTGGAAGTGGCCGGCGGTGTTCCTGTACCGCGGCAACACTGATGAGCGGCTGTCGCACGCCTTTGAGACGAGCGACTGCATCAAGGTGGGCGCGGGTGTCTGCGACATCGACGAGATGATCTACTTCAACCCGAGCCAGTGGCCCATGCGCAACAGCGAGGCCGGAGCCTGGAAGGTCGCGGCGGAGGTGTACTTCCTGGGCGGCGGCAGGGACATCGACGACAAGGGAATGACGGTCTACGTCAAGCGCAACTCCCGTCTGTCCGTGAAGGCTTCGCCCAAGCCGGTGGCCAAGGGCGGCACCCTCACCGTGACCGGAAAGGTCACGCGGGCCAACTGGGAGACCAGGAAGTACGTCTCGTACGAGGGCCGCAAGGTGAGCCTGCAGTTCAAGCCCGCCGGAGCCACCTCCTACACCTCGGTGAAGACGGTGTACGCGAACGGCAAGGGCGACCTCAAGACGACCGTGAAGGCGTCCAAGACGGGTACGTGGCGCTGGATGTACGGCGGCAACACCACGACCGGCGCGTCGACTTCGGCCGGGGACTACGTCGTGGTGAAGTGACCTCCCGGGGTCACTTCACGGGTCGGCCCGAGGCGGCAGCGGTCTGCTTCCCCTCGGGCTCTCCCTCGGCGGACGCGCACCCGTAAGAACTCCTAGATCGCCGGGCGCGGGGTCAGTTGGGCCGCCAGCCAGGTGGGGACGCCGCCCAGAAGACGGAAGAGGCGGGCCGCCTCCTCGCGGAGGCGGCCCGCCTCCGGTTCGGACGCGGTCGCGGCGAGCGAGGCGAGGGCCGGGGCGGTGCCCACCAGGTAGCCCAACTCCTCGCGGATGCGCAGGGATTCGGAGAAGCCGTGCCGTGCCTCCGTCAACTCGCCCTCCCGTAGGGCGAGTCCGGCGAGGTGTCGCCAGGTGAAGGAGAGCAATAACGAGTCCCCGTGAGCCGCCGCGGCCTCGTGGGCGCGGCGGTAGGCCGCGCGGGCGGCCTGGGGGGAGTCGCCGAGGTTCTGGGCGACCAGGCCGCGCCGGAAGTCGAGCAGGGCCCGCCTGGGGGTGTCCGGGTCGATGAGCGCCGCCGCCCGGCCGAGCGCCGCGCGGGCCTCGTCGGCCCGGTCGCGTACCCCCAGCAGAGTGGAGGCGTACGCCAGATAGCCCCGCTCGCAGGCGGCCGCGCCGCGCTCCTCGTCCGTCCGGGTGACCGCCTCCGCCGCGCGCAGCGCCTCCTCGGCCTCGGGCCAGCCCTGCTCGGTGTACAGACAGCGTTCGATCAACAGGGCCGCCCGCTCCAGGGCCGCGGCCGGATCGGCCACGCGAGGGCTGAGCAGCTCCGCCGCGTCCGTCCAACAGCCGCGCGAGCGAAGCCTCCAGACCGCGGTCTCCAGTGGGGTTCCCCGGCCGTACGCCACATTGGCCTCCCGTAGCACGCCATCGAGCTGTCGAGTAGGACGGCATCTCAACACGAACTCCGGGCCCGGCCAAGGGGTCGGGTGAAAATTTTCACAAAGGGAGGGGCTGGTGGGACGGGGCCCGGAGCGGCTGGAAGCGGGCGCCGGGTGTGTCCCCAGGGGCGCGGGTTGTCGCCCGATGAGCCGAAAAGATACGGGTGACCTCGGCGTTCACCCGTATCTTCCGAATCTTCGGTGGGTTCCGTATCTCCGGAATCTCCCGGCTCGCGCGGCGAATCGCGTGAGCCGCTCAGCTCATGCGGAGCGCCAGGAAGAAGTCGAGCTTGTCCTCCAGGCGGGACAGATCGCGGCCCGTGAGCTGTTCGATCCGCCCGACCCGGTACCGCAGCGTGTTCACGTGCAGATGCAGGCGGGTCGCGCAGCGGGTCCACGAGCCGTCGCTGTCGAGGAACGCCTCCAGCGTCGGGATCAGCTCGGCCCGGTGGCGCCGGTCGTAGTCGCGCAGCGGGTCGAGCAGCCGCGCGGTGAACGCCCGCCGGACGTCGTCCGGGACGAACGGCAGCAGCAGGACGTGCGAGGCCAGCTCGTGGTGTCCGGCCGCGCAGACCCGGCCCGGGCGGGCGGCGGCGACCCGGCGGGCGTGCCGGGCCTCCTCCAGCGCGCCGCGCAGCCCCTCCGCGGAGTGCACCGAGGCGCTGACGCCCAGGGTGAGCCGCCCGTCCTCGCCGAGCCCGGCGGACAGCGGGCCGCGGATGGCCTTGAGCAGTACGTCCGCGTGCAGACCGAGCGCCGCGGACGGCAGCCCGTCCTCGGACTCCGGCAGCGGCGCGGTGGCCAGCGGGACCAGCGCGATCGCCTCGTCGCCGCTGTGCGCGACCGCGATCCGGTCGGCGGAGTCCGGGCCCGTGGCGGCCGGATCGACCAGGATCTCCTCCAGCAGGGCCTGGGCGACGTGCCCGCTGTCGATCGGGTTCTGCCCCGGCTCCTGCGCCCACTCCAGCCGGGCGACGACGACCTGCCAGTGCGGCGCGTTGCCGAAGCCGGGCAGCAGCACCGGCGCGGCGACCCGCAGCCGGGCGGCGATCTCGGCGGGCGCCGCGCCCGCCTGCACCAGCTCCAGGACCTCCTGGGCGAGCCGGCGGCGCACCGTACGGGCCGCGTCGCGCCGGTCGCGCTCCACGGCGATCAGCTGGGTGACCCCCTGGAGCAGGTCCAGGCGGGCCGGCGGCCACTCGGCGGCGTCGGCCTCGACGGCGAGCAGCCAGTCGGCCAGCACGGTCTCGCGTACGTCGCGCGGCCCCGGCGCGGCGGTGCGGGCGGTGTTGCGGATCGGGAAGAGGGAGTACGTCGTCCCGCCGGTGGTGACCCGGTGCGGGGCGCGCCGCCCGGCCCGGGTCGCGGCCAGGTGTTCGCCCGCCAGAGTGGCGGCCACCTCGGCGTCGAGCGGTTCCCCGGCGCCCGCGATACGGCGGCCGGTGGGGGAGAAGACCCAGGCCCGCAGGTCGAGGTCGGAGCCCAGCAGGTCGAGGACGACATCGGGGCCGCCGCCCGCCGGGCCGGAGGTCATCAGCCGCCGGTGGCGGTCCACGACGGCGGCCAGATCGCCCGCCCGCTCGCCGGAAACCTGGCGTACGACGTGCTCGGTGATCGTCGCGAACGCGACGGACTCGTTCACCGCGAACAGCGGCAGCTCGTACCGCGCGCACGTCTCCACGAGCGCGGGGACGTGCGCGAGCTCGACCTCGCCCGCGGCGACCGCGGCCACTCCGGCGGTCGTCACGGCGCGGACGAAGACCTCCACGTCGGCGGGCTCCCGCAGCCCGGCGAGCCCCGTGAGCACCACCTCGCCCCCGGACAGATAGCGGCTCGGGTCCTTGAGGTCCGTGGTCATCACGCCGCGGACGGTGCGGTCCAGCGCCTCCGCGCCGCCGAGCAGCCGCAGCCCCAGCGCGTCGTTCTCCAGCAGTGCGCGCAGCCGCATGATGTCGCCGCCGTTCCTTCTCGTCCGTTGTCCGTCATGGGGTGGGGTGAACGGGTGGCCCGGGGCCATCGCGTTCGGGGGAACGGAGAGCGCACCGCGCTTCCGTCGTTCGTTCGAATCTACAAGACGACGGCGCTCGGCAGCCAACCGCTTCATGGTTTCTGTCACTGCACCTCGGACACCCGGGCTTGTGTACTGGATCACATCCGGGGTGTGGGGTTGTGTGGGGCGAGCACACGGCGACAGCGGCCGAAGGGCTTCCCGGGCCCGTACGACACGCCTCCGGCCGGCCCCTCGCCCCCCGGCTCCGTACGCCGTCCCGCATCACCCAGCAGAAGAGAGCCAGCATGGACTTCCTTCGCCCCGCCGACTGGGAGGAGGCGCTCGCGGCCAAGGCCGAGCACCCCGCGGCCGTACCTCTCGCGGGCGGCACGGACGTCATGGTCGAGATCAACTTCGACCACCGGCGCCCCGCGTACCTCCTCGACCTGACCCGGATCGACGAGCTGAACACCTGGGAGGTCGGCGAGCACACGGTGCGGCTCGGCGCCTCGGTCCCGTACACCCGGATCATGGAGAACCTGCGCCGCGAACTGCCCGGCCTGGCACTCGCCGCGCACACCGTCGCCTCCCCGCAGATCCGCAATCGCGGCGGCGTCGGCGGCAACCTCGGCACCGCCTCCCCGGCCGGCGACGCCCACCCCGCGCTGCTCGCCGCCGGCGCCGAGGTCGAGGTCGCGTCGGTGCGCGGCAGCCGCCGCATCCCCATCGACGCCTTCTACACGGGCGTGAAGCGCAACGCGCTGGAGCCCGACGAACTCATCAGGGCCATCCACATCGCGAAGGCGGACGGCCCCCAGCAGTTCTCCAAGGTCGGCACCCGCAACGCGATGGTGATCGCCGTCTGCGCCTTCGGCCTCGCCCTGCACCCGCAGACCCGGACCGTGCGCACCGGCATCGGCTCGGCGGCCCCGACCCCCGTACGGGCGCGCGCCGCCGAGGAGTTCTTGAACGCGGCGCTCGAAGAAGGCGGCTTCTGGGACAACGGGAAGATCATCACCCCCTCGGTCGCCCGGCAGTTCGCGCAGCTGGCCACCGGCGCCTGCGCCCCGATCGACGACGTACGGGGCACCGCCGCGTACCGCCGGCACGCCGTGGGCGTCATGGCCCGGCGCACCCTCGGCTGGGCCTGGGAGCAGTACCGCAACGGCGACGGGCGCACCCTCGAAGGAGCTGCATGACCATGCGAGTCCACTTCACCGTCAACGGCCGCGCGCAGACGGCCGACGACGTCTGGGAGGGCGAGTCCCTGCTGTACGTACTGCGCGAGCGGCTGGGGCTCCCCGGCTCCAAGAACGCCTGTGAACAGGGCGAATGCGGGTCCTGTACGGTCCGGCTCGACGGTGTTCCGGTGTGCGCCTGCCTGGTCGCCGCCGGCCAGGCCGAGGGCCGCAGGGTCGACACGGTCGAGGGCCTCGCCCGGTACGCCGAGCGGCGCGGGCGTACGGGGACAAAGGCCGCCGCACCCGGGCCCGGCCCGGCGGACGGCACCTCGCTCGACGAGGCACGCCGGTGGCGGGCCCGGCCCGACGAGGAGGAGCCGGGAGCGGGCGGCCAGGGCGGGTCCGCCGTATCCGGCCCCGCCGCGCTGTCCCCCGTCCAGCAGGCGTTTCTCGACGCCGGCGCCGTCCAGTGCGGCTTCTGCACGCCCGGACTGCTCGTCGCCGCCGACGATCTGCTGGAGCGTCACCCCTCGCCGACGGACGAGGACATCCGCGAGGCGCTCTCCGGCAACCTCTGCCGCTGTACGGGATACGAGAAGATCCTCGACGCGGTCCGCCTCGCCGCCGCCCGCCAGGACAGCCCGACGGCCGGCCGGACGGGCAGCCTGACGGACGGTCACCAGAGCGGCTCCGGGGCCGGCCGGCCGGACGGCCTGCCGGGCCACGACCGCCACGGTAGCCCCGAGGCCGGCCGGCCGGACGGTGGGCCGGGCCACGACCTCAACGACCGCGACGAGGAGGGACCGCGATGACCCGGCCGTCCACCCGTACCGCCCCCACCGGAACCCCCACCGGCCTCACCCAGGACCACCACCGGGGCGGCGTCGGCGAGTCCACCCTGCGCCCCGACGGCACCCTGAAGGTCACCGGCGAATTCGCCTACTCCTCCGACATGTGGCACGAGGACATGGTGTGGGGCCACACCCTGCGCTCCACCGTCGCCCACGCCGAGATCGTCTCCCTCGACATCGCCGAAGCCGTCGCGACCCCCGGCGTCCACGCCGTCCTGACCTACGACGACCTGCCGACCGAGGTGAAGCACTACGGTCTGGAGATCCGCGACACCCCGGTTCTCGCCCACGGCAAGGTGCGCCACCACGGCGAGCCGGTCGCCCTCGTCGCCGCCGACCACCCCGAGACCGCGCGCCGGGCCGCCGCCCGGATCCGGGTCGAGTACCGCGAACTGCCGCTGGTCACCGACGAGGCCTCGGCCACCGCGCCGGGCGCCCCGCTGGTCCACGAGCACCGCACGGACCACTACGCCGACCGTGTTCCGCACCCCAACATCCTCCACCGCCAGCCCGTCGTCCGTGGCGACGTGGCGGCCGCGCGGGCCCGGGCCGATGTGATCGTCGAGGGCGAGTACACCTTCGGCATGCAGGACCAGGCCTTCCTCGGCCCCGAGTCCGGCCTCGCGGTGCCCGCCGAGGACGGCGGCGTCGACCTCTACGTCGCCACCCAGTGGCTGCACGCCGACCTCGCCCAGATGGCCCCGGTCCTCGGCCTGCCCGAGGACAAGGTCCGGATGACCCTCGCCGGGGTCGGCGGCGCCTTCGGCGGCCGCGAGGACATCTCCATGCAGATCCACGCCTGTCTGCTCGCGCTGCGCACCGGCAAGCCCGTCAAGATGGTCTACGACCGCTTCGAGTCCTTCTTCGGCCATGTCCACCGCCACCCGGCGAAGCTGCGCTACGAGCACGGCGCCACCAAGGACGGCCGGCTCACCCATCTGACCTGCCGCATCGTTCTGGACGGCGGCGCCTACGCGTCGTCCTCCCCGGCGGTCGTCGGCAACGCCGCCTCGCTGGGCGCCGGCCCGTACGTCGTCGACGCCGTCGACATCGAGGCCCTCGCCCTCTACACCAACAACCCGCCCTGCGGCGCGATGCGCGGCTTCGGCGCGGTCCAGGCGTGCTTCGCGTACGAGGCGCAGATGGACAAGCTCGCCGCCCGGCTCGGCATGGACCCCGTCGAGTTCCGCCGGATCAACGCCATGGAACAGGGCTCCGTCATGCCCACCGGCCAGCGCGTCGACTCCCCGGCGCCGGTCGCCGAACTGCTGCGCCGGGTCAAGGCCCGCCCGCTGCCGCCCGAGCGCCAGTGGGAGACCACCGAGGGCGCCGACGTACGCCAGCTGCCCGGCGGCCTGTCCAACACCACCCACGGCGAGGGCGTGGTGCGCGGTGTCGGCTACGCCGTCGGCATCAAGAACGTCGGCTTCTCCGAGGGCTTCGACGACTACTCCACCGCCCGGGTCCGGCTCGAAGCCGTCGCCGGCGAGGCCGTCGCCGTCGTCCACACCGCCATGGCCGAGGTCGGACAGGGCGGTGTCACCGTCCAGGCCCAGATCGCCCGTACCGAACTCGGCGTCACCCAGGTGACCCTCCATCCGGCCGACACCCGGGTCGGGTCCGCCGGTTCGACCTCCGCCTCGCGGCAGACGTATGTGACCGGCGGCGCGGTGAAGAACACCTGCGAGGCCGTCCGGGAACGGGTCTTCGCGCTCGGCCGGAGCCGGTTCGGCGCCCTGCACCCGGCGTGGGCGACGGCAAAGCTGCGGCTGGAGGGCGGCAAGGTCGTCACGGACGGCGGCGAGGTCCTGGCCGGGCTCGCCGAGGTCCTCGGCGACGAAGCGATCGACCTGGAGCTGGAGTACCGGCACCGCCCGACCCAGCCGCTGGACCGCCGTACCGGGCAGGGCAATGGCCATGTCCAGTACTCCTTCGCCGCGCACCGCGCGGTCGTCGAGGTCGACACCGAGCTGGGCCTGGTCAAGGTCGTCGAACTGGCCTGCGCGCAGGACGTCGGCAAGGCGGTCAACCCGCTGTCCGTCGTCGGCCAGATCCAGGGCGGCACCACCCAGGGCCTGGGCGTGGCGGTCATGGAGGAGATCGTGATCGATCCGGCGACCGCGAAGGTGCGCAACCCGTCCTTCACGGACTACCTCATCCCCACCATCCTCGACACCCCCGCGATCCCGGTCGACCTGCTCGAACTCGCCGACCCTCACGCGCCGTACGGTCTGCGGGGCGCGGGCGAGGCACCGACCCTGTCGTCCACCCCGGCCGTCCTCGCGGCGATCCGGGACGCGACCGGGCTGGAACTGACGAAGGCTCCGGTCCGGCCGGAGCATCTGACGGGCACGGCGTAGGGCGGGCCGGGGACGGCCGGGACGGGGGCCGGGAGGGGGCGGTACGGTGCGGGGCGCGCGTCGGTACGACGAGGAGCGCTGGTCGTACGTCCCGGGGGCGCGTCCCGGCCGGGCCACAGTCCGGGCCGCGCCCGATGGGCCGTACCGCGACCCATCGGGCGCGTCCCGCACCCCGCCTCCCGCACTTCCCGGACGATTTCGGAGATCCTTGCGGGTGCCCCCGAACCCTGGGAGACAGCCCATGACCCACCCGTCAGTGGAGCCGGGGACCCCGGCGGAGGGCGCGGGCAGCGGCCCGCGCGATCCCGCCGACCGGTCCTGGCTCGACCGCTACTTCCACATCTCGGAGCGAGGTTCCTCCGTCGGGACCGAGCTCCGCGGCGGCGTCACCACCTTCATGGCGATGGCGTACATCCTCCTGCTCAACCCTCTGATCCTGTCCGGCAAGGACATCGACGGGCATGTCCTCGGCCAGCCCGCGCTGATCACCGCCACCGCCCTGTGCGCCGCCGCCACCACCCTCCTGATGGGGCTGTGGGGCAAGGTGCCGCTGGCGCTGGCCGCCGGGCTCAGCGTCTCCGGTGTGATGGCCTCGCAGGTCGTCCCCGTCATGACCTGGCCGCAGGCCATGGGCATGGCGGTGGCGTACGGCGCCGTGATCTGCCTCCTGGTCGTCACCGGCCTGCGCGAGATGATCATGAACGCGATCCCGCTCGGCCTGAAGCACGCCATCACCATCGGCATCGGCCTGTTCATCACGATCATCGGCTTCGTGAAGGCCGGCTTCGTACACAAGAACCCGGCCGCCGGCGGCGGACCCGTCACCCTCGGCCCGGCCGGTCAGCTCGAAGGCTGGCCGGTGCTCATCTTCTCGATCACCCTGCTGCTGATCTTCGTACTTCAGGCCCGCGAGATCCCCGGCGCCATCCTCATCGGCATCATCGCGGGCACCGGCCTCGCCGTCCTGCTCAACGCCGTCGCCCCCATCCCGGCCACGGCGTGGTTCGCCGGCCCGCCCGTCCTGCACGGCGGCGCCGTCTCCATGCCCGACTTCTCCCTGCTCGGGAACGTGACCTTCCGGGGCTGGGGCGACGTCGGCTACCTCACCATCACGATGATCGTCTTCACCCTGGTGCTCGCGGGCTTCTTCGATGCCATGGCGACCATCCTCGGTGTCGGCACCGAGGCCAAACTGGCCGACGCCGAGGGCCGGATGCCCGGCCTGTCGAAGGCCCTGTTCATCGATGGCGCGGGCGGCGTCATCGGCGGTGTGGGCAGCGCCTCCGGCCAGACGGTGTTCGTCGAGTCCGCCACCGGTGTCGGCGAGGGCGCCCGGACCGGTCTCGCCGCCACGGTCACCGGCGCGCTGTTCGCCCTGTGTCTGTTCTTCACCCCGCTCACCGCGATCGTGCCGCAGGAGGTCGCCGCGGCGGCCCTGGTCGTCATCGGCTCGATGATGATGCAGAACGCCAAACACGTGGACTGGCACGACCGTTCCGTCGCGATCCCGGTGTTCCTCACGGTGGTCCTGATGCCCTTCACGTACACCATCACCGCGGGCGTCGCCGCGGGCATCATCTCCTCCACCGTCATCCGGACCGTGCAGGGCCGGGCGCGGGAGGTCGGCGTCCTGATGTGGGCGCTGACCGTCGTGTTCGTGGTCTACTTCGCGATCCATCCGATCGAGAGCTGGCTGGGCGTCGGCTGACGGCCGTACGGACCCGGCGCGGCCCCGGTCGGGATCCGTACGGGGCCCCGCGCCCCCACCCGTCCCGAGGAGTGACGAGATGCTGGACATCGCCGAGGAACTGCACCGGTGGGTCGAACGGGGGCGCGACGCCGCCGTCGCCACCGTGGTGGCCGTCGGCGGCAGCGCGCCCCGGCAGCCCGGTGCCGCGCTCGCCGTGGACCGCGAGGGCACAGCGGTCGGGTCGGTGTCCGGCGGCTGTGTGGAGGGTGCCGTCTACGAGCTGTGCCGGCAGGCGATCGAGGACGGTCGCAGCGTCGTCGAGCGCTTCGGCTACAGCGACGAGGACGCCTTCGCCGTCGGCCTCACCTGCGGCGGCGTCATCGACATCCTCGTCACCCCGCTCCGCGGCCCGGTCCTGGCCGACGCGGTCGAGGCCGCCGCCGCGGGGCGGGCCGCGGCGCTCGCCCGGGTCGTGGCCGGGCCGGACGAACTACTGGGCCGGGCCCTGCTGGTACGCCCCGACGGGACGTACGAGGGCGGCTTCGGTGGCCACCCCGACCTTGACCGCACCGTCGCGGGGGAGGCCCGCGCGATGCTGGACGCGGGCCGTACCGGCACCGTGGAGATCGGCGCGGACGGCAGCCGCTGCGGAGAGCCGGTCACCGTCCTCGTGGAGTCCTCGGTGCCCGCCCCGCGCATGATCGTTTTCGGGGCCGTCGACTTCGCCGCCGCGCTCGTGAGGGTCGGCGCTTTCCTCGGCTACCACGTCACCGTTTGCGACGCCCGCCCCGTCTTCGCGACCAGGGCCCGGTTCCCCGACGCCGACGAGATCGTCGTCGACTGGCCGCACCGCTATCTGGAGTCCACCGCGGTCGACGCCCGCACGGTGCTGTGTGTCCTCACCCACGACGCCAAGTTCGACGTCCCGCTGCTCAAGGCCGCGCTCCGGCTGCCGGTCGCCTACATCGGCGCGATGGGCTCCCGCCGTACGCACGAGGACCGCGCGCGACAGCTGCGCGAGGCGGGGGTCGGGAAGGCCGAACTCGCCCGGCTGCGCTCGCCGATAGGGCTCGACCTCGGTGCCCGTACGCCCGAGGAGACCGCGCTGTCCATCGCGGCCGAGATCGTCGCGACCCGGCGCGGGGGGAGCGGTGCGGCGCTCACCGGCGCGGACATCCCGATCCATCACGACGGCCGGGAGTCCGCCGGGACCGCTTGAGCCCCCGGTAGGGGATCGGTGGACGGTGGTTCGGTGGGCGGGGCGCCCGCGTCAGAGTGCGAGCGTACGGAAGCCGGCGCAGGCGGCGGACTCGTCGGCGTACCGCCCTACCGGGTGGTACGCGCCGCGCTCGTACACCCCGGTCTCCCACCCCGAACCGTCCGGTGCCGACCGGAGATAGACGAAGTCCGGCGGCGTGGGCGCCGGTTCGTGGACGCCCTCGATCCAGTAGTGCCCGCCGGGCACCCCGGCCTCCCGGAGTGCCCGCGCGAGTTCCCGCCGTCCGCTCACGCCGTGACGCGGGCCAAGTAGCCGTTGTCCAGCAGCCACTTGACGTTGAGGCGCTGCCCCTCGCCCGGGTTCAGGAAGACCGGGTCCAGCTTGATCTGACGGCCGCCGCCCGGCTGCTCGAACCAGGGTGCGATGGAGCCCTCCCAGACGACGAAGCTCCGGGTCACCTTGTACACGTGGTAGTCACAAGGGAAGGCGGCCTCACGGGTGTTGAGGCTCTGCGGGGGCAGTGCCCGCTTGGCGTAGGAGTCGCCGGCCGGGGCGAGATAGCCGCCGTACTCCGAGCCGAAGCGGTCGAGCCGCTCGCCCTCGGCGAGCTGCTCCGGGGCCTTGTCGACCTTGCCGTTGACCTCGCCGAAGCCGTCGTTCGGCGGGTACTTCCAGCCGCCGGTGTCGGCCGGGCCCTCCCAGTACTTCTTCAGGAAGTCCGCGGACGAGAGCCGCCCGGTGCGGTGGTAGCCGCGCAGCAGCGGGCCCACCGGCTTCTGCCACTGCTTGGGCAGGTGCTGCGGGCCGAGGCGCGCGTCGCCCTGGAACTCGCCCGTGCACTGCTCGGGCGCCGCCGCCGCGGCGGGCCGGGGGGCGGACAGGGCTGCCGCCGGGGCGGCCTCGGCGGTCGCCGGGATCGCGGTGGTGAGGGTGGCGGTGACGCCGAGCCCGGCGAGGACGGTGCGGATCCTCGCGGCCGTACGGGTGCGCTCCACGCGGAGGTCTCCTTGTGACGGGGGGTGGGGAGGTGCGCGGCACACGGTAGTGGATCGCTCGCGGTGGGTGACTGGTTTTCGGTGTGAATCAGCCGGAAGCGGTGAGGGAATTGCGGGAATGCGACGGGTGGTGGGGGCGGGCGGTTCGAGGCGGTGAGGGTGAGGACCGGCCGGGGTGCGGTGCCCGGGGGTGGAACAGGCTGCACCCCGCCCGGCTCAGCCCTTGCGGAGCCCGCCCAGCAGCAGTTCGGACAGCTGCTCGTACGCCGCCGCGTCGGCGAGTCCGGTGGCGGCGGCCACCTGTCGCCGCTGGATGCGGACCATGACGGAGGCGATGACGTCGGCGGCGAAGGCGACGTGCACCTCGCGGAACTCCCCGGCCGCCACGCCCTCCTCGATGAGCTGCTGGACCCGGCCCGCGGCGGCCCGGGTGTTGCGCTCGTACACCTCGGCGGCCGGCTCGAAGGAGGCCACGTCGTCGAAGAACCGCGGGGAGAGTGGCGCGAGTTCGGCGGAGACCGCGCGCAGATAGGCGGCGAGGCGCCCGGCGGGATCGGGGGCGGCGGCGACGGCCGCCTCGACCCGCACGGTGGCGCGCCGGAAGAAATGCACCACGGCGGCGCGGACCAGCTGTTCCTTGCTGCCCGCGAGGCCGTAGAGGGTGCGCTTGGAGCAGTGCAGCCGGGCGGCGAGGTCGTCCAGGGTGAACCGGGTGAAGCCCTCGTCCACCAGGAGTGCCACCAGTTCCTCGAACAGTTCGGTGCGCCGGGCGGCACCGCGTCCCGTGAGGCGGGGGGTGGCGGCGGGGGTCTCGATCACCTGACCAGTATGCCGGTCCCACCGGGCCGGGGTTGCGGGAAGATCCTTCTACGCTACTCTGAGCGGTACTGCCGTACCCTTTCCAGTACCGTTTCGCAGCTCGCCCCTTGCGCCGTGATGGAGTCCCCATGGACGTCGACCGCCTGCTCCCCACCCCCGAGGCCGCGGACCTCCTCGCTCTCGTGCGGGAGATCGCCGACAA
Organism: Streptomyces sp. NPDC048718; assembly: GCF_043198875.1. Taxonomy (NCBI): domain Bacteria; kingdom Bacillati; phylum Actinomycetota; class Actinomycetes; order Kitasatosporales; family Streptomycetaceae; genus Streptomyces; species Streptomyces sp. NPDC048718. The sequence goes on from NZ_JBICVG010000006.1 coordinate 491,384, forward strand.
CGAACTGGCCCCGCGCGTCGACGCGCACGAGGCCGCGGAGACGTACCCCGAGGGCCTCTTCGCGACTCTCGGCCGGGCCGGGCTGCTCGGCCTGCCGTACCCCGAGGAGCACGGCGGCGGCGGTCAGGCCTACGAGGTCTACCTCCAGGTCCTGGAGGAGCTCGCGGCGCGTTGGGCCGCGGTCGCCGTCGCCACCAGCGTCCACACCCTCGCCTGCCACCCGCTGCACGCCTTCGGCACCGCCGAGCAGAAGGAGCGCTGGCTCCCCGGGATGCTCGAAGGCCGGCGGATCGGCGGCTACAGCCTCTCCGAGCCGCAGGCCGGGTCCGACGCCGCCTCGCTGAGCTGCAAGGCGGAGGCGACCGAGGACGGCGGCGCGTACCGGATCACCGGCACCAAGGCCTGGATCACCCACGGTGGCAAGGCCGGCTTCTACGCGCTCTTCGCCCGCACCGGCCCCGGCGTCTCCTGCTTCCTCGCCCCCGGCACCGCCGAGGGCCTCAGCTTCGGCAAGCCCGAACGCAAGATGGGCCTCCAGGCCGTGCCCACCACCTCCGCCTACTGGGACGGCGCCCTGATCGACGCCGACCGGCGCATCGGCGCCGAGGGGCAGGGCCTCCAGATCGCCTTCAGCGCCCTCGACTCCGGCCGGCTCGGCATCGCCGCCTGCGCCACCGGGCTCGCCCAGGCGGCCCTGAACGCCGCCGTCGCCTACGCCAACGAGCGCACCACCTTCGGCCGGAAGATCATCGACCACCAGGGGCTCGGCTTCCTCCTCGCCGACATGGCCGCCGCCGTCGACACGGCCCGCGCCACCTACCTCGACGCGGCCCGCCGCCGCGACCTCGGCCGCCCCTTCAGCCGCCAGGCCAGCGTGGCCAAGCTCGTCGCCACCGACGCCGCGATGAAGGTCACGACGGACGCGGTCCAGGTCCTCGGCGGCTACGGCTACACCCGCGACTTCCCGGTGGAGCGCTATATGCGGGAGGCGAAGATCATGCAGATCTTCGAGGGCACCAACCAGATCCAGCGCCTGGTCATCAGCCGCCAGCTGACCACGCCGGAGAAGTAGGGGCGCGACCACTGGAAACCGCCCTCGGCCGGACAGCCCCCAACTCCCGGGTGTCGCTCGCGAGGGCGGCGATGGAGCGGCCTTCCAGGTGTGAGCGCCCGGGCGGTCAGCGCCGTCGCGGCGCTGTTCGCGCCGACGGTGGGGGTGGCCGGACTGGTGTGCGCGGCCTCGGACGCGACCGGGCTGCTGATCCATCGCGCGCAGGAGCGGGGCACGACGGCCGGTACGACCGGCTGAGACGGAGACGGGTGGTGATGGTCCGTCGTGCGCGTCACCTGGCCTGCCTTCAATTCCGGTGCGCGGCTCACCGGGTGACCTACTTGCCACTCTCCCCGTCGGCCGGTGCGGCAGTCGGGGCGCGGACCTTGGCGCGGATCATGCGACCGCTCTTGCCGACCGCGCACAGCCGGCCGTCGGCGTCCACGTGAGGGGAACGAGACCCGGGTCTCAGAAGCCTTAAGCAGAAGGGGAGTTCAGAACTCGTTCAGGGCGCGCGGGCGGCGGGCGTCGCGGACGCGCGCGAGGACGGTGCCGAGGAAGACACCCCCTCCGGCGACGAGCCAGACGGGCGTTCCCCCGGCGCGGAACGCGTCGATGGCGGCGGCCAGGAACAGGGTGCCGCCGACGACGCCGACGACCGTGAGGAGAGCGGTGATGCGGTGAGCCACGCCGCCATCATCGACGAGAAGCCGTCCCAGGGGAAGGGATCTCAGTCAGCGTCCCGGACGCCCGGCGCCGGGAGCGCGTCCAGGACGACGCGTACCCAGCCCGGATCGGGGTTGGTGTGCGGCCGGCCGGCGACCACGACCGTCGGGACGGTCTCGCCCCCGCCGTTCGCCGCCCGCACCACCGCCGCGCCCTCGGGGTCCCGCCAGATGTCGACCCAGTACGCCCGGCGGGCGCGGCGGCCGAGCCGGAGCCGCAGTCGCAGGCAGAACGTGCAGCCGGGCCGCCAGTAGATCACCGGGCGCCCGTCGGCGGCGCTGCGCCGCTGTGCCTCCGCCGCGTCCAGACGGCGGGGGAAGAACAGCGGCGATTGCGTCCAGGCGAGCAGCAGGAACAGCACCGCTACGACGGGGGAGGGCACGCTCGAACCGCCCAGGAGCAGGGAAGCGCCGACGAGCAGGCCGCACAGCACGAGCAAGGCGGACATCAGCCAGGCACGGATCATGCCCGTATCGAAGCAGGAATCCGCCGCGCGGTCCGCCGAACGGAGAAGGCCACCGGGTCCGGCCCACCGGGTCCGGCCCGTCGGGAGGGGCCGGGCCGTGGGACGCGGTCTACAGCGCGATCCGTCCCGTCAGCCGCCATTCGAGACAGGTGGCCAGGCTGGGTGCCACCCATGTACGGCTGTCGGTCTCGTGGTCCCAGACGAAGACGTCCGGCCGGTCGATTCCGGAGAGGAGTGCGAACAGGTCCCCGTTCCCCGCGTCCCCGAAGAAGAGCAGCGGGTCGAACGGCATGTAGAGAGAGGCCAGTTCGGCGTCGTCGCGGAGGTGTCGGTTCTCGGTGCCGATGTGCTCGGCAGGCCAGACGAGCACATCTCCGTACTCGCCCTCGATGCCGTCGCTCGCGCGGAGGAGCGCGATGAGGTCGGAGGGCAGTGGATGGCCGAGGGCCGCCGCGCAGCGGCTCAGCGCGGCTTCCGGCGCGGGGGAGCTGAGGGTGGCAGTGCCGGGCAGGGCCCTGAGGGTTTCGGTCCACACAGGTGAGGAGGCCTTTCTCTGTCAGGTCGGGGCGGGTTGGGGCGGTCCGATCCGACTGGACCCGGGCCGCGAGCCGGTTCGCGCCCCTCGCGCGGCGACCGGGTCCGCACCGCACCGAGGTCGGCGGGCCGACCACCGGGCGAACAGTACGGCCCGGGCGGAGCCCGCCGCTCACTGCCCCGGTGCGGCTCTCGCCCGGGACCAGGAGATTCCGTCCCCCGCCGGGGAGTTGGCCTCGGGCGCCCGGTCGATAGGGTGGGGCGCGTCGACCGTTGCCCGGTCTTCGGACCCGTGACCGCGCCGCCCACGAGGCGAGGCGCGGCGGGCCATCCACTCGACCCGGCGGCCGGCACCCGGCGCCGGGGGTACGTACGAGGAGTTCCATGGACATCGCAGGTTCCGCCGCGCTCGTCACCGGTGCCGCTTCGGGGCTCGGAGCGGCCACCGCCGCCGCGCTCGCCGCGAAGGGGGCCACGGTCTACGGGCTGGACCTCGACAAGGCGGTCGCCGGGGCCGGGACGCCGGCCGACGGGATCACCCTGATCGCGGCGGACGTCACCGACGAGGAGCAGGTACGGGCCGCGCTCGCCCGGATCGAGGAGGACGGCGCCGAGCTGCGGCTCGCCGTCAACTGCGCCGGGATCGCGCCCTCCGCGCGGCTGCTCGGCCGCAAGGGCCCGCACGACCTGGAGCTGTTCCGCACGGTCCTCGACGTCAATCTGGTCGGGACGTTCAATGTGATGCGGCTCGCCGCCGAGGCCATCGCCGGGCACGAGCCGGACGCGCACGGGCAGCGCGGTCTCGTCGTCAACACCGCCTCCATCGCCGCGTTCGAGGGGCAGATCGGCCAGATCGCGTACGCCGCCTCCAAGGCGGCCGTCGCGGGCATGACCATCACCGCGGCCCGTGACCTCGCGCAGTACGGCATCCGGGTGGTCACCATCGCGCCCGGCATCGTCGACACCCCGATGATGGCCGGCTTCAGCGAGGAGATCCGGGCCGGCCTCGCGGCGGGCGTGACCTTCCCGCAGCGGCTCGCCCTTCCCGAGGAGTACGCCCGGCTGGTCACCATGATCACCGAGCACGACTACCTGAACGGCGAGACGATCCGGATGGACGGCGCCCTGCGCATGGCCGCCCGCTGACGCTTCCTTCGGTGGTGCCGACCAAGATCCATCCGTGGCACCTAGTGCCGTCGCGCGAGGGATCCGAGTGCTAGGTTCGGGACATGAGCAGCCATCCCGCCAAGCCCTCGATGCGTGACTCCCTCGTCGCGGCGGCCTTCCAGCTCTTCCTGGAGCGAGGCTACGAGCAGACGACGATCGACGACATCGTCCGCACGGCGGGGGTCGGCCGGAGGTCCTTCTTCCGCTACTTCCCGTCGAAGGAGGACGTGGTCTTCCCCGACCACGAACAGAGCCTCGCCGATATGACCGAGTTCCTCGCCGCGAGCGAGGACGGCGACGACCCGCTGGTGCGGGTCTGCGAGGCCACCCGGCTCGTCATGCGGATGTACGCGGAGAACCCCACCTTCTCCGTCCAGCGCTACCGCCTCACCCGCGAGGTCACCGGGCTGCGCACCTATGAACTCTCCGTCGTCTGGCGGTACGAGAAGACCCTCGGCGACTATCTGCGCACCCGCTTCGCCGACCGCCGTGACGGCACCCTGCGGGCCAATGTGCTCGCCGCCGCCGTGGTGGCCGCCCACAACCATGTGCTGCGGCACTGGCTGCGGTCGGGCGGGGTGGGCGACCCGCTGGCCGAGGTGGACCGGGCCCTGGAGTTCGTACGGGACACCTGGCACCCGGACGGCGTGCCCGGCGGGGCGGGGTCGGCGGCGGGCGAGCGCGAGCCGGACGACGTGGTCGTGGTGATCGCCAAGCGGTCCACGCCGATGTGGCGGGTGGTGCGCGAGGTCGAGGCGAGCCTCGGCGAGAGCTGAGCGGGACGCGCGGACCGGGCGGCCAAGGCGGCCGAGGGGGCCCAGGGTGTTCGAGGGCCCTGGTGCCCCGTGAGGCCCGAGAGACCCGGGCGGCTCCCCGAACGCTCCCGGGACTCCCTGGACTCGTGGGGATCTCAGTATCGTCACATGAGGGAACTCGGGTCTTTATTTTCTGGCACTCAGTGCCATATCTTTGCGCCGTGCACGGTTGAGCCGCCCAGTGCAAGGAGAAGCATCGTGTTCCCCACCGGATCCACGGGCCTGCCGAACGGGGCCGGCGCCGCCCTGGCCGCGGCCCCGGTCGACGAGTCCGAGCTCTACTTCCAGCGCTGCCGCTGGTGCCACACCATCGCCTTCCAGCGTCTGCTCTGCCCGACCTGCGGGTCCACCGAGCTGGCGCCCGAACTCAGCGCGGGGGAGGGTGTGATCTCGGTACGGCGCGGGGTCAGCGCCGCCCAGGCCGACCTCTGGCCGGTGCACATGGCCGAGGGCTTCGTGGTCCGCTGCCGCGTCGACGGCCCGCCGCACGCGGTCCGGCCCGGCGTCCGGGTCAGGCTCGCCCAGGACGCCGCCGTCCCGGGCCGCCGGCCGGTCGTCCGGCTCTGCGAAGAGGCCCCGGTCGACCACTGGTACTGAACACGACGAGAAGGGGGGGGGGGGGGGGGGGGGGGGGGGGGGGGGGGCGGGCCGGGGCGGCGGGGGGGGGGGGGGGGCGGGGCGGGCGGCGGGGGGGGGGGGGGGGGGGGGGGGGCGGGGGGGGGCCGCCGCGGCCCCCCCCCCCCCCCCCGCCCCCGCCCCCCCCCCCCCGCCGCCCGGGCCCCCCCCCCCCCCCCCCCCCCCCCCCCCCCCCCTTCTCCGTAGCGGGACGGGTCAGCGGGCGCCGATCTCGTCCGTCAGCTGCGGCAGTACGGCGAACAGGTCGCCGACCACGCCGTAGTCGACCAGGTCGAAGATCGGGGCCTCGGCGTCCTTGTTGACGGCCACGATCGTCTTCGACGTCTGCATGCCCGCCCGGTGCTGGATCGCGCCGGAGATGCCCGCCGCGATGTACAGCTGCGGCGAGACCTGCTTGCCGGTCTGGCCCACCTGGTTGGCGTGCGGGTACCAGCCCGCGTCCACCGCGGCGCGCGAGGCGCCGACCGCCGCGCCGAGCGAGTCGGCGAGCTTCTCGACGACCTCGAAGCCCTCCGCCGCGCCGACACCTCGGCCGCCGGAGACCACGATCGCGGACTCGGTCAGCTCGGGGCGGCCGGTGGAGACCCGCGGGGTGCGCGAGAGGACCGTGGCGGCGTTGCCGGTGAAGGCGACCGACACGTTCTCGACCGTGCCCGCGGCCGGAGCGGCCTCGGGGGCGGCCGAGTTGGGCTTGACGGTGACGACCGGCACGCCGTGCGAGACGGTCGACTTCACCTGGTACGAGGCGGCGAACACCGACTGGGTGGCGACCGGGCCGTTCTCGCCGGCCTCCAGCTCCACCGCGTCCGTGATCAGACCGGAGCCGAGGCGCAGCGCCACTCGCGCGGCGACCTCCTTGCCCTCGCCGGACGAGGTCACGAGAACGGCGGCGACGCCCTTGTCCTTCGCGATCTGGGCGAGCGCGTCGACCTTCGGCACGACGAGCTGCTCGGTGAACTCGGCGCCGTCCGCGACGTACACGGTCGCGGCGCCGTACTCGCCGGCGGTCGCCGCGATCGAGGCGGCGGCCTCGCCGGCGCCGAGGACGACGGCGGACGGCTCGCCGATCCGGCGGGCCAGCGTGAGCAGTTCGAGGGCCGGCTTGCGGACCGCACCGTCGGCGTGGTCCACGAGAACCAGGATCTCAGCCATGATTCCTTGCTCCTGAGGGGTGGTGACGGTGGGTCAGATGAACTTCTGGCCGGACAGGAACGCGGCGAGCTGCTTGCCGCCGTCGCCCTCGTCCGTGACGATCGTGCCCTTCGTGCGGGCGGGGCGCGCCGCGACCGAGCCGACGAGGGTCCACGAACCCGCGAGACCGACCTCGTCGGTGTCGATGCCGAGGTCGTCCAGGTCCAGCTCCTCGACCGGCTTCTTCTTGGCGGCCATGATGCCCTTGAAGGACGGGTAACGGGCCTCGCCCGACTGGTCGGTGACCGACACGACGGCCGGCAGCGGGGCCTGGAGCTGCTCGCTGGCGGCGTCGCCGTCGCGACGGCCCTTCACCAGGCCGTCCTCGACCGAGACCTCGGACAGCAGCGTCATCTGGGGCAGGTTCAGCCGCTCGGCGAGCAGCGCCGGAAGGACGCCCATCGCGCCGTCCGTCGAGGCCATGCCGCAGACGACCAGGTCGAAGCCGGTCTTCTCCAGGGTCTTGGCGAGGATCGCGGAGGTGCCCATCACGTCGGTGCCGTGGATGTCCTCGTCAGTGACGTGGACGGCCTTGTCGGCGCCCATGGACAGCGCCTTGCGCAGCGCGTCCTTGGCGTCGTCCGGGCCGACGGTGATGACGGTGACCTCGGCGTCGTCCGCCTCTTCCGAGATCCGCAGCGCCTGCTCGACCGCGTACTCGTCGAGTTCCGAAAGGAGGCCGTCGACGTCCTCGCGGTCGGTGGTCAGGTCGTCGGCGAAACCGCGGTCGCCGGAGGCGTCGGGAACGTACTTCACACAGACAGCGATCTTCAGGGTCACGGCCTGTCTCCTTTCAACGTACGGGTGGTGAGGGGGCGTTCGGCAGGTCCCGGCCCCATCGGGCCGGGACGCACCGGAAGGCCCCTACGGGAGGTTGCGGGCCATGACGATGCGCTGGACCTGGTTGGTGCCCTCGTAGATCTGGGTGATCTTGGCATCGCGCATCATGCGCTCGACGGGGTAGTCACGGGTGTAGCCGTAACCGCCCAGGAGCTGGACGGCGTCGGTGGTGACCTCCATCGCGACATCGGACGCGAAGCACTTCGCAGCCGCGCCGAAGAACGTGAGGTCGCCTTCCACTCGCTCGGACTTCGCGGCGGCGGCGTAGGTGAGCTGGCGCGCGGCTTCGAGCTTCATGGCCATGTCGGCGAGCATGAACTGCACGCCCTGGAAGTCGGCGATCGGCTTGCCGAACTGCTTGCGCTCCTTGACGTAGCCCTTGGCGTAGTCGAGCGCGCCCTGCGCGATGCCCAGGGCCTGCGCGGCGATGGTGATCCGGGTGTGGTCCAGGGTCTTCATCGCGGTGGCGAACCCGGTGCCCTCCGCGCCGATCATCCGGTCGGCCGGGATGCGCACGTTGTCGAAGTAGACCTCACGGGTCGGGGAGCCCTTGATGCCGAGCTTCTTCTCCGGCGCCCCGAACGACACGCCCTCGTCGTCCTTCTCCACGACGAAGGCGCTGATGCCCTTCGACCGCTTCTCCGGGTCGGTGACGGCCATCACCGTGTAGTAGTCCGACACCCC